>JALYZO010000165.1 GCA_030945745.1 Actinomycetota bacterium
ACTCGGTGTCGAGCGCGTAGCGGTCGACGCCGATCAAGCGGTCGGTCACCATTACCAAGGCGTCCTTGTCGACGACCAGGTCCGCTCCGCTCAAGAGAAGGGCTCCCCGGCCCAGGTCCGCAGCTGAAGGAGGCTCTTCGACAGCAGGCGGGAGACCTGCATCTGGCTGACACCGATCCGGCGGGCGATCTCGCTCTGGCTGCAGCCGATCCCGAAGCGCAGGGCCAGCACCTGGCGCTGGCGGGTTGGGAGGCGATCCAGCAGGGGTGAGAGGCTCAACCGGCTGTCAACATCGGCCAGGTTGCTGCTCGGGTCGGCGAGGAAGGACCCGACTCCGTTCCCGTCGACGCCGGCGGGCGAGGGACCTTCGAGGGGAGAATTGTGGCGCAACCCGCCGGCGTCGATCGCCTGGACGACATCTCCTGGGGTCGCACCCACATCGGCGGCGATCTCCGAGATGACCGGTGACCGACCGAGATCCTGGCTGAGCTGGTCGATGCTGTGCTGCACGCCGAGGTGCAGGTCGTGGACCCGTCGGGGCAGGCGCACCGACCAGCTGCGGTCCCGGAGGTGACGCTTCAGCTCTCCCAGGATGGTGGCCGAGGCGAAGGTGGTGAGCGCCACTCCCCGGTCCGGGTCGAAGCGGTCCACTGCCTTGACCAGGCCGATCATGGCTACCTGGTTGAGATCGTCAAGCTCCTCGCCGCGCTGGGCGAACCGGGCGGCCAGCGCATACGCCAGGCCCTGGTAGGCAACAACGACCCCGTTGCGCGCCTGAGCATGCTCACGGTGATCCTCGCCGATGCCGACACCAAGGTGTCGGACAGCGGTCGCTGACGATGCCAGCACCCACCTCCTTGTCACTCGTGAGCCTATCGGGCGTGCTACCACCCCCCGGTGTGGGTCTCCCGGACGGCGACGGGGCAGCGCGCCTGGCTCAGCCGCCGTAGTTCATCCTGGTGTCCTCCATGCGGAGAACCTCGACGTCGGCGGCCTCCGGTGCGGCGCAGTCGACGACCTCTCCGACGAAGAACGTATGGGTCCCGAGATCCAGGCGGTGACGGACCTGGCAGTCCAGCCACGCCGCCGAGCCGGCGAACACGGGTGCCCCCGTCGAGGCGATGATGACATCGAAGCCGTTCAAGGCGCCGGTCTCGGCGTCGCGGGTCGCGGGTTGGACGAACTTGCGGACCACCGCTCGGTCCGATCGCCGCAAGATGCAGACGGTGAAGGCCCCTCCCTCGTCGACCAGACGGTGGGTCACGGCGTCGGCCTCCACCCCCACGCCGACCAGCTTGGGATCGGCCGCGACCTGGGTCACCCAGTTGATCGTCATCAGGTTCCACTCATCGCCCGAGCGGCTGCCCAACAGGTAGAGACCTGATGGCATGGTCCACATGGCACGCCGCCGACGCCGGTCGAACTCGTCGGGGTCCGCCCCGTCACGACCGTCCGCCACATCGCCGAGCCTAGGACGGAGGCCGACCCCGTGCCCAGAGCGGGCGACGGTGGATCAGGCACCGATGCCGATGGTCAGCACCGCTCCGGCGGCCAGGAACAGCCCATAGGGGACGGGCGTCCGGCGCGAGGCCTGCCGAGTCGCGATGAGCACCAGGCCGGCTGCGGCGCCGATCAGGTTGGCGAGGAGGAAGCCGATGACTGCGTCCTCCACGCCCAACCAGCCCAGGCCGAGGGCGATCAGGGGGCCGAGGCGCACGTCGCCGAGCCCCATCGAGCGGGGGCTCACCAGGTTGACGGCGAACAGCACCGTGAACTCGACAACGGCGCACGACAGGGCCACCGTCAGGCGGTGCCAGGTCCCTTCGACGGCTGCGGCCAGGAGGAGCCCGGCCATCACCAGCATCGCCGTGGGATACACGATGCGCTTGGGGAGGACGAGGTGGTCCAGATCGCAGAACGCCAGAGCCACGAGCCCGGCGACGAGGGCCGCCTCCGGGGGCAGGGTCCAGCTCCACCCGAAGCGGAGGGCGACCTCCACGAACACCCCAGCAGTGAGGGTCTCGACGAGCGCGTGGGGTGCCGAGATGGGGGCCCGGCAGGCTCGACAGCGGACCCGCCGGACGGTCCAGGACGCGATTGGGACGTGGAGGCGCCAGCTCATCCCGGCCCGACACTGTGGGCAGGACGGAAGACCAAACGGCGACTGCCCGTGCGGGACACGGCCGATGACCACGGTGAGGAACGACCCGGTTGCCAGGCCGAAGAGGGCGGCACCGAGGACAAGGACGCTCACTGCGACGATGGTATGGGACTGCGTAGTTCCGCAGCGGTCCCACACAACGACCTGAAGAACACGGCAGGAAGAACACAGCAGTCAGGGGATGACATGGAACTGCAGGTCACGGAGGGCGTGGTGGCGCCCCCGGCCCGTCCGCCCGTCGAACAGGTCGGCCAGGGCGCCGATGTCGGCCAGGGGCACGGCGATGTCGACGTGGTGCCCGGCGCCACTCCATCCCGCCTCGCCTACCCGGAAGACCACCGTGGAGTCGTCGCCCACCACCTCGAAGGAGGCTCCATCACCGACGAGCTCCCGGCGCAGGGCCGGGCCCAGCGCCGTCGCCGCCCCCGCACCCAGCCGGATGACGGTCCCCCGGCCGGCGCGGCGCTCCAGCTCCAGGCTGCCGACCCGCAACTCGGTCAGCGATGCGCCGTCCACCGCCCGGCGAGTGGCAACCGCAGCCTGCCGGCCGGGATCGTCGAGGGTGGACGACCGGCCGAGCCGGGTGACGAGCAAGGGGTCCTCCTCGCAGAGAAGCTCCACCACGCCGTCGGTGCTCCACGCCCGGCACAGCTCCAACTCGTCGGCGGTGACACCCACGATCTGGAAGAACTCGACGGAACCGAACGGGCCGGTCATGGCGCCCAAGGTCGGGTCGTTGACCACGACGGCGGCCGTGAGCGGGGTCTCGGTGCCGAGGCGAATGGGCCCACCGAGGGCCAGGTGGTGCCCAGCGGTGAAAGGGTTGCGGCTGGTCCACACATAGACCGCGAGGTTGGTGAGCAGGTCCACCGCCCACATCGGTTCCTCCTCCCTGTCGCCCGAAGCCTCCACCCGCACGGTCAGCTCGAAGCCCCAGCCGGAGACGTCCGGATCGGGGGATTCCTTGGCGTCGATCTCGCTCAGCCCATAGGTGGCCAGGTGCCAGTGATCGTCGACGCGATGGCCGACGATCTGGTCCAGCGGGGCCTGCTCCGGCCGGGCGTGCGCAGCCCGGGGCCGCCAGCGGTGCTGCGGTTCCCCGCCGTCCACCGCGGCGATGTGGACGTCGAGGGCCACGGCCCCCGGCCCCGGCGGAGCGACCTCGGGCTCGGGTGGCCGGACCCGGCGGGTCCAACGGCCTGATGGCGTCAAGGACGGGCGCCGGGGCTGCTGCGGTCCCGGCCGACGTCAGGGTCGAGCTGGGCCAGGAACAGCTCACAGCGGGCCGCCTCCTCGTCCTCACCGATCGCCGCCGCTGCCCGGCGCAGGGCGTCCAGGCTGCCGAGGAAACCCCGGTTGGTCTCATGGATCCAGCGAACGTACCCCGATCCTCGCCAGCCCTCGGCGCGCAGTGTGTCCAGGCCGCGGTGGTAGCCGACCCGCGCGTAGGCATAGGACTCGACCATCTCACCGTTGTCGATGGCCAGGTCGGCCAGCCGGGCCCAGGCGTCGAGGTATCGGGGGCGGGCGGCAGCGACGGCCGACACGGCGGCGCGACGCTCGTCGCTGGGTCGGGCCAAAGCGTCGACCAGGGCCTCGGCGGCCTCGGTCGGCGGCGGGCTCAGCACGGTCTCCGGTGGGCCGGAGGTGAACGGTACGGAGGAGTGGCTCATCCCTGCATCGTCGCGCGAGCCTTGACGCCGACCCAACCGATCTCCGGGGAGGACATTGCCCACCTGCATCTTCGACCGCATCCGCGATGGTGAGGTGCCCGGCCATGTGGTGGCCGACGAAGCCGATCTGCTCGCCTTTCTCGACAACCGGCCAGTGTTTGCCGGCCACACGCTCGTCATCCCCCGCCCCCACATCGCCACCCTGGCCGACCTGACCGACTCGCAGGCCTCGGCGATGTGGTCCCTCGGCCGGCGCATCGCCGCTGCCATGCGCCCGGCCCTCGACGCCGAAGGGGCATTCCTGGCCCTCAACGACGAGATCAGCCAGAGCGTCCCCCATGTCCATCTCCACGTGGTGCCCCGGCGCCGCAAGGACGGGCTCCGGGGCTTCTTCTGGCCGAGGAGCCGCTACGGCAGTGACGGCGAGGCAGCCGGCGTCGCCGCTGCCCTCCGCCGGGTCCTGGACGCCGGACGTGACTGACCCGGCGGACCGCCTGCTCAGCTGACGGCCAGGACGTGCATGGTCCGCCGGCCCCGGCGCAAGATGACGTAGCGCCCATGCAGCAGATCGCTCGGCGACAGCGAGGCCCCTTCGCCCTGCCGGCGGTTGTTGACCCACACGGCGCCGTTGCCCAGCTGCTGGCGGGCATCGCGCCGTGACGAGCTCAGCCCGCTGCGGGTGAGGGCGTCGACGAGATCCATCCCCGTGACCTCGCCGGCGTCGAGCGTCGTGGTCGGGGCGTTGGCCAGCGCGGACACCAGGGTGGCCAGATCGAGGGTGGCCACGTCCTCGGTGAAGAGCACCTCGGCGGCCCGCTCGGCCCGGGCCGCCTCCTCGGCTCCGTGCACCAGCGCCGTCACGTGTCGGGCCAGCGTCCGTTGCGCGTCGCGGCGTTCGGGACGGTCGGCCACCAGCCGGTCGAGCTCGTCAAGCTCGTCGAGCTCGAGGAAGGTGAAGCGTCGCAGGAACGAACCAACCTCGTGGTCGGCGGCCCCGAACCAGAACTGGAAGAACTGGTAGGCGCTGGTCCGGCTGGCGTCGAGCCACACCGTTCCGGTTGCCGTCTTGCCGAACTTGGTTCCGTCCGCCTTGGTCACCAACGGTGACGTCAGGCCGAAGACCTGCGAACCCCGGCTTCGCCGCACCAAGTCGATGCCCTCGGTGATGTTGCCCCACTGGTCGCTGCCACCGAGCTGCAACGTGCAGTTGTAGCGATCGAACAGCTGCACGTAGTCCCAGGCCATGAGGAGCATGTAGCTGAACTCGGTGAACGACAGCGTCTGGTCGGCACCTTCCAACCTGGTGCGCACGGAGTCCCTGCGCACCATCTCGTTGACGCTGAACATCTTGCCCACTTCGCGCAGGAAGTCGATGAGGGCCACCTGGCCCAACCAGTCGATGTTGTCGACCAGGATCGCCCGCTCCGGCCCGAAGTCGAGGAACCTTCCCAACTGGGCGGCCACCCCTGCGGAGTTGGTGGCGATCTCGGAGACGTCGAGCAGGTTGCGCTCCTCGCTGCGCCCGCTCGGGTCCCCGATCATCCCGGTCCCCCCGCCAACCAGCGCGATGGGCCGGTGCCCGGCTTCGGCCAGGCGCCGAAGGAGGCAGATCTGCTGGAGGTGCCCGACGTGCAAGCTGTCGGCCGTTGGGTCGAAGCCGATGTAGCCGACCACGCCCCGGCCGTCGAGACGAGCGCTGAGCAGGTCGGGGTGGGTCATCTGGTGGATGAGACCGCGTCGGCGCAGGTCCTCGGAGAGCGTCGGCACGCCTGCCAGCCTGCCAGACAGGGCCAGCGTGATCTGGCATCATCGCCGGCGTGGTGCCGGACCTCGAACGGGAGCTCGCACTCCCCCACCCGTTGGACCTGCACCGGACGCTGGGCCCGCTCCGCCAGGGCCGGCGGGACCCGGCGATGAGGATCGAAGGCGGGGTCGTGTGGCGGGCCAGCCGGACCCCGCAGGGCGCCGTGACGGCGCGGTTGCGCGTCGACGCCCGGTCGGCTCGCCTGGTGGCCCGGGCGTGGGGGGACGGGGCGGCATGGGCCCTCGAGCACCTTCCTGAGCTGATCGGAGCGTCGGACGAACCGGCCGAGCTGTTGACCCGCCTCACCGGGCGCTCCCCGAGCCGCCAGCACGCCGACGACGTGGTCCTGGCCCTGGCCCAGCGCCTCACCGGGCTGCGCATCCCCCGCAGTCGTGCCGTGCTGGAGGCGACGGTCCCGGTCGTCCTGGCCCAGAAGGTCACCGGCCTGGAGGCCAAGCGCAGCTACCGGGAGCTGGTGACGGCCCTGGGCTCACCGGCGCCCGGCCCGGGACGGCTCACGGTGCCACCCGATGCCGCCACGCTGGCGTCGACCCCGTCGTGGGTGTGGCATCGCTTCGGTGTGGAACGCAAGCGGGCGGAGATCGTCGTCGGCGCCGCCGCCGCCCATCGGCGGCTCGAGGAGGCCGTCGATCTGAGCGCAGCCGACGCCCGGCGGCGCCTCCGGGCCCTTCCCGGCATCGGCCCGTGGACGGCCGCCGAGGTGGCGATCGTCGCGCTCGGAGACGCCGACGCGGTGAGCATCGGGGACTTCCACCTGCCGAACCAGGTGTCGTGGGCGCTGGCCGGCGAGGCGCGTGGCGACGACACCCGGATGCTGGAGCTTCTCGAGCCCTACCGGGGGCACCGGGGCCGGGTGCTTCGCCTGCTGGGGGCCGGCGGCGTCATCGCACCCAGGTTCGGGCCCCGCACCGAGGTCCGCTCGTTCCGCTACCGCTGAGCCCGGTGCCCGGGTCACACCCTCAGGTGGCCGGCTAGGACCTGGCCCAGTCCAGGAACCGGTCCAGGTCCCAGGTGTTCACCACCGAGGACGCGTCGACGCCGCACGCCACCGCCTTCGCCGCTCCGTAGCGCTGCCAGGCCAGCTGGCCCGGGGCATGGGCGTCGGTGTCGATGCTGAACCACACGCCCAGCCCGTTGGCGATGGTCAGCAGCTCATCGGGTGGATCGAGACGCTCCGGTCGGGAGTTGATCTCCACCGCCGTGCCCGCTGCTGCGCACGCGGAGAACACGGCCTGGGCGTCGAAGGAGGAAGGTGGGCGACCCTTGCCGACCACGATCCGCCCGGTGCAGTGCCCGAGGATGTCCACCCTGGGGTTGCTGACGGCCCGCACCATCCGCTCGGTCATGGGGGCCGACTCCATCCGCAGCTTGGAGTGGACCGATGCCACCACGACGTCCAGGCAGTCGAGGAGGTCGTCGTCGGCGTCGAGGCTCCCGTCGTCGAGGATGTCGACCTCGATCCCGGTCAGGATGCGCGTGGAGGACGCCTCGTTGAGGCCGGCCACGACGTCGATCTGGCGACGCAGGCGTGCGGCCGACAGGCCATTGGCCACCTTCAAGCGCGGTGAGTGGTCGGTCAGGGCCCAGTACTGGTGACCGAGCTCGGCGGCCGCGGCGGCCATGGTCTCGATGGGGCTGCCCCCGTCGGACCAGTCAGAATGACTGTGACAATCGCCCACCAGAGCACCGACCAGGGCATCGACCGCTGGGGCGTCCGCCTCGTCACCGGTCCCGACGTCGTCGCCGGCCGCCGCTTCCAGGCGGTTCAGGTACCCGGGAACGGCGCCGGCGAGGGCTTCGCTCACCACCATGGCGGTGCTGTCCCCGATCCCCCGCAGCTCCTGGAGCCGCCCCTGGGCGGCCAACGTCGCCGTGCGTTCCTCACCCGCCTCCCGCACCGCGTCTGCGGCCCGGCGGAACGCCCTGACCCGGTAGGTCGGTTGCCGGGACCTTTCCAGGAGGTAGGCGATGCGCTCCAGGACCTCGACCGGCCCCGGGACCTCAGTCATCGCTCCGTTCCCCCGCTGAGGCCCGGCGGCGGCGCGCTCACGTCCCCGGCGGCGCAATCGTGGTCGTCGTGGTGGTAGTCGACTTTGCCGTCGTGGTGGTCGCCTTGGCGGTGGTCGTGGACGCTGGCACGGTGGTCGCCGGCGTGGTCGGTGCCGCGGTGGTCGGTGCCGCGGTGGTCGGAGGAGACGTTCTCGGCGGTGCTGTGGTCGGCGGTGAGGTCGTCGCCGTCGTCGGCGCTGTGGTCGTCGGCACGGTCGTGGTCGACGGCGGGTTCCCGCCCTTGGTGTTGGCGGCCAGGATGAGGATGATGACGATGGCGATGATTATCAGCAGGAGAGCGGCAGCAATGCCGAGCGCCCGGCGGTGGTCGGCCGGTTCGGCCACCAGCCCTCGTGGCGGGAAGGGGGCGACGGGGAGCACACGTTCTTCAGCCAGGACGGTCGGGGCAGCGACGATCGTCGGCGGAACCTCCACCGGGGCCACCCATTCGAGGTCCGTGGCCATGGCCGCCGCCGAGGGGTAGCGGTCCTCGGGCCGCGGCGCCATGGACCGGCGGATGACCCGGGCCAGGGCCGGGTCGATGGCGGGGACAGCCTCGGCCACCCCGGCGGCACCGGTTCCCACCACCGTGGCGTCGAGCGCACCGGGCGGGGGTTTGTGCCCGTTAGCCGCCTCGTAGAGCACGACGCCCAGGGCGAAGAGGTCGGTGGACACCGTCGCTGGTTGGCCGGCCAGACGTTCCGGGGCCAGGTAGGCGGGGGTGCCCACCACCAGGCCCACGGCCGTCAGGTCGCCTTCGGGGCCCCCCTGGTCGGCCATCATCTTGGCGATGCCGAAGTCGGCCACCTTGGCCCGGTTCTCGGTGGTGATGAGCACGTTGCCGGGCTTGATGTCGCGATGCAGGAGGCCGATGTCGTGGGCTGCTCCCAGCGCGGCCAGGACGTCGAAGGCCACGGTGCGCAGCCACACCTGATCCACCGGCCCTTGACGGATCCGGTCGGCCAGGGTCTCGCCGGGAAGGCGCTCCATGACCAGGAACGCCCGCCCACCGTGCTCACCGCTGTCGTAGACGCTCACCACGGACGGGTGCGTGAAGCGGGCGGCCGCTCGAGCCTCGGCCTCGAAGCGGCGGCGCATGTCGGCATCGGCGGCGACCTCGGGGCGCAGCACCTTGACGGCCACGGCGCGCTCCAGGCGTTCGTCGAAGGCGTCCAGCACCTCGGCCATGCCGCCGCTGCCCAACCTGGCGCCGACCCGGTAGCGGCCGGCGATCAACGGCGTAGGGCCCTCGGTGGCAGTCACCTGCAACGGTCTAGTTGTCCGTCTCCCTGCTCGCCACCCGGCCGCAGTTGTCGCCGGGCCTCGACGGGGAGGCAGACTGGGTGCATGCAGACTGGGTGCATGCAGACGGGGCGGGCGTGCAGCTAGCCGGCATGATGCTCACGGGCGGGGCCAGTCGGAGGATGGGCCGACCCAAGGCAAACCTGCGCATCGGAGAGACCACGCTCTCGGTGCGTACCGCCCGGGCGCTCGAAGCGGTGGCCGACCCGGTCGTCGAGGTCGGCCCGGGGTACACGGACCTGCCGGCGGCGCGCGACACGCTCGACGCCGGCGGTCCGCTGGCAGCCACGGCCACCGGTGCCGCCTGGCTGGCCGGGCACGGGTGGTCGGGCCCGGCGCTGGTGGTGGCGACCGACCTGCCTCGCCTCACGGGTTCCCTCCTGGCCTGGCTGGCTGCGCATCCGGCCCCGGGTTCGGTCGTCCTCCTCGACCGCGCCGGTCGGCCCCAGCCCCTGTGCGCCCGCTACCACCCTGGCGATCTGACCACCGCCGAGATACTGGTTGCGTCCGGCCGGCGAGCGATGCAGGATCTGCTCGACGCCGCCGATTCGCTCACCTACGTCGCTGCCGGCGAGTGGATGGGGGCAACGGGCGACCCTGACGCGCTGATCGACGTCGACACACCCGCCGAGCTGGCCGCCGCCGGGCTTGGCCAACCCGGGGAACCGGGTTGATCCCCACCTCCAGGGCCGTGACTTACGTCCACGCGGTCGGCTACCGCAGGGACCACAGCCTCCGCGTTCCGGAGAGCGTGGCCACCGAGGAACCCCTCGAGATCCGAGTCGCCGGGCCCGGCCAGGTGGCGCAGCCGGCGGTCGTGACCATGCGCACGCCGGGTCACGACTTCGAGCTCGCTGCCGGCTTCTTGATCACCGAGGGTTTGACGGTGGGCGCCGACGTGGCTGCCGTCGCCTACTGCGACGCGGCCAAGCCAGAGAACCGCTGCAACACCGTCACCGTCTCCCTGCGCCGCGCCTGGGACCCAACGTCGACCAAGCGGGACTTCGTGGCGACGTCGGCGTGCGGGGTGTGCGGCAAGTCGAGCATCGCCGCCGTGGAGCTCACCTGCCCCACCGTGCCCCCGGGACCACCGATCGCTGCGTCACTCATTCCCTCCCTCCCCGATCGCCTCCGCGCCGGGCAGCGGGTCTTCGACTCCACCGGTGGGCTCCACGCTGCCGGGCTCTTCGACGGAGGTGGACAGCGGCTGTGCGTGCGCGAGGACGTCGGTCGGCACAACGCAGTGGACAAGGTCGTCGGCAACCGGCTCCTGAGCCTTCCGGGGTCTCCTCGGATCGAGGGGTCGGTCCTGATGGTGTCGGGTCGAGTCAGCTTCGAGATCGTGCAGAAGGCGGCCATGGCCGGCATCGCCATCCTGGCCGCGGTCTCTGCGCCGTCCAGCCTGGCGGTGGCCGCCGCCGATCGTCTCGGGCTCACCGTCGCCGGCTTCGTTCGGGACGGTCGTTACAACATCTACTCCCACCCGGAGCGCATCGACCTCGACCGCTGAGGCTTCACATGGGGTCACAGGCAGCTCGGAGGTCCGGGCGAGCCTCCTCCAGGTGCTTGTCCCGCTGGCAATGCCGAGGATCCGGGCGGCGTCGGTAGCGGAGAATCCCAGGATCAAACGCCCGGCAGGTCGCCGGCGCACCGAGCGGTTGCTCAACCGGCTGGGGGAAGTTGGTCAGGAACCCGCCACGGTCACCGCTCCCGCCGTCCGGCTGAACAGCGCCGTGAAGCCCGATGATCCCGCTCCGAACGTCGCCGTCCCCGCTGCGGCGGCGCCGCCGGCGACCACGGGACCGTGCACCATCTCGGTGCTGGCAGTCCGACCGACCGCTGCGCCCGCCGTCGTGGTGGTCGCCGCAGCGGGGTCGCCCGGCGATCAGGTATCCGGCGAGCCCACCGACAGCCAGGGTGAGGACCATGCCTGTGGCGGCCGCTCGACGGTGGTGGCGCCCGGCACGGGCCACGATGGTGCGGAGGATGCTGCGACTCTTGCGACGTTGGTACCGATTCGCGCCGGAAACCGACGCGAATCGGTACCAACGTCGCGTGCAGCACCGGACGCCGCAGGTTTCGGAGCCGTCAAATGACAAGGGTCCAAGACGGTTGCTCAGGAGGCTGGGGCGGGGCCCGGCTTCGGCCTTGGGTTCCTTGGGCAGCCCAGCACCCTAAGAAGAACGACGACGTGCAGCACACCGGGGGCATGAGCCCCGACAGGGGCGGCCAGGGCCAGATCCTTGCTCCCGGTCAGCCCGCCCGTGAGGCTCCGGTACCCGATGATCTCGATGACCTTCACCGTGGAGTAGGCGCGGGCCAGGTCCTGGCGGACGAGGGGGTCGCCGGGCTTGTCGGCCTCCCGAGCGTCGCTCGGAGCGGGGCGCCGGCCCTGGCGAACTCCTCGTTGGGGACCACGGCCTCGATGGTGGACAGGCCCCTCGCGCTGTACTGGGTGGGCCACCTGGCGCAGATCCAGCCCCCGTCGAACAGCTTGGCCGTCCACTCGTCGGCGAAGCGGCCACGCTCCTCGCCGCCCGGCGCGTAGGCCTCGGTGCCCCACCCGGCAGGCAGGTTGTCGGCCAGCCATGCCCCGATCTCGGTCCGGAAGGTCCTCCGCCTCGGGCGGGTGGTGCAGGTCCATGGTCGGGACGGTCCGTCCGAGCCCGCAGCGGGTGCCTACGCTGCAGGGGTCATGGCCAGGAAGGTGGCGGTGGTCCCCCACACCCACTGGGACCGCGAGTGGTACGAGCCCTACCAGCAGCTCCGTCATCGACTGGTGGCGATGCTCGACGAGCTCCTTGACGACCTGGAATCCGATCCTGGCTTCTCCAACTTCCTTCTCGACGGGCAGATGGCGGTCGTCGACGACTACCTGGAGGTCCGGCCGGGGGCCGAGGAACGCCTCCGGTCCCTGGCCACCTCCGGTCGCCTGGCCATGGGGCCGTGGTACATCCTGATGGACGAGTTCTGCGTGTCGGCCGAGACGATCGTGCGCAACCTGCAGCTCGGCCTGCGTCGGGCCGCGTCGTTCGGGGGGGCCATGGCGGTGGGCTACCTCCCCGACATGTTCGGCCACGTCGCCCAGATGCCCCAGATCCTGCGCCTCGCAGGGCTCCATCACGCGGTGGTGTGGCGGGGCGTGCCCGAGGCCATCACCCGCTCTGCGTTCTGGTGGAGCGCCCCTGACGGTTCCACCGTCAGGGCCGAGTACCTCCCGGTCGGCTACAGCATCGGCGCCCACCTGCCGGGATCGGTCGCCGACCTGGCCCGGCGAATTCGGGCGGAGGCGGAGGAGCTGGCCCCGTTCCTCCATGCCCCCGACGACGCCATCTTGTTGTTGAACGGGACGGACCATCAACGGGTCCAGGCGCACGTCCCTGCGCTGGTGACCGACACCGACGTCGCCCTCAGCGATTTCGACGTGGTCCTCACCTCCCTCGCGGGCTACCTCAACCAGGCGCCCACCGAGGGGTTGCCGACGTGGAGCGGTGAGATGCGCAGTGGCGCTCGGGCCAACCTCCTGGCCGGTGTCCTGTCCAACCGCACCGACATCAAGATCGCCGCTGCGGTGGCCGAGCGGGCCCTGGAACGGGTGGCCGAGCCCCTGGCCACCCTGTGGATCCCCCCGCAGGAGTGGCCGACCGACACCCTCGACGCCGCGTGGCTGGACCTGATCCGCAACTCGGCCCACGACTCGATCTGCGCCTGCTCATCCGACGAGGTGGGCACCGCCGTGGTGTTCCGGTTCTCCGAGGCGAAGACCCGGGCGAACACCGTCACCCACGATGCGCTGCGCCGGGCCGCCACCGACCTGGCCGTCACCGGGCCGGTGGCCGTCAACCCGTCCCCCCGGACCAGGGGCGGCGTGGTGGAGGTCGTGGTGAGCGGCGACGAGGATCCGCCGGGGACGCAGCTGATCGAGGCCGCCGAGGCGGCCACCGTCGAACGAAGGGGTAGGGGAGCCGACCTGGCTCGCCTGCTCGGCAGCCTCCGCCACGACGGTTGGCTGGGTGACGGATGGGGCTCGGAGATGCACGTGGCCACGACGGCCGAGGGCCTCGAGGTCCGCATCGTCGATGACCGCTCGGCTACGCCTGCCGGGGCGCTGAGCTCCATGGTCGCCGAGGCGTGGGTCCAAGCCGGGGCGCAACGCAACGCCCCCCTGCGGGTCATCGTCGAGCGCCGAGCATCCCGGCGGGTGGCCGTCGTCGTGGACGGCGTTCCCGGTTACGGCTGGAAGGCCTGGGATCCCGCACCGCTGACGGTCGCCCCCGTGCGTGCGGACGGTCTGACCATGGGCAATGGCCTCGCCGAGGTGGTGGTGGACCCGGCCACGGGGACGTTCGCCCTCAACGGGGTGGCGGGTCTCGGGCGCCTGGTGGACGACGGCGACGACGGCGACACCTACACCTACTCGCCGCCGGACACCGACCTCGTGGTGGACCGGCCCGAGGCGGTCTCGGTCGAGCTGCTCGAGGGGGGGCCCGTCCGTGGCCGGCTGCGGGTGACGTCGCGCTACTTGTGGCCCGCCGGGCTGGTGGATCGCAGGCGGGAGGGTTGTCGATCGGCCGAGTTGGTCAGCGACCTCGAGTTGCGAACCGGGGAACGCCTGCTTCGGGTGACCACCCGTTTCGACAACCCGGCACGCGATCACCGCCTCCGGGTCCACTTCCCTTTGCCCGAGCGCGCCGGAAGCTCCCGGGCCGAATGTGCCTTCGCCACCGTCACCCGCCCGTTGCTTGGCGAGGGCGGACCCGACGAGGCCGCCACGGCCACCTTCCCCTCGCGGCGGTTCGTCTGCGCCGGAGGCCTCACCGTCACCCACGAGGGCCTCCTGGAATACGAGGTGGTGCACGACGGTCGGGTTCTGGCCCTCACCCTGCTGCGAGCGACCGGCATGCTCTCCAAGCCCTCCCCCACCGCTCGGCCCAACCCGGCTGGGCCGTCCCACGCCCTCGGCGGGCCACAGATGGTCGGGCCCTGCACCTGCCGCTACGCCGTCGCCGTAGGCGATGACGACCCCTACGCTCTGGCCGACCAGGCGTGGGTCGACCTGGTCATGGTCGAGGGGAGCGGGACCGGTGACCGGCCGGCATCGGGCAGCCGGCTGGTGGTCCGGGGGGCTCAGGTATCGTCGCTGACCCGGGTGGCCGGCGCCGTCGAACTACGGGTCTTCAACCCCTCGAAGCGGGCTACGGTGGTCGACGTCGTCGGACGCTCCGGGACCCTGGTCGACCTGCGCGGCGCCCCCCTCAGCTCCTGGGACGGGTCGTTCGCCCTGGGGGCGTGGGAGATTGCCACGGCCCGCCTCGACCCGTGAGCGCACCGACCACCAGGGGCCGGCGCAACGACACCTATCAGCAGTGGTTGGCGCTGGCCACCAACCGCTCGAAGCGGCACCGGGACCGGAGCTTCCTCATCCAGGGGGTGCGCCCCTTGGACCTGGCCGTGGGGCGGGGTTGGCCGCTGCGAGCGCTTCTGCATGGCGACCGGCCACGGTCGCGCTGGGCCGAGGAGCTTCTGGCCGGACCCACGGCAGCCCAGCGCGTGCAACTGAGCCGGGAGCTGCTGACCGAGCTCGGGGGCAAAGACGACGGCGTGGCCGAGATCGTCGGTGTGGCCGTCATCCCCGACGATGACCTGGCGCGCCTGGGACCGGCGCCGACCCTGGTGGTCGCGGCCGACCGACCCTCCAGCCCCGGGAACCTGGGCTCACTGATCCGCTCCGCCGACGCCCTGGGAGCCGACGGCCTGATCATCACCGGCCACGCCGTCGATCCCTACGATCCCCGGGTGGTCCGGGCCAGCCGGGGATCGCTGTTCGCGCTGCCCACGGTGCGGGCCGCCGCCGCCGGTGATGTCATGCGCTGGGCCGCCGAGCGGCCCCGAGCCCTGCAGGTCCTCGGGGCCAGCGACGAGGCGACCACCGATGTCTGGGACCACGACTTCTCGTCGCCGACGCTGGTGGTGGTCGGCAACGAGGCGGCGGGCATGAGCCGGGGCTGGTCGGAGGCCTGCGTCGCGACGGTGCGGATCCCCATGGTCGGCTCCGCCTCCTCCCTCAACGCCGCCATCGCCGGTTCGATCGTCCTTTACGAGGCGGCCCGCCAGCGTTCGCCGGGGGGCCACGGGTCATGAGTCCCCCGCTCGGGTACCTCTTCTGGCACCGGCCCGGGTTCGTCGATAGCTCCGTGTACGAGGCGGCCATCGGGGACTTCCACGCCGCCCTGACTGCCGATCCGCCTTCTGGTTTCCTCACCTCCTGGACGTGGCGGCTGGCTGCGCCCCCGTGGTTCGACGGCACCGACCCGACCTACCTCGACGTGTACCTGACCGCGGACCTGACCACTCTGGGCGAACTGGAGCGAGGAGCGGTCACCGGAAGTCGGCAACCATCCCATGATCGCGCCGCGGCAGCGATGTCGACCGGCGTCGGGGCGCTGATGGCCGTGGTGGCCGGCGATCCTCTGGCGTCTCGGGGTCGATCCCTGGCGTTCGTGAACAAGCCTCCGGGCGCGATGCGCGAGACGTTCGCCGCCGAGCTGGCCCGGGACGGTGCGTCGGTGTGGATGCGCCGCCTGGTGCTCGGACCCGGGCCTGAGTACCTGGTCGTCGGACCCTTCCCGATGCCCTCGGCGGCTGTCTGGTGGGCGACGCCGTCGGCGGTCATCGCCTGAGCTTCACGCCGGTCCGGTCAGCGGACGGCGGGTCCGTTGGCGGCGCACCGGCGTGTCGAGCCCGGCAATGATCTCCCGCAGGGCGGCGACCTCGGCGCGCAGGGCGGCGTGCCCGGCGCGGGTGGCACTGAGCCAGGTGCGCACACGCTGGCCTTCGACCACCTTCTCGACCCGCACGTAGCCGGCCTCCTCCAACCTGCTCAGGTTCCTCGAGAGGTTGCCGTCGGTGAGCTCGAGCGTCCTGCGCAGGTAGGCGCAATCGGCTCTCCTGCCCTCGCAGAGCACGGCCAGGATGCCGAGACGGGTACGTTGACGGACAGCGTCGTCAAGCCGCCGGCTGGGATGGCTCACGACGGTGTCTCGAGGAAGCGCAGGCCGGCGCCGGCTCGAAGCGCGCGGTGACGTGCAGACCTTCGTGACCGCCTTCGAGCAGCACCGGGACGCGCCAGCCGTAGAGCTCGACGCGTCGTCGAACGACACAACGTCACATGCGCTCCGGGGCCTCGATGCCGAGCACCGCCAGCCCGTCGGCCAGGACTCCGGCGGTGATGGCGCACAGTGCCAGGCGGCTCTCGCGGACGGCAGGCTCGGCCTTGAGGACAGGGCAGGTCTCAAAGAACGCGGTGAACGTCGCGGCCAGGTCGAACAGGTAGCTGCACAGCTTGTGCGGGCTCCAGGTGTCCAGAGCGGCGCGCACCGCGGTGTCGAAGGTGAGCAGGGCGATGGCCAGCGCCCGCTCCGCCCCCTCACCCACCGTCACGGGAACCTCGCCGCCGGCATAGGGCGCCGGGTCCACGCCGGCGCGGCGGAAGATCGAGCGGCACCGCACGTGGGCGTACTGGAGGTAGGGAGCGGTGTTGCCGTCGAAGGCCAGCATCCGATCCCAGTCGAAGACGTACTCGCGGGTCCGGTCGGTGGACAGGTCGGCGTACTTCAGAGCCCCGATGCCGATCATCCGGGCCACTTCGTTCCGCTCTGCGGGGTCCAGATCGGGGTTCTTGGCGGCGACGGCGGCCTCGGCCCGGGCGATGGCCTCGTCGACCAGGTCGATCAGCTTCACCGCGTCGCCGGCCCGGGAGCGAAACATCTTGCGGTCGGCGCCCAACATGTTGCCGAACGCCACATGCTCGGCGTGGTCGCCCTCGGGGATCCACCCGGCGGACCGGGCGACGGCGAAGCACATGGCGAAGTGCTGGGCCTGGGGGGCGCCCACCACGTAGGCCGCCACGTCGGCCTGCAAACGCCCGAAGCGGTCGCGCAGAGCCGCCAGGTCGGTCGCCGCGTAGCCGAAGCCGCCGTCGGACTTCTGCACGATGAGGGGCAGGGGCTCGCCTTCGCGGTTGGTGAACCCCGACGGGAAGACGCAGCGGGCCCCGTCGGATTCGACCAGCAGCCCAGCGGCGTTCAGGTCAGCGACGACCCCGGGCAGAAGGTCGTTGTAGAAGCTCTCCCCGACGACGTCAGCCGGCGTCAGCAGCACCCCCAGGCGCTCGTAGACCTCGGTGAAGTAGTCGATGCTCTGATCCACCAGGAGCCGCCACAACCGCAAGGTGTCGGGGTCACCGGATTGGAGGGCCACCACCCGGCGTCGGGCCCGGTCGGCGAACTCCGGGCTCTCGTCGAAGCTGGCGCGGGCCTGGCGGTAGAAGCCGTCGAGATCCCCCACCGACAGCGTCGCCGCACCGGTCGACTCGCCCACGTCCACCAGGTGCTCGATGAGCATCCCGAAGGGGGTGCCCCAGTCGCCGATGTGGTTCTCGCGGATGACGCGATGGCCCACCAGGCTCAGCATCCGGCACAGGGCGTCGCCGATGATGGTGGTCCGCACATGACCGGCGTGCATCTCCTTGGCCACGTTGGGGGCGGAGTAGTCGACGACGACGACCTTGGGCTCGGCCACCACCTCGATGCCCGAACGAGGATCGACGGCGGCCGTCCGCAGGGCCTCGCTGAGGTACGGGACGGCGAGGCGGAGGTTCACGAACCCCTGGGGAGCGACATCGACCGTCTCGCACAGGTCATCGAGGTCGACCGAGTCGAGGATCCTGGCCGCCATCTCGGCAGGGGCCACACCGGCGCGGCGAGCCAGGGCGATGGCGCCGTTGACGGCCACGTCGGCACCGTTGCGGCCCGGTCGGACGACGGGGTCGGCTCCGGGCTCCACGGTGTCGAATGCCGGTTGGAGACGGGCAGCGACGGCGGCGAGGGGTCCTGGCATCGACCCATCGTCGCGAGTCCGGGACCGCCTCTGCGAATGCGTACCCTGAGCGCAGCCGGCGGCGATGCCGTTGGCTAAGCTCGATGCTGCGGGCATCCGCAGCGCGCGGACCCCGGAGCGGAGGCGGTGCCAAGGTGAGCTACCAGTCCGATCCCAACCAGCCGTGGGGCAACCAAACCCCCGGGGGTCAGCCCCCCGGCTATCAGCCCTATCCGAACCAGCCTTACGCCAACCAGCCGGGTCAGCCAGTCCTGGCGGGCTGGTGGTACCGGGTCGGGGCCACCATCATCGACGCGCTCATCGTCGGCATCCCTTCGGGGGTCATCGGTGCGGCATCCGGAAGCAGAGCCGTCAACTACGTCCTGAGCGCCGTGATCGGGCTTGTCTACACGACCCTTCTCATCGGCGGCCGGGGTCGCACGGTGGGCATGATGGCGCTCGGCACCACCTGCGTCGATGCCGCCGGCGGTACCTCGATCGGCTACGGGCGGGCGTTTCTTCGCTGGCTGGTCGGCGGCATCTTGGGCGTGACGGTCATCGGCGGCATCCTCGACATCCTGTGGCCGCTGTGGGACGCCAAGAACCAGACCATCCATGACAAGGCAGCCTCGAGCGTGGTCGTGCTCAACCGCTGACCGTCTCGGAGAGGACCCCGGGTACCGTGCCGGGTCCCATGGTCGTACCTTCCCGTCCTCCCCTGCGCTTCACCCACGTCGACCTCGACCGGGTGACCACGCCGGTCCTCCACGACGTCGACTGGCTGGTCGCCGACGCCGAGCGGTGGGTGGTGCTCGGGCCGAACGGCTCGGGCAAGACCACCCTGTTTCAGCTGGCCTCCGGTTACCTCCACCAGACGCGCGGCGGCGTCGAGATCCTCGGGCATCGCCTGGGCCGCGTCGACGTCCGCCGCCTGCGGGAGCACATCGGCCTGGTCAGTGCTGCGGTGGCCCACATGCTGGTCCCCAGCGTCTCGGCAGCCGACGTTGTGATGTCCTCCCTGCATGGCGCCCTCGAACCGTGGTGGCATCGCTACGCGGACGACCAACGCGAACGGGCCAGGGAACTGTTGGCCCAAGCCGGCTTCGCCGACATCGCCGACCGTCCCTTCGGGGTGCTCTCCGAAGGTGAGCGCCAGCAGGTGCTCCTGGCCAGGACCCTCATGACCGCACCCGCTCTGCTCCTGCTCGACGAACCGGCGGCCGGCCTGGATCTCGGGGGGCGCGAGCGCCTTGTGGCCAGGTTGGCGGACCTGGCCACCGACCCATCCGCGCCGCCCATGGTGATGATCACGCAGCATGTGGAGGAGATTCCCTCCGGATTCACCCACGTCCTGCTCCTCAGGGAAGGCCGGGTGACGGCCTCCGGGCCGATCGACACGACCCTGACGGCAGCCGCCCTGTCTCACACCTTCGGCCTCGACCTGGCCCTGCAGCCGACGGCGGGGCGTTGGTCCGTGCGAGCCTGCTGAGCGTACCGGGTCGGGCCCGGCAAGCGGGGGATCAGCCCAGGTGATGGTGGAGGAACTCGACGGTCCGGTCCCAGGCGATGGTGGCCTGGCCGGGGTCGTAGGTGCCGAGCAGGTTCTCGTCATTCATGAAGGCATGGCCGGCGGGGTACAGCTTGATCTCCGGGGCCGTGCCGGACTGCTCGGTGATCTTCGCCTCCAGCTCCTTGACGCTGTCGAGCGGGATGGAGTCGTCCTTCTCGCCGTAGTGGCCGAGCACCGGCGCCGTCAGGTTGGAGAAGTCGGGCAGCTCGGAGACCACCCCGTAGAACGGCACGGCGGCGGCGATACGGCGACCCTGTTGGGCGGCCAGGGACAGCACGAACCCTCCGCCCATGCAGAAGCCCACCGTTCCGACGGCATCGCCAGTGACCTCGGAGCGACCGAGAAGATAGTCGATGGCGCCGGCCAGGTCCTGGGCGGCCTGCGCCTCGGGCAACTCGGTCATCAGCTTCTCGGCTTCCCCGGCGTCATGGGTGGTCGTACCCCCGAAGAGGTCCGGCGCCAAGGCCACGAAGCCGGCTGCCGCGAAGCGATCGGACATCGCCGCCATGTGCGACGTGAGGCCCCACCACTCCTGGATCACGACCAGTCCGGGCCCACTCCCCGACGAAGGCAAGGCCAGGTACCCGTGGGCCTCCCCTCCGTTGCTCGGGAAGGTCACGTTCTGCTGGGGGTTTTCACCATCTGCCACGAAGCACTCCTCGTCGTTTGCTCACCGGAGTCGGACCCGGCGGCCGAACCCGCTCGACGTAGCCCTCCACCGGTCGGCGGAAGCGGATCGCTCCGTGCATCAGTCGCTGGCACCGCTCGGGACAACGCCCGCCAGCCGAGCGTCGATGTCGCTCACCTGGTACAGGTTGCGCTGCAGCGTCTCGGTCAGCCACTGCTCGATCTGCTGGCGGACGTCCCCCTCGGGGAGTCGGCCCCAAAGGTCCAGCAGATGGTCCTGGACGGTGGAGGCGGAAACGGAAATCTGACCGTCGATCTCCGTACGCCAAGCGGCCACCTGGGCCTCGATGGATTCGTCTAGTGCTTCCGGCGCATGGGTCACAAGATCTACAGCGTAGGGCAGGGTCTGTTTGTTCCCCAGGCGCCCTGTGACACCGGTCCGGGGTTATGACCCCGGGTCGACGATGGAGAGGCGGGGCTTCTCGAGGAAGGCGGCCGCGGCCTCACGCTGATTTGCGGCCCGGATGGCATCGGGGCTGGATCCGGCCGGAGAGCGGGGTGGGGCCAGCTACCTGACAGCAGGCACCCCGGGTCCCCTCGGCGGCTTCGAGCCAAAGCGACGCCGGCTGCCAGGATGAGCTGATGGGTCCTGTCCCCGCAGAGCTGTTCTCGTCCCTGCGCGACGTCGTGGGCGCAACCCAGGTGTTGAGCGACGCCGACACCCGGGCGCCGTTCGAGACGGATTGGACGGGCCGCTTCACGGGCCCGTCCCTGGCAGTGGTCCGCCCCGGATCGACCTCCGAGGTGGTTGCCGTGCTCGACCTGTGCCGCTCCCAAGGGGTTCCGGTCGTGCCCCAGGGAGGCAACACGAGCCTGGTGGGAGGCAGTGTTCCCCCAGCCCGAGGTGCTGGGATGGTGCCTATCGTGCTCAGCGCCACCCGGCTGGCCGATCTCGACGAAGCGGATCCGGTCGCTGCGCAGATCACCGCTGGTGCCGGCGTGACCCTGGCCAGAGTGCAGGAGGTCGCGGCCCACGCCGGGCTGGCCTTCCCGGTCGATCTGGCCGCACGCCAATCGGCGACCATCGGCGGGATGATCGCCACCAACGCCGGCGGTCTCCACGTGCTGCGCTACGGGTCGATGCGTGCTCAGGTCCTGGGGGTGGAGGCGGTGCTCGGCAACGGTGCCGTCGTGTCCCGCCTGAGCGGCCTGGTGAAGGACAACACGGGCTACGACCTCTCGCAGCTCCTGGTGGGCAGCGAGGGCACCCTGGGATTCATCACCGGGGCCCGGTTGCGCCTGGTCCCTGTGCTCGGTGAGCGAGTTGCGGTCCTCATCGGGTTGCCGACCACCGGCTCCGCCCTCGATGTGCTCACCACCCTCCGCGGGCGCGCCGAGGGTCTGGAAGCCATCGAGATCTTCTTTGCCGAGGGCCTCGAGGTGGTCCGAGCCCATGGCGGCCTTCCCGCCCCCCTCCCCCGGCCCTGGCCCGTGTACCTGGTCGCCGAGTGCGCCACGGCCACGGACCGCTCCGACGAGCTGTTCGAAGCCCTGGCCGAGCTCGACATCGATGACCGGGCTACGGCCGTAGCCACCGACGGGCCTGGTCGCGACCGGCTGTGGGCGTATCGTGAACGCCACACCGAGGCGGTGTCCGCTCTCGGCATCCCCCACAAGCTGGACGTCACCCTCCCCCTCGGGCGCCTGGCCGAGTTCGACACCGAGGTCCGCACCGCCGTTCATGCCGTCGCCCCCGACGCCACGCTCATCATCTGGGGTCATGTCGGTGACGGCAACCTCCACGTCAACGTGGTCGGTCCGCCACCCGACGACGATGCCGTCGACGACGCGGTCCTTTGCCTGGTGGCGGCCATGGGCGGCTCGATCAGCGCCGAGCACGGCATCGGCCGGGCCAAGACGGCTTGGCTCCACCTGGTCCGCTCCCCGGCCGAGTTGGCTGCGTTGGCCGCCGTCAAAGGGGCGCTCGACCCCTCGTCGATCCTCAATCCCGGGGTGCTCATCGCCGACCGGCGGGCCCCAGTGGCAACCGACGGGCAGGCCGAAAGTCACGGGTGACCGATGTCACGGTGCGAAATCCTCCGCGCGCAGGACACGCCGTCCTACGATTGCTAGCTGAGATCACGACAAGTGCCCGGGTGACAGTCCCAGAGACCGCCAACGGGCACTACCAAGCCGCTTCGCTCCTCTTTCCCCAGCGAGCGAAGCCCGTGCCGGTCCCCCTCTCTTCGCACCCTTCCTTCCTTGAGGCGCGTGGTCGGCGCGTCGACGAAAGGGAGATCCCTTGTTGCCCAAGCGAAGTAGCCCCCTGGGCGCGCATGCGCGTCCGACGAGCGGCCGCCCGCCACGCTTGCGACGCCACCGACCCGGGACCCTGCGCTGCGGCTTGGCCACCCGCGCGGTTCCGCTGCTCATGATCGGAGGACTGACCGGAGGGTTCGCACCTTCCCCGGCTGGCGCCGCCCCCCTGGCCCCCACCGGTCCCCTGGCCTCCGGCCCGTTGACTACCGCACCGCTGACGGCCGGTCCCGCTCACGGCGGACCCGGCCCGAGCTTGCCGGGAGCTGTCGCCGGATTCGGCGACGCCGCCAGGTACGGCGGCCCCGGTCCGTCGGCCAGCGGTCACGAGGTCGCTCTGAGACCGACGCCGAGCGACCGCGGGTACTGGGTTGCCACGTCCGATGGCAGCCTCTTCGCCTATGGGGACGCCGGCGACTACGGCTCACCCGGCAGCAACGCCAACGCTCCCATCGTGGGGATGGCCGCGACCGCCTCAGGACACGGCTACTGGCTGGTGGCCGCCACCGGGACCACGTTCGCCTATGGTGACGCTGGCCGCTACGGCTTCCCCGACGGCCAGCGCCTCGACCGTCCCATCGTGAGCATGGCTGCCACCCCCTCCGGGCACGGCTACTGGCTCCTGGCCGACGACGGCGGCATCTTCGCCTACGGGGACGCCAGCAGCTACGGCTCACCCGGTGGCCTCCACATGGGCAGCCCCATGGTGAGCATGGCCGCTACCCCCTCGGGCCGCGGCTACTGGCTGGTAGCCGCCAACGGCGGCATCTTCGCCTACGGCGATGCCGGCTACCACGGTTCGCTCCTGGGGATCGGCGAGACCACAACATCGGTGTCCGCCATCGCCTCCACTCCCAGAGGCGGCGGCTACTGGGTGATGGAGTCCAACGGCTCCATCTTCTCTTTCGGTGACGCCACCTACCGCGGGGCGATCACCGTGCACCCGGCGTCGAGCATGGTCACCACCCTGGCGGCCACCCACAACGGGACCGGCTACTGGGCGGGGACGGCTCCGATGGCGACAACTCCGCCAATCACTGCGCCGGCCCCCGCACCACCCGCACCACCCGCACCACCCGCACCACCCGCACCA
>JALYZO010000166.1 GCA_030945745.1 Actinomycetota bacterium
CAGCGATCCCGCCACGATCCGCCGCTGGCGCTCATCGAGGTGCTCCAAACAAACCGTCATCATCGTCGACAGTGCCTCCTCGTCGACGACAAACTCTCGCACAAGGACAATCTAGCTTACCGCCACCCTAGACGCGCGGACTACTCTCTAACAGCTCCTAAGGCGTGCTCAGCGGCGGGGCCGAGCCCGGCCCCGACAAGGAGCGCTCCGACTTCGTTGCGGTCGAGGCCGATGGCGTGGGACTCGTAGTCGATCCTGGGCCGGCGGACATGGACTGCCGGCGAGTGAGCGATGACGCCTTCCTCTTCGGCGTAACGGTAGAAGCCGGTCACCGTGCACAGCCGGCGATCGTGGCCGTCGCCCGACCCTTGGCTTCGAGCTCGCGACCGAAGGTCTCGATATCGCTGCGTCGGACCTCGAACAGCCCGAGGTGACGCCGATCGCAGAAATCGAAGAACTGGCGAAGGTCCAGCGCGTACGCGTCCCGGGTGAGGCCCCGGTAGCCTTCGAGGAACCCCGCGAGCGCCACATGTTCTGGATCGACCAGGCCGGGGTCGTAGACGACGACAGCAGTCGAGGCGATGGTGGTCATGGCATACCTCCCGAATCGATGGGCTCGGGGACGAGGCGACCGGGCCCCAGATGGACGAGCCACCACGGTAGGGACGCTCCATACAGCCGACACCCCAGGGTTCGCTGATCTGTGCGTCTCCAGCCGCAAAGCCCCGGAGGCAAGCCGACAACCCAGATCGCCGAGTATGCCTTCAGGAGTGTTCGCGGGATGAGCCTGGTGCGTGTGTAGTTCTGCGCCCATCTTGGCCATTGTTGGTGGGGACGGCGGACTACGATGATGTTCCGGTGGCTCAGCTCGGAGACCTGATCGACTGGGCCACGCAGACGTGGGTTCGCGCCACTGGACGAGCGATACAGTTCGACGAGCAGCCGTGGCTAAGGGGGCAAGCTCAACGGCAGAATGGGACTCCCTGGGAAGGCGGAGGGCTCCTTGATCAACTAATGCAGTTGGCAGGAGACGGTTTCGATCCGTCTCTGCTCGCCGATCCGGTAGTGGACTTCTACGAGCAGACGGCCCAATGGCGAATGCAGGTGTGGTCGCAGTGGTGCCCGGCAGCCTGGCCGTTCGGGTGGTTGCTCTCCGCCGTGTTCTCCAGGCGTCTCCATCAGCTCGCCCTTCCCCTGCGCCCCCTCGACACGGCCCACGGTATGGACAGCCGGGTCATCGCAGTATCTAATTCTAATGCCGAGGGCGTCCAAGTCGGAGCGGCGTGGTTACGGACCTTGCGCTCAACGGGCCAGACGGTCTACAGCGGCTGGTACGGCATCACCACCGTCCCCAATCGAAACTCGTCGAGCGTCCGGGTCGTGTTCCCGTTGCCCAATGGCAGCGTCACCGCACGGCTGCTGCGGGGAACGACTGCCAGGCGCTGATGGTGGTCACCGGCTCCGGGCAGGGAGCACGTCGTTGGCGGACAGACGGGCGGAGTAGATGGAGTAGCCGTCGATGTGGCGCGATACGCCGGTGGCGATCACGGTGGCGGCCATCATGGGGATCATGATGGAGAACCCGCTGTGGGTCAGCTCCAGCACCAGGAGGAGGGCAGCGAGGGGGGCTTGCATGCCGGCGCCGATCATGGCGGCGGCTCCGATCATGGCATAGGCGCCGATCGGGGAGCCGGGCCACAGATGGGACCAGGCAAGACCAAGGAAGGCTCCGAACACCGCCCCGGTGCTCATCACCGGCGTGAACAAACCGCCGGATGCGCCGCTTCCCAGGCAGAGCGAGGTGACGAGCGGTTTGAGGATGAACAGGGCGGCGAGCAGGGCAAGGCTCCCGCCGCCGATGAATACGCCGTTGGCCATGTCCTTGCCGTTGCCGAACAGCTGGGGGTATCTGAGACCGATCACCCCCAAGATGGCAAACGCCACGAGCGGCGCGACCAGGGCTTTGCGTCCGGTGACCTCGTGATGGGAAACCCAACCTACGAGGCGGATGAAGCCGGCGGCGAACACACCGATGATGGGCCCGACGACCAACGCCCAGACCAGCAGGCGAGAGTCGTAGGCGTAGGCAGGGATGTTGAGGTAGGTGGCTTGATTGGGGAGGTAGAGCCAGGCCGTGGCCGTGGCGATGAACGAACAGGCCACGGCAGGTAGGATCACGGGGAGGCTGAGCGATCCGATGAGGATCTCGGCGGTGAAGAGTGCCCCGCCGAGCGGGACGTTGTAGACCGCGGCAAACCCTGCGCCGCCGCCGCAGGCGACGAGGAGGCGCCGTTGCGCCGTCGTCAGATTGAACCAGCCCGCAAGGACGCTGGCGGAGGCTCCGCCCATCAGCTTGGGAGCAGCTTCCCGGCCGAGCGACGCACCCATGCCGATCACGATCTCGGAGATGACCGACGTGCCCAGAGATCGACGGAGGGACAGCCGCCCATCACCGTTCCATATGACGTCGTCGACCTCAGACTTCTCCCCTTTGGTGTAGCGGCGCAGGAGGTACCAGGCGACACCTCCTATCAGCCCGGCGATGACCAGTGACAAAACCCGCCGGGTGCTCGAGCTTCGTTCGATAGCGGCCTCAAAGCCGCTCGGGTGGTAGCCAAAGGCAAGCTCTTGCACGTTGAACAGAATCATCATCATCAGGTCGCTGAGCAGCCCGGTGGCGACCCCGGTGAAGGCGATGAGCAGCCAGAAACGAGGCGTGAGCGCTGCATCGCCGTCGCCGGTGACGTTCGGTTGCTCCATTGCCCCTCGTCCCGAGGGGATGCGACGCTTGATGAGAGGCTGCGGCGACCGCAGACGTTCATTGTGGCGTTGGCGCCTCACCATGGTGAGATGAGCTCTTCTCTTGGGCGGCCATATGGACCATAGGTCACGAGTTGTCCGGCTGGCAGACGATCGCCCGTCATGACGCAGCTCTCGCGCAGCTCAACCGGCTGCGGGTATCGGGCCACTTCGCGCAATCATTGAAGCGGAAGGTTGACGGCGATGGGCAGGGCGCCTCCCGCAAACTCGCCGGGACCGCAGACACCGACGCGTGCAGGCCGGATCCGGGCCTCGACGACTTCGGCCGGTGTGCCAACAAGGGTCTCGAACGTCGAGGAGCAGACTTCCTTGCTCAGCTTGGCGGACAGCGCCGGCAGGTCGCCGAGGGGCACACGTTCGCCGTCGTCCAACCGGCGAACGTGGAACGTGTCGGGGGCTGCCCCGCCCAATGGTGATCGTGGCGCCGGTCGGAGCGGCCAGCTCGCTGCGGCCGGGGATGAAGTCGGCCTGAACGTGGGTGAGCACGATCAGGCCGATGCGGACCTCGTACTCGTCGGCCAGGTCCAGGTACTCGGCGATGTCACGGCGCGAGTCGACGACCGCTGCTCGCCCCGACTCGGTGTCGCCGATCAGGTAGGAGGCCTGCGAGAGGCACCCCAGGTAGAAATGCTCCAGGATCACGACTCATCCCTACGGTTCCGGTTGTACGGACATTTGCAGTGTACGCCAACCGTTCACAGGTTGGAAAGGGGGTGTCCTTGACGGGTGCATCGGATCTGAGCTGGACCCTGTCGACGGCCGGCTGGCTAAGGGGTCTGGCTGACGGGTTCGAAAGACGTGTCGAGTTGCTCGGATGACCACCTCGAGACGAACGAGAAGCGGTCGCCTCGCACCACGCTGTGGCGCCACTCGACCGGGGTTCGCTCCCTGAAGGCCATGCGCTCGATGGCAAAGGCCGGCTCCCGAGCACTGACCTCGAGCAACTGACGCTGCCGCGGTTCTGGGAGCACCGGTCGGATGCGTTCCCAGCCGCTTGTGAGGTGGAGACCACATCGTTGGGCAAGCTCTTCGTAGAGGGCGGTGTGGTGAAAGTCGACGGCCAGAAGGGGCTCGGCCAGGTTCCGGGGGAGCCAAGAGCAATCCAGGGCGATCGGCTCACCGTCGGCCAGACGGACCCTTTCCAGGTAGACCAGGGGCTCGTCGGGTGGGCAGCCGAGCATCGTTGCCGCCTTGTCGTCCTGGCGTTCCTCGAGGTAGCGAACCACGCTGTGTTGAACAAGGCCCCGAGCTTCGATCGAACGGAACAGGCTGTAAAGGGTCCCGACGGGCTGCTCGATCCGGCGGGAGGTCAGGAACGAGCCCTGGCCACGGCGGCGTTCGAGGAGCCCCTCTGCTTGCAGGTGGCGAACTGCCTCACGCACGGTGTGCCGACTCACGCTGTAGTGGGCAACGAGCTCGAGGTCACCGGGGAAGCGAGACGAGAACTCATCGGCCGCCAGGCGCGCCCGGAGATCGTCGAGTACCTGCGCCCACAGCGGGGACGTCCCTGAGAGCTCGGTGGCCACGGATTCAGTATGTACGGCGAAGGGAGGTTGCTGAGGAGATTGCTCTTGACGACCGACATGAATCGGCTTAATGTCCGTACATAGAACCCGCTTTGCCGCACCACATCCTCGGGGATATCCGTGGCATCGAGCAGTCACCATCGCATCGTCGGCGGAGGCTCGGGCCCAACCCCCTCTGGTGGAACGAGATGCTGAAGGGACTGGCTTGAACGAGATCATCACCATCGAGACCCCGGGCTTGGGCAATAGGAGCTATCTCGTCCACGACGGCGAGGCGGGGATCGTCATCGACCCGCAGCGCGACACTGACCGCATCCACGCCATCGTCGGCCGGCAAGGGCTGCGCGTCGAGTTCGTGCTGGAAACCCACATCCACAACGACTATGTCACCGGTGGTTACGCCTTGGCCCAGACCACGGGGGCGGCGTATGTCGTGGCGGCCGATGACGACGTCGCCTTCGAACGGGTGGCGGCTCATGACGGTGACCGCTTCGATGCCGGGCACCTGTCGATGACCGCCGTTCGCACCCCGGGTCACACCGTCAACCATCT
>JALYZO010000205.1 GCA_030945745.1 Actinomycetota bacterium
CACCAGGGCTGAGCCGCCAGGGTCGGGTCGGGTCGGGCCGACGGTCGACGGCCCGTCGCCGAACCCAGGGCCCCATCGGGGGTCGATCGCGTTAGCGTCAGGGGCATGCCGGCGTACCGATCCCGCACCACCACCCACGGCCGCAACATGGCAGGCGCACGGGCCCTGTGGCGAGCCACAGGGATGACCGACGACGACTTCGGCAAGCCGATCGTGGCCATCGCCAACAGCTTCACCCAGTTCGTCCCCGGTCACGTGCACCTGCGCAACATGGGGTCCCTGGTGGCCGACGCCATCGCCACCGCCGGCGGGGTGGGCCGCGAGTTCAACACCATCGCCGTCGACGACGGCATCGCCATGGGCCATTCGGGGATGCTCTACTCGTTGCCCAGCCGTGAGCTGATCGCCGACTCGGTCGAGTACATGGTGGAGGCGCACAAGGCGGATGCACTGGTGTGCATCTCCAACTGCGACAAGATCACCCCCGGGATGCTGCTGGCCGCCATGCGGCTGAACATCCCCACGGTGTTCGTGAGCGGAGGACCGATGGAGTCGGGCACCACCGTCGTCTCCGGAGGCGTGGCCCGCACCGGCCTCGACCTGATCACCGCCATGAGCGCGTCGGCGGACGAGTCGGTCACCGACGATGAGCTGGGTGAGATCGAACGATCGGCGTGCCCGACGTGCGGCTCCTGCTCGGGCATGTTCACGGCCAACTCGATGAACTGCCTGACCGAGGTCATCGGCCTGTCGCTCCCCGGCAACGGCACCACGCTGGCCACCAGCTACGCCCGCAAGGAGCTGTTCGAGGAGGCCGGGCGCACCGTGGTCGAACTGGCCCGTCGCTACTACGGCGAGGACGACACCAGTGTCCTGCCCCGGGAGGTGGCCAACCGTCAGGCGTTCTCCAATGCCATGCTCGTCGACATCGCCATGGGCGGGTCGACCAACACGATCCTCCACCTGCTGGCCGCTGCCATCGAAGGCAACGTCGACTTCAAGCTGGCCGACATCGACGACCTCAGCAGGCACACCCCCTGCATCTGCAAGGTGGCGCCCAACGGCACCTACCACCTCGAGGACGTCCACCGGGCAGGCGGGATACCCGCCATCCTCGGAGAGCTGCACCGAGCGGGTCTGCTCGACACCTCCGTGCACTCCGTGCATGCCCCCGACCTCGACCGGTGGCTGGCGGCCTGGGACATCCGCGCCGAGAACCCCTCGGCCCGGGCGGTGGAGCTCTTCCATGCCGCCCCCGGTGGTGTTCGCACGACCGAGGCGTTCGGCTCCACCAACCGCTGGGAGAGCCTCGACCTCGACGCCAAGGGCGGCTGCATCCGGTCGGTGGAGAGCGCGTACTCCGCTGACGGTGGCCTGGCCGTGCTCAAGGGCAACCTCTCGGAGGACGGGTGCGTGGTCAAGACGGCCGGCGTTGACGAGTCGATCCTGACCTTCCGGGGCCCGGCGAAGGTGTACGAGTCCCAAGAGGATGCCGTCAGCGCCATCCTGGCCGGCGAGATCGTCGCCGGCGACGTGGTGGTCATCCGCTACGAGGGCCCGCGGGGAGGGCCGGGCATGCAGGAGATGCTCTACCCGACGAGCTTTCTCAAGGGGCGCGGCATGGGCAAGGTCTGCGCCCTCATCACCGACGGGCGGTTCTCGGGGGGGACCAGCGGCCTGTCCATCGGCCACATCTCCCCGGAGGCGGCCGCCGGGGGGACCATCGGCCTGGTGCGCAACGGGGACCTGATCGCCATCGACATCCCCCATCGATCGATCGCCCTCGATGTCGACGAGTCGACCCTCGTGGCGCGCCGCGCCGCGCAGGACGCCCGGGGCTGGGAGCCGGTCAAGCGCGACCGCCCGATCTCGACCGCCCTGGCGGTGTTCGCCCGCCTGGCGCTCTCCGCCGACCGGGGCGCGGCCCGAGACCTGGGTTTGCTCGACCGCTAGAACAAGTCGAGCAGCGAGCCTCAGCGCTGCCGCTTGGTGATCCGATGGCCAGGCACCGTGCTGCCACGAGCCCGCTCCTCGGCCTCCCGCCGCTCCTGGCGCCTGGTGCGCAGACGGCCGGCGATCACTGGCGAGAGGGCGGCCAGGGCGGCGAGGATCAGCGCACCGGCAACCCACACGAGGGTGGCGGTCAGCGGTCGGCGCACCACCTCCAACGAGAACCCCGGTGCTGTGGTCGCCAGGTGGTGGTACTCGGCGATGGTGGCCGTCTCGGTGTCGGCCTTGGCCGCCGTCGGATGCAGCGCCTCGGTGACGGAGACGACGTCGCCGGAGCGAAACACGGTGACGGCCAACTGCGAGGGGGTGGCTGTCGTCGCCGAGCTGACGTAGAGCGAACCGGCGGAGCCCGTCACGCCCGGCACGGTGTAGGTCGACCGGCGGCCGAGGGCGTTCGAGGCGTATGCCTTGTCCGACAGGTTGGTGGACCTGACCTGGGCCACCAGCCGCTTGGCGACATCGGTGCTCGGCGCCAGGAAGGCCACCGACTCCAGGGCGTCGCTGACCGCCGCACCCTTCCATGCCACCAGGTATGCGCCGGTGCGGTCGGGGGCCTTGGCGCCGGCCGACATCAGCACGCTCAGCCCGGTCCTGGCGACCGGAAGCTCCAACGCCTGGACCGGCTTGGCGTCGAACTCCTTGATCCCGGGACGGGTGAGGACGAGCTGCGCCAGCCTGGCGCGAGCCACGTGGGTGATGGGAACGACCTGGTCGTAGCCGACAGCGGCCGCCGCCAGCACCACGACGGCAAGGGCACCGCTGACGAGCGCCTTCCGGTACCGGCGCCGCCCCCCGTCCGAGTGTTGTTCCTCCGTCGCTTCATCAGTCACGGACAACGATGCAAGCGCAACAACATGTGAGGATCCTGAATGGGCCCCTGCGGACAGGGGAAAGACCCCGCCCTAGAATGGGCGCATGCCGGTTGCCACCCCGATCGCCGCCACGCCCGAGCAGTTGTCCGTCGTGGCCTACAACCACGACGGGCTGGTGCCGGCCATCGTGGTGGAGCACGGGACCGGTGAGGTGTTGATGATGGCGTGGATGAACGAGGGGACCCTGGTGGAGACCCTGGAATCGGGCCGCACCGTCTTTTGGTCCAGGAGCCGCCAGGAGCGTTGGCGCAAGGGCGATACCTCCGGGGAGCGCCAATGGGTCCGCAAGGCGTCGTATGACTGCGACGGCGACGTGTTGCTGTTCGTGGTCGAGCAGGAAGGCGACGGCGCCTGCCACACCGGCCACCACAGCTGCTTCTTTCGGTCCTTCGGTGACGCCGGCACCGACCCTCCCGCCGGCACCCGTCTCAAGACCAGCAACGAGCGATGATCCACCCGTCGCGCCCCGACTTCGTCGCCCTCGCCCGCAACCACACCGTCGTACCGGTGTGGCGCCAGCTGCTCGGCGATCTGACCACGCCGGTCGCCGCCTACGCCCGGGTGGGCGACGAGGACCGTTCCTTCCTCCTCGAGTCCGTCGAGCACGCCGAGCGCTGGGGCCGGTGGTCGTTCATCGGCAGGCGGCCGTCGGCCACGTTGATCGCCCGAGGCCGCTCCGTCACCGTGGAGGGCGAGATCCCGCCGGGCATCCCCCTCGACCGGGGTGTCCTGGCCGCCATCGAAGGCCTCTTGGAGGCCTACCGGTCCCCGGAGCCCACAGACTTCCCTCCCCTCCACGGCCTGCCCCCGCTCCACGGCGGACTGGTCGGTTACCTGGGCTACGACGTGGTGCGGGAGATCGAGGATCTTCCCCATGTCCCCCCCGATGAGCTGGGTTACCCCGACGCCATCATCTCGGTGGTCGGCCAGGTCGTGGCCTACGACTCCTGGCGGCAACGGGTCACGCTCGTCGAGGCCGTCCCCGTCCCGCCCGGCACCTCCGATGCTCAAGCCGGTGCCGCCTACGACGACGCCGTCGACCGCCTTGACGACCTGGCAGCCCTTGGGGCCCGCCCACTCGACGAGCCGCTGGTGGCCGCCCTGGTCGACGACGTGGCGCCCATCCCCCTCCGCCGCACGCCGGCCGCGCTCTACCACGCCGCGGTCGAAGTCGGCCGCGAGCACATCGCCGCCGGCGACGTCTTCCAGGTGGTCCTATCGCAGCGCTTCGACATCGACCTCGACGCCGAACCCTTTGACCTCTACCGGTCGCTTCGCCAGGTCAACCCGAGTCCCTACATGTACCTGCTCCGCCATCCCGAGGTGGCCGTCGTCGGCTCCTCGCCCGAACCGCTGGTCACACTCCGCTCCGGCCGGGTGACCTCCCGGCCCATTGCTGGCACCCGCCGGCGGGGCGCCGACGACATCGCGGACCGGAGGATGGCCGCCGAGCTGACCGAGCACCCCAAGGAGCGGGCCGAGCATGTGATGCTGGTCGACCTGGCCCGCAACGACGTGGGTCGTGTCGTCATCTACGGCACCGAGACGGTCTCTGAGCTCATGACCCTGGAGCGTTACAGTCATGTCATGCATCTGACCTCGCAGGTGTCGGGAGTCTTGCGGCCCGGCCTGGACGCCGTCGATGTGCTGCGGGCCACGATGCCCGCCGGCACCGTGTCCGGGGCCCCCAAGGTCCGGGCCATGGAGATCATCGACGACCTCGAACCGGCAAAGCGAGGTCCCTACGCCGGGATCGTCGGCTACATCGACTTCTCCGGCACCTTGGACGCCGCCATCGCCATCCGCACCATGTTGGTCGGCCCCGACGGTCGAGCCAGCGTGCAGGCCGGAGCCGGCATCGTGGCCGACAGCGACCCGACGGACGAGGACCTGGAGTGCCGCAACAAGGCGGCCGCCCTTCTCGCCGCTGTTCCCGGTGCCCGCCGTCTGGCCGCAGCGCGACGGGCGACCTCCCTGGAGCACGCCCCGCATGGCTGATTCCCCGTTTCTGCCGGCACCGGCGACGACCGACGGCTCCGACGCCGACCCTGCGGGCGTCGGGGCGGGAAGCTCCGGGTACCGGGCATTGCGCAACGGGTTCGCCGCAGGGGCGATCGAGCGGGACGTGGTGATCGCCGAGGGCCCCGACGCGGCAACGTTCCTCCAGGGTCAGCTCAGTGCCGATGTCGCCGCTCTGGCCGCCGGTGCGTCCACGTGGTCATGGGTCTTGCAGCCGGGCGGGAAGGTGGAGGTCCTGGCCCGGGTCAGCCGCGTCGACGCCTGTCGCTTCGCCTTGGACACCGACCCCGGTTGGGGAGACGCCCTGGCCGCCCGCCTGAAGCGGTTCAAGCTGCGAACCAAGGTCGACGTGAGCCAACCGGCGTGGGCTGTCGTCGCCCTGCGCGGACCCGACGCCCAGCCGCCGGCGCCCGGCACCGGCGTCGAGGTGGTGGCCGACGCTTCCTGGCCCGGCCTGGTCGGCTACGACCTTCTGGGCCCCGGACCGGCCGTGCCTTCCGGGGCGGTGGCGCTGAGTCCCGCCGACCTGGAGATCGCCCGCGTCGAGGCGGGCATCGTCGCCATGGGAGCGGAGCTGACGGAGCGGACCATCCCGGCCGAGACCGGGCTCGTCGAGCGCACCGTCAGCTTCACGAAGGGGTGCTACACCGGTCAGGAGCTGGTGGCCCGGATCGACTCACGGGGTTCCAAGGTGGCCCGGCGCCTCTGCGGTCTGCGCCTCAGCGGGCCGGGATCGGGCGCCCTCAGCGCTGGCGACACCCTGCGCTCGGAAGGCAAGGACGTCGGCAGTGTGACCAGCGTCAGCCTCTCCCCCCGGCTGGGGCCGATCGCCCTGGCCTACGTTCGCCGAGCGGTCGAGGTGGGCGCCACCGTAACCTTTGCCGCCGGTCCGGTCGACGCCCCGACGGGTGACCCCGACGGGGTCCAAGGCGTGGTCGCCACGTTGCCGCTGATCGCGTGAGACGCCGTCGCCGGCCGGGCCTGTTGATGGCCGCCTTCGCTGCCCTGGTCGCTCTGCTCGCCGGCTGCGGGGTCGACAGCTTCTCGTTCTCGACGCCTCCCGCCACCCCGCCTTCGTCGACCACGTCGACCAGCGCGACGCCCGATCTCACCGGTGTGGCGGTCAACAAGGTGGCCGGCCGGACGACCACGACCCAGCCGGCCATCGGCCCGGGGGCGGCCACGGTCAGCGGGACCGTCCTCGGACCGCAGGGGCCCGTGGCCGGGGCCACGGTCAAGGCGGATCGGTTCGTGGGTTCTGCGACCGCATCCAAACAGGTCGTCACCGCCGCTGACGGCAGCTGGAGCATGCCGGGCATCCTCGGCGGTCGCTACCGGGTGCGGGCCTGGCAGTCGCCGTCGCTGGCCATGACCTCGCCGCAGATCTTCTTCCTCGGGGGGAGCCAGACCATGTCGGTGGACCTCCAGGTCCAGGCGTTCACCGGTCAGTCCGTGTCGTCCGCCGCCAACCCCTCGTCCACCCTGGTGGGCGACAACATCGCCGTCGTGGTGGCCGTGAGCAACCAGTCGGTGGGGCCCGACGGCGTGGTCAACTACCAGCGGGCCGCCGGCGTCCAGGTGTCGCTCAGCGGCGGCACCAACGTGAGTGTCAGCCTCAACCCGGCGGTCACCGACGGCAACGGGAACGCCACCTTCGCGCTCACCTGCGTGTCCCCGGGGAGCTCGACGGTGACGGCGACGACGGCGAGCGGGGCCACCACCACCGTGCCGAACCTGTCCTGTGACGTAGCGTTCATCGCCCCCCCGATCACCACACCCCCGCCCTCGAGCACCACGACGTCGTCGACCACCCTGCCCGGCCCGACGACGAGCACCACCACCACCCGCCGGGGGCCCTGACGCCGGGCTCGGCTGCCCTGAGGCTGCGGGTGGCGCCGAACCTTGGGGCGACGGGGGGAGTCAGAGGGGTATGCGACGTGGGGAGACGAGGGGCGACCAGGACGCCGATGAGCTGGCCGAGTGGTTGCGAGACGGTTACGACACGGCGTACCGGACGGCGTACGGTGTGCTGCGGAACCGCACCGACGCCGAGGACGCCGTCCAGGAGGCCTTCCTTCGAGCCTGGCGGTTCCGGGCGGCGGTGCCTTCGAGGGAGGGTGTGCAGCCCTGGTTGTACCGGGTGGTCGTCAACGCCTGCCTGTCCAAGCTGCGACGCGACCGCCGGTACCGGGCGACGGTCGTGTCGATGGGTGAAGGGCCCCCGAAGTCGGTGGGCGCCGTGCGTTCGGGGACCGCACACCCGGAGAGCGACCCCGAAGCTCGGGCGATGGACCGGGCCACCCGGGACCTGATCCTCGAAGCCCTGGCCGACCTACCCGAGCACCTCAGAGTCGTCGTGGTCCTGCGTTACTACGGCGGTCTCAGCGAACGGGAGATCGCCACCGTGATCCACCGCCGTGCGGGGACGGTCAAGTCCCGGATGCACGAGGCTCGGTCCCGCCTGGGCGCCGACGCCCGCCTGGCACGGCTGCAGGACGACGTCGACGAGGGACAGGCGAACATCCGCAGCGAGAGGATGGGACGATGATCGACGAGGATCTCCTGGCCATCCGGGTGCGGGCCGCGCTCCACGGTGTCGAGGTACCCGATGGTGGTCCACGGCGGGTGCTCGCCGCCCGGGACCTGCTCACTGCCCGCGCCCCGGTGGTGGGCCCGCCGGGCCCGGAGCACGAGGGCCAGGGGTGGGAGGTGGGTGACCACCCGAGCCAGGATCCGGGCCCGGAGAAGCCGACGCCGGCGCCGGCGGAGATCACCGGGCGTCCGGTGCCGCATCGGGCCGGGTGGGTGCTCGGGTCAGCGGCCGCGGTGGTGGTCCTGATCATCGTCTCCGTGGTGGTGATAGGCGGCCACCGTGCTGGCACCACGGCCACCAAGACCTCGGGATCGTTCGCCAGGCCGACGATCGTCTCGGGTCCCACCGCCTCGGGTACCGCCGCGGCCAATTCGGGTCTTCCCGGTCTCGCGGAGGGGTCGACCAGCCTGGGGGCACCGGCGGCAGGCCCGGCGCCCCCGCAGAGCTCGTCGGCGGTGCCGGCCATCTCGAGTCCCGCCAAGGTGGACCAGACCGGTTCGTTGACCCTGACCGTGGCGGGGGGACACCTCGACGCCACGGTCGCAGCCCTGGGCAACCGGGCCACCGGGTCGGGAGGCCGTGTGGAGAAGTCCCAGACCGTGGATGCCGCCGCCGGCACCTATGCCGACGTCACCCTGAAGGTCCCGTCCGGCAGCTTTGCCAACCTCCTGGGCGCCGTCCGCAGCCTGGGCACCGCCACCGCGGTCAACACCTCGGCCACCGACGTGACCGCCTCCTACGTCGACCTGACCGCCCGGCTCAACGCCCTGGAGGCCACCAGAAACCAGTTCCTGGAGATCCTGGCCAAGGCGCAGAGCATCGGCGACATCCTGGCCGTCCAAGCCCAGATCACTCCCCTGCAGACCCAGATCGAGCAGCTGCAGGGTCAGCGGCAGGTGCTGGACGATCAGGCCTCGTTCGCCACCCTCGCCGTCCACGTGGCCGGACCCGCCACCAGCTCGGTGCCACAGCATGCTCGCGGGGGTCTGTCCGAAGCCTGGGCGCACGCCCGACATGCCTTCGCCGGCGGCATCGAATCCATCGTTGCCGCCCTGGGAGGCATCGCCGTGTTCCTCCTCTGCGTCGCCTTCCTGGCCGCCGTGGCCCGGGTCACGTGGGCGGTCCTTCGCCGGCGCCTGGTGTGAGCGTCCCGGCCGGCAGGGTCACCACCAGCCGGCTGCCCCCGTGCTCGTCGAGCGGTGACTCGGCGCGCACCGCCCCGCCCATGGCCGCGACCAACTCGGCCACGATGGCCAGGCCCAGACCGGAGCCGACCTTGCGCGTGCCGTCGGGGCGGCCGGTGAAGAGCCGCTCGAACACCCGCGGCAGGTCGGTGGCGGCGATGCCGGGGCCGTCGTCGTCGACCCACACCATGGCTCCCCCGGGAGCTGGCGCTACTCCCACGCGCACCTGACGGTGGGCGAACGACAGGGCGTTCTCGGTCAGGTTGGCCACCACCTGCGCCAACCGGTCGGGATCGGCGTGCACCACGAGAGCCTCGGGTGGAGAGGGACCACTCGGCGCAGCCTCGAGGTGCAGGGCGATGCCCAGGCGTTCCGCCTGGCGACCGAATCCGGCCGCTGCGGCCTCGACGGCCTCGGCCAGATCGATGTCGGCCAGGTCAAGGGAGAACTCCCGGGCCGACAACTTGGCCAGGTCCAGCAGATCGCCGACCAGGCGTTCCAGGCGGCGGGACTCCGAGGCGATGACAGCGGCGGCCCGGTGGACGTCGGTGATGGCATCGTCCTCGATGGCCTCGGCGAAGCCCCGGATGGAGGTCAGCGGGGTCCGCAGCTCATGGGACACCGAAAGCAGGAAGTCGCGTTCCCCGCCTCGAGCCCGGGCCAGGCTCTCGGCCATCGAGTTGATGGAGGCGGCCAGTGACGCCAGCTCGGGATCCGCCGTCGGCGGTTCGGGTACCCGGGCCGCCAGGTCACCGGCGGCGATGCGGCCGGTCACCGCCTGGGCCGCCTCCAGGGGGCGGACGAAGCGGTGCCCGAGTCGGTTGGCCACGATGAGCGACGCAACGATGATCACCAGGACGGCGACCAGGAACCACGGGCCCCCGGCAGCCAGCCCGGTGGGCGGGCTGCGAGTGAGCACCACGACCAGATCGACGACCTGGGTCTGACCGTTGATCAGGACCGGCGCCTGGTAGGGCACGGCGGCGAAGACGCCCAGGCGATACTGGCCCGAGACGGTGCTGCCGCCCAGAAGGGTCGGGGGATCGATGGTGGCCGGGCTCAGGCCCTTGGGCAGGATCGCCCGGAGGGAGGGGTTGGCCGGATCGAACAGCTGGCCGTCGGGCAGCAGGGCAACCACCGCCTCGCCCTGGAGGCGCAGCGGGCCACGCAACGACCGCAGGATGGAGCGCAGCGACGACGCCGGGTCCCGGCGGTTGGCGGCGTTGGCCTCGTTGCGCACCCCCTTGGCCAGGCCCTGGGCCTGGCGGACGAGCTCTCGGCGGGTCTGGGTGCGGGAATGGCGAACGGTGGCTACCAGCGCGCTGGTCCCGGCCAGGACCAGGGCGGCGGTCACCATGGCGACCATGGCTACCGTCAGGCGACGACGCAACCGAGCTCAGTCCAACCGGTAGCCGACGCCCCACACCGTGGCCAGCGGGAGAGCATCGCCGAGCTTCTTGCGCAGCTGGCGGACATAGACGTCGATGGTGCGGTCATCGCCGTACCAACCCGGGCCCCAGGCCCCGTCGAGGAGCTGGCGGCGGGTGAGGGCCAGGCCGGCGTTCTCGGCCAGGAAGACCAGCAGCTCGAACTCCTGGGCGGCCAGAGGCACCACCGAGTCCCTGACGCGGACCTCGCGCCGGCCGACGTCTACGTCGACCCTTCCGGCGCGCAGCACCTCGGACTTGTGGGGGGTGCTGGCCGCCTCCGAGCGGCGCAGGATGGCCCGGACCCGGGCCACCAACTCCCGCGGTGAGAACGGCTTGGTCACGTAGTCGTCCGCCCCGAGCTCAAGGCCCAGGATGCGGTCGACCTCGCCGTCGCGAGCGGTGAGCATGACGATGGGCACCGTCAATCCCCCATCCTGCGCTGATGCCCGCACCCGGCGGCACACCTCGAGGCCGTCCGTCCCACCCGGCAGCCCCACGTCGAGCACGACCAGGCGGGGCTGCTCGCGGGCGATGGCGGCCAGCCCGGCGGCGCCGTCGGCGGCCAGAATGACCCGGAAGCCGTCGCGTCGAAGGTACAGGTCCACCAGGTCGGCGATGTTGGGGTCGTCCTCGACGACCACGATCGTTCCCGAGGCGTCCTCCACGGCACCCGAGCATGCCAGGAAGGGGTGAGCAAAGTGTGAAGGTGGCCGGCGAAGTCGCCTCCGGAACCGACCGCTAGCATCGAGGGGCCATGCCCACCTACCTGGACCGGATCCTCCTCGCTCACCGGGCCGGCGTAGCTGCCGATCGCCGCCCCATCGACGAGCTCGTCGCTGCCGCCCGAGGGGTGGCGGAGCCGACCCGGGGCTTCGCCCGGGAGTTGCGGGCGCAAACCGGGGTGGGGGTCATCGCCGAGATCAAGCGCCGCAGCCCGTCCAGGGGCGCGTTGGCCGCCGAACTGGACCCCGCATCCCTGGCTCGGAGCTACGACGACGGCGGCGCGGCCTGCCTGTCGGTCCTCACCGACGGGGAGTTCTTCGGTGGCTCAGCCGGTGATCTGGTCGACACCCGGGCCGCGGTCGACCTGCCGGTCCTGCGCAAGGACTTCACGGTGGGTCCCGCCGACGTGTGCGACGGCCGGGTCATGGGTGCCGATGCCGTCCTGCTGATCGCCGCTGCCCTTTCCCCTCAGGAGCTGGCCGAGCTGCTGGCCCTGGCCACCGAGGTCGGGCTCGACGCCTTGGTGGAGGTCCACGACGAGGCCGAGGCGGAGGCCGCACTGGCCGGGGGAGCGACCCTGATCGGGGTGAACCAGCGGGACCTGGTCACCTTCGAGGTCGACACCACCAGAGCGGAGCGGGTGGTGGCCGCCCTCCCCGACACGGTGGTGCGCGTCGCCGAGTCAGGGATCCGCAACGCAGAGGACGTGGCCCGCCTGGGCGACGCCGGTTACGACGCCGTGCTCGTCGGCGAGGCGCTGATCACCGCTGCGGACCCGACCGCCGCGCTTCGCCTGTTGCGCTCCGGCGCTGTGCGGTCCAGCGCTGTGCAGTCCGGTGCCGTGGACCGGGCCTCGGCGTAGGCCGCCATGTCCGTCTTCGTCAAGATCTGCGGCACCACCTCCGAAGATGACGCCCTGCTGGCGGTGGCCATGGGGGCCGACGCCGTCGGGTTTATCTTTGCTCCCTCGCCTCGCCAGATCGCCCCCCAGATCGCTTCGGACATCGCCAAGCGCCTCCCGCCGGAGATCGTCACCTTCGGGGTCTTCCGAGATGAGGCCCCCCGACGGGTCGTGGAGATCATCCAGACCGCAGGTCTGGGCGGCGCCCAGCTCCATGGCCGGGAGAGCGCCGAGGCTACCCGGTGGATAAAGCAGCGACTGGCGCGGGTCATCAAGGCGTTCCCGGCGGGGGACGCCGCCGTTCGCCAAGCTGCGGACTACGGCGCTGATGCCGTCCTCCTGGACGCCCCGCATCCCGGGTCAGGGGAGGTCTTCGACTGGTCCTTCGCCGCCGAGGTGCCTCCCGGCCAACCCCTGATCGTGGCCGGCGGCCTGCACGCCGGCAACGTGGCCGCCGCCATCGCCCGCACGCAGCCGTGGGGCGTCGACGTGGTCACCGGCGTCGAGAGATCTCCAGGGGCGAAGGACCCGGTGAGGGTGCGGGAGTTCGTGGCCGCCGCCAAGGCCGCCGGGGTGGAGGCGTACGCTCCTGACCACACCGGCCCGTTCGATTGGGACGAGGCGTGACCGGGCCCCTCCAGCTTGGAGGCACGTCCCACCCCGGAGGCATGGGCGAACCGGACGCCACCGGCCGCTTCGGCGAGTTCGGGGGCCGTTTCGTGCCCGAATCGCTGGTACCGGCGTGCCAGGAGCTGGAGGCGGCGTTCCGGCGCAGCTGGGCGGACCCGGTGTTCGTGGGGCGCTACCACGACCTGCTGCGCGACTACGGCGGTCGGCCGACGCCGCTCACCGAGTGCCACAACCTCTCCGAGCGCCTCGGGGTGCGGTTGCTGCTCAAGCCGGAGGACCTGACCCACACCGGGTCGCACAAGATCAACAACGTCATTGGCCAGGGCCTGCTGACCACCGTCATGGGCAAGCAGCGCATCCTGGCCGAGACGGGGGCGGGACAGCACGGGGTGGCCACCGCCACCGCGGCCGCCTACTTCGGTCTCGACTGCGTCGTCTACATGGGCGAGGTCGACACCGAGCGCCAGGCCCTCAACGTGTTCCGCATGGAGCTGCTGGGCGCCGAGGTCCGCCCCGTGACCTCGGGGAGCCGGACGCTCAAGGATGCCGTCAACGAGGCACTGCGCGATTGGGTGGCCAGCGTGGAGACCACCCACTACTGCCTGGGGTCGGTCATGGGCCCGCATCCCTACCCGTGGATGGTGCGCGAGTTCCAGCGGGTGCTCGGTGACGAGGCCCGTGAGCAGTGCCGGGCCCTGCTCGGTGGCGACGACCCCGACCTGGTCGTGGCCTGCGTAGGCGGGGGATCGAACGCAGCGGGGACCTTCGCCGGCTTCGTGGACACCAACGCCCGGATGGTGGGGGTCGAGGCGGCCGGCGGTTCGGCGATCGGGCGGGGCATCCCCGGGGTCCTGCACGGCATGCGCTCCTACCTCCTGCAGGACGAGTGGGGCCAGATCCTCGAAGCCCAGTCCATCTCCGCCGGCCTGGACTACCCGGGGATCGGGCCTGAGCACGCCTTCCTGGCCGACAGCGGGAGGGCCACCTACCGGGTAGCCAACGACGCCGAGGTCCTCGATGCTGTCGTCCTGCTGGCCCAGACCGAGGGGATCATTCCCGCCCTGGAGCCCGCCCACGCGCTGGCGTGGCTGGTGGCGGCGGCAGCCAGCGGCGAGGTGGCGGCCGGGTCGACGGTGATGCTGAACCTGTCGGGGCGCGGCGACAAGGATGTCGAGACGGTCATGGCTCTGCTGCGATGAGAGTCCGGCTGCGATGAGAGTCCGGCTGCGATGACGGGCCAGGGCGTGCCGTTGGAGAGCACCCTCCGGGCGACGCGCGCCGCCGGCCGGAAGCTGCTCGTCCCCTACGTGACCGGCGGGATCGACGGGGAATGGACCACGCTGGTCTCGGTCATGGCCGATGCCGGGGCGGACGCCATCGAGGTCGGGATCCCCTTCTCCGACCCGGTGATGGACGGGCCCACCATCCAGGCAGCGTCGCTCGCCGCGCTGGAGGCCGGGGCCACCCCGCCAGCCATCTTCGATGCCGTCCGCCAGCTCGAGGTGCCGGTGCCGCTGGTGGCCATGACCTACTACAACCTGGTGCTGCGAGGAGGCCACCGGCGCTTTGCCCGCATGCTGGTCGACGCCGGGGTCGCCGGAGCCCTGGTGCCGGATCTGCCCCTCGAGGAGTTCGCCGACTGGGAGCGCGCCGCGCTCTCAGACGACATCGAGACGGTCCTGCTGGCCGCCCCCATCACCCCAGATGACCGCCTGGCGGAGCTGTGCTCGCGGTCCCGCGGGTTCATCTACGGGGTCAACCTGATGGGCGTCACCGGCGAGCGGGCCACCCTCTCGGCCTGCGCCGGGAGCCTGGCCCGGCGACTGAAGGCCATCACCGACAAGCCGGTGATCATGGGTTTCGGCATCTCCAACGCCGACCAGGCGGTGGCCGCCGCGGCCGATGCCGACGGCGTCATCGTGGCGTCCGCCCTGATGCGCATCGTCTTGGACGGCGGGTCCGCAAACCAGGTCGGTGACGCCGTCGCCGCCATGCGCGCCGCCCTCGACAAGGGGTAGACCGGAGGCTCTATGAGTGGCCACGGTATGCCCGACGATCTGTGGAACAACGTCGACCGGATCATCAACGACGCTTTGCTGCCAGCCGACGAGGCCCTCGACGCCGTGCTGGCGGCCAGCGCCGCCGCCGGCCTGCCGGCCATCAGCGTGGCTGCCAACCAGGGGAGGCTTCTCGGCCTGCTCGTCGGTGCCACCAAGGCCCGTCGGGTGCTGGAGGTCGGCACCCTGGGCGGCTACAGCGCCATCTGGATGGCGCGAGCCCTGCCCGCCGGTGGTCGGCTGGTGACCCTCGAGTACGACGCCCACCACGCCGAGGTGGCACGCCAGAACCTGCGGCTCGCCGGCGTCGCCGATCGAGTGGAGGTCATCGGCGGGGCCGCCCTCGACACCCTGCCGGGGGTGGCGGCGGCCGGGAAGACCTTCGACCTCACCTTCATCGACGCCGACAAGGAGCACAACGCCGACTACTTCACCTGGGCGCTTCGCCTGGCCACTCCCGGCGGCGTCATCATCGTCGACAACGTGGTGCGCGGCGGGGCCATTGCCGATCCCGAACGCACGGATCCCGCCGTCGAGGGCGTACGGCGCCTCTTCGAGGTGATGGCCTCCGCAGAGGGCGTCGAGAGCACCGCCGTTCAGACCGTCGGAACCAAGGGCCATGACGGGTTCGCCCTGGCCTGGGTCACCGGCCGGTAGCGGCAACGGCAGGACCGGGGCCCGAATCCCACGGCGCCTCTCGGAGCGGTCAAACTGACCGGATGCCGACGGCGATGCGCCAACTCCTCGATCGGGCCCGTGGTCCGATGGGCCCAGGAGTCGAGCTCGACTTCGGTGTCCCTTCTGGCCCCCTGGTCGAGCTGGCCACCGCGCTGCGGGAGCTGAACGGCTTCTTCGTGTTCAACGCCGGGATCCAGGTGTTCCGGGCCGGAGGGGAGGGCCTCGGCTATGACCTCGAGCACTGGAACGAGCCGTCGACGTGGAAAGAGGCGTACGGGGGGATGGCCGACGACCTGTTCTGCTTCGGCCAGGATCTCTTCGGCGCCCAGTTCGGCATCGTCGACGGATCGCGGGTCGTGGTCATGGATCCCGAGACCGGCCAGCGCCACCAGCTGGGGGAGTCCCTGGAGGACTGGGTGACGTGGCTGTTCACCGACCCCGAGCACAACGGCCACAGTGACACGGCCCGCGGTTGGCAGGACAAGTTCGGCCCGTTGGAGCTGACGGAGCGCCTGATCCACCCTCAGCCCCTGGTCCTCGGCGGTGAGCATGCCGTGGACAATGTCGTCGTGATCGACGGCGTCAGCGCGCTGCGCTCGCTCGGGCCTCTGGCCGTGGCCATCAGGGACCTGCCGGAGGGCACCCCCATCGACTTCCACCTCGACTGAGGAGCGTGTTGGCTCAGCCGGTGAAGTCGAGGACGACCTTGACATCGGCGGGTTGGCGCTGGTATGCGTCCTGCCACGACGACAACGGCACCTGGCGGGTGATCAGGCGGGCCAGCCAGTCCCGGTCGGCGCCGGCCAGTGCCCTGGCCCCCGCCTCGTAGTGGCGGCGGTTGGCGTTGACCGAACCGAAGACGACGTCGTTGCCGAGCACCAGCCGCCGGTTGAGCAGGCCGGCGTCGACGGGGAGGCTGCGCCCGCCCGAGGAGACGCCTGTCAGGCAAACGATGCCGTCGGTCGCCGAGGTGTCCATGACATCGAAGATGAGCTGACCGACCCCGGTGCATTCGATGACGATGTCGGCGTCCACGGCGGCGTCGGACACCGACCCGTGGTGATAGGTGGCTCCCAGGCTGGCCACCAGGTCCGGCTTCAACCCGTCGGCGACCTGATCGAGCACGTGGACCTCCATGCCCCGCTGCACGCCCAGCAGTGCGGCCAGCAGACCGATGGGTCCGGCCCCGGTCACCAGCACCTTGGACGGGTTCCAGGTGGCCCGGGCGCCGATCCGCTCGATGTGGTCCCAGGCCTTGGCCACCACCGTCGTGGGCTCCAACAGCACGCCCAGGTCGCCCAGGGAGGGGTCAACCTTGATCACGAAGTCGGATGTGATCCGGTAGCGCTCCCGGGCGTAGCCGTGATGCTCCTTGATGCCCCACTCGGTGTACTTGCCGTTGCGGCACATGTCCCACTCGCCGACCGCGCAGTTGGGGCAGGGAACGGGGTCGGGACGGCGCACGATGGCCACCACCAGATCGCCCGGCTCCAGGCCGCAGCCCTCCGGTGCCTCGAGGATCTCGCCCAGGGACTCGTGACCGATGGTCAGGCGCTCCTCACCCGGCGGGGCCCAGCCGTAGTCACCGTTGATGATCTCCAGGTCGGTGCCGCACACCCCGACGGCCCGGGTGCGGACCAGCACTGGGCCGTCCGCCGGGTCGGGTTCGGGCAGGTCGGTCAGGGCGACCGAGCCCTTATGGAGGGGCAGGACGGTGACGGCGCGCATGAGCGGTCACGGTAGCCCTCCTCTCGCGGGGTACTGGTCCGCGAGGTGACGAGGAGCGCATGCCAACCAGGCGTCGACGAGCGCGTTGCGCAGCGCCTCGTCGGTCACGCTCAGCAACTGAATGAGAACTGCCGCGTATCCTTTGAAATGCGGGATCGTGAAGTGGGACTGGGATGAACCGGAAAGGACCGCCTCCTTCTCGACAAGGTCAGCGACGCGAACGGCGACGATCGGTCCCTGTGGCGGGGCCTCGTTGCCGAAGCGCCTGATGTCCGCCTTGCTGAACGGCCGGTCCCATGCGAACGCCTTGCCACGGACATACCACGTGAGGTTGCCATAGCGTTCGCCCTCGGTGGCCTCGGGCATCTGCAACGCGAGCCGTCCAACATCCTCGATCGTCGCCACCCTGGGCAGGATACCGCTCCGCCCACCTCCGCCGCCGAGTCGCCGTGGTTTCCGGTTTTGCGGTGACCAGGCCGATGCACCGGGATCCGGACGCCGGCCGAAGGGGGGAGCGGCTGGTCCGGACCGGGCCGGGCAACGCCAAAGCTTCCCCTCGGGGGGCACGGTCATGATCGTCGTTGCTCGGGCTCGTCACCTCGGTCCGACTGCTTTGCGATGATGGGGGCATGCTCCTGCTGTCGGCCGGCGTCCTGCTGATCGCCAACCCCAAGCTCCCCGACCCCAACTTCGAGCGAACGGTGGTGCTGGTCCTGGCCCACGGCGACGACGGATCGGTGGGTGTGGTCCTCAACCGGCCGGGACGTCTCGCCGTCGCCGACCGCTTTGGGGCCTGGGACCCGGGCCTGGTGGGTGACGAGGTGATCTTCGAGGGCGGACCGGTCAACCCCCAGGCCGTGATCGGCCTGGCCGTCTGCACCACCGGGTCAGCCCCCGGGTCCCCGGAGATCTCGATGAGCGAGGTCATTCCCCATGTCGGGATGGTCGACCTGGAACGTCCCCCTGACGGTGCGCTCGAGATGCTCGCAGTCCTGCGGGTCTTCGCCGGCTATGCCGGCTGGAGCCCGGGCCAGCTGGCCGGCGAGGTCGCCGCCGGAGGCTGGTGGATCGTCGAGGCCCAGCCCGGTGACATCGCCACCCTCCAGCCTGAAGCGCTGTGGCGCGACGTGCTCCGCCGCCAGCGGGGACCGCTCGCCCTGGTCTCCTCGTACTCCAAGGCGCCCGAGCTGAACTGAACGTCCACATCGAAGCAGCGGGATTCGATCAGGAGGTCAGCTTGCGACCGTGGCCGCGAACCCGGGCCCGGGTCGACGCATCGAGGACGACCTTGCGGAGCCGGACCGTGGAGGGGGTCACCTCGACGCACTCGTCCTCGCGGATGAACTCCAACGCCTGTTCCAGGGAAAGCTGACGGGCAGGGACCAACGGGATCGTGTGGTCCGAGGACGACGTCCGCATGTTGGTGAGCTTCTTCTCCTTCGTGGGGTTCACGTCCATGTCCTCGCTGCGGGCGTTCTCCCCCACGATCATGCCCTCGTAGACGTCGATGCCGGGACCGATGAACATCGCCCCCCGGTCCTGCAGGTTGGTCAGGGCATACCCCGTTGTCGGGCCGCGGCGATCGGCGACCATGGACCCGTTGGGTCGGGTGCGCAGGTCGCCGTGCCAAGGCTCGTAGCCCTCGAAGACGTGGTGGAGCTGCCCGGTGCCCCGGGTCTCGGTCAGGAACTCGGTCCGGAACCCGATCAGGCCCCGGGACGGGACCAGCCACTCCATCCGGCACCAGCCCGACGACCCGTGGTTGGTCATGGTCTCCATGCGGCCCTTGCGCAGCGAGAGCATCTGGGTGACCACACCCATGTAGTCGGCGGGGACGTCCACCGAGACGCGCTCCATGGGCTCGTGGACCTTGCCGTCGATCTCCCGGGTCAGCACCTGGGGCTTGCCGACGGTGAGCTCGAAGCCCTCTCGGCGCATCAGCTCGACCAGGATGGCAAGAGCCAGCTCTCCCCGACCCTGCACCTCCCAGGTGTCGGGACGCTCCGTGGTCAGGATGCGTATCGACACGTTGCCGACCAGCTCCGCGTCGAGGCGGGTCTTGATCAGGCGAGCCGTCAGCTTCGTGCCGGGTGCGGACCCGTCGACGGTGGCACCGGCGAACGGGGAGGTGTTGACCCCGAGGGTCATTGAGATGCTCGGCTCGTCGATGGCGATGACGGGGAGGGCCACCGGTGCTTCGGGGTCGGCCAGCGTGTCGCCGATCATGATGTCGGGAATGCCGGCCACGGCAATGATGTCCCCCGGTCCTACGCCCTCGGGTGGTGCATCGACTCGGTCCAACGCCTCGGTGACGTACAGCTCGCTGAGGCGCACCCGGCTGACGGCGCCGTCGTGGCGGCACCAGGCCACCGTCTCACCCTTCTTCACCCGACCGTTGCGCACCCGGCAGAGCGCCAGGCGGCCCACGTAGGGAGAGGCGTCGAGGTTGGTGACCAGCGCCTGGAAGGGGTGTCCGTCCTCGTAGGTGGGGGCGGGGATGTGGTCCACAAGGAGGTCGAAGAGGACCTTGAGGTCGGGGCTGGCGTCGACGTCGGGAGCCGCCATGGCCGCCCTGCCCGCCCGGGCGTTGCAGAAGATGATCGGGAACTCGATCTGCGACTCGTCCGCCCCCAGGTCGATGAACAGCTCGTAGACGGCGTCGACGACCTCGGACGGCCGGGCATCGGGGCGGTCGATCTTGTTGACCACCAGGATCACCGGAAGGCGAGCCTCGAGGGTCTTGCGGAGCACGAAGCGGGTCTGGGGGAGCGGGCCCTCGCTGGCGTCGACGAGGAGCAGGACGCCGTCGACCATGGTCAGGCCCCGCTCGACCTCGCCACCGAAGTCGGCGTGGCCCGGCGTGTCGATGATGTTGACCGTCAGATCACCGTGGCGGACTGCGGTGTTCTTGGCCAGGATGGTGATGCCCTTCTCCCGCTCCAGGTCCATCGAGTCCATGACCCGCTCGGCCACGTCCTGGTTGGCTCGAAAGGCGCCCGACTGCTTGAGCATGGCGTCGACCAGCGTGGTCTTTCCATGGTCGACGTGGGCCACGATGGCCACATTGCGAAGATCGGCGCGCTGCATCTCACATCCGGGGGGGAGGGGGGTCGTCCCGACGGAGTGTCGAGTCTCCGTTCCAGGCTAGCGGCTGGGGGGCCACAACCGGCTCGCAGGCAGGCCCGTCAGTGCTTGCGGCGGTGGTGGTCCTCCATCCGCTTGCGGATGAGCTCCCGTCGGCGCTGCAGCTCTCGGTAGGTGAGGCTGTCCACCTCGCCCGAGACGCCGAGACCGGCCCGCACGGCGTCCATGTCCACCTCGTGCGCTCGGGGGTCGATGCCGATGTCGGCAGCGATCCTGGCTCCGTAGCGGACGGTGAAGTAGGCGGCGATGCGGGTGATCTCGGCGAACAGGTCGACGTCGGGGGCCAGGGTGGCCAGGGCACCGTCGAGGAACAGCAGGTCTTTGACGAACAGCATCAGCACCTTGGGGAACTTGGCCCCGTAGGCCAGCAGCTGCTTGATGAGCTCCCGGATCTCTCCCAACATCTCGTCGGGCTGCATCGCCGCCGCGTCCCGGGGTGGGCGGTCGAGCCCGAAGTCCCTGACCACAGCATCGAGGTCCGTGTCGGGAGGAAGGGCACCGAGGTCACGTAGGGCGCTGAGCTGCAGCTTCGGGTCGTTCATGCTGCCCCCCATCAGCATCCGCAGGAACGCCAGGCGCCGGAAGTCGTCCAGCCGGCCGGTGATGCCGAAGTCGAGGAGGGCGACACGGCCGTCGGGTTGGACGAACAGGTTGCCGCCGTGCAGGTCCCCGTGGAAGACCCCGAACAACGTGGCTCCCTCCAGAAAGGCGATGAGCAGTGCGTGGACGACGGCCTCCGTGTCGATGCCGGCCGCCTTCATGCCGGCGACATCGTCCCATCCGAAGCCATCCAGGCGCTCCATGACCAGCAGCCGCCTGCTCACCAGATCAGGATGGGGCCTGGGGACGACGATGGAGCGCTGCCCCGTGGACGCCAGGACGGCGGCCACGTCCAACATGTTGTCCGCCTCCAGGCGAAAGTCGAGCTCCTCGACGATCGTCTCGGCGAACAGCTCGACCAGGGCGGGCGGGTTGGCCAGGGCGGAGACCGGGATGCGCCCGATCAGCGCCGGGGCGATCCAGCTCATGGCCGCGAGGTCGCGACGCACGGTTCCCGCAACCGCCGGCCGTTGCACCTTGACCACCACGGCCTCACCGCTCCGAAGCGTGGCGGCATGGACCTGGGCAATGGACGCCGCGGCGAGCGGTGTCGTGTCGAAGGACGAGAAGACCGACTCTATGGAGCGTCCCAGCTCCTCCTCGACGACCCTGCGCACGGCATCGAAGGACTCGGGGGGCACGCGGTCACGCAGCAGCTTGAACTCACCGACCAGCTCGGCGGGGAAGAGCCCTTCACCCGACGACAGGATCTGGCCCAACTTGATGTAGGTCGGTCCCAGGGCCTCGAAGGCCTTCCGAAGCCGGCGGGACAGGCCTGCTCTCGATCGGGCCAGATCACCCTGCTGGCGGGCCGTTCGACGCTCGATGAGATACCAGCCGGCCAGGGCGAGGCCCAGCCGGGCGCCGGTGCTCACCACCCGGACACCGGGAGGTACCCGGCGGCGACGGATCAACAGGGGGACCTGGGCACGCGTTCCTTCACGAAGAGCACCGACGTCGGCCCGCCACGACAGCCGTTCGTAGTCGAGGACCCAGGGGCCGTCATCGCTGAACGCCCCGAGATGGAGATCGGCCGGTGGGCCAGAAGGCAGAGGCGCTCGACCGACGTTCGGGTCCAGGTGTGGCTCCGGTCCCGTGGTCATCGCCGGCTGACGCTACCGTGCCCGGCGGGGTTATCGAGTGGCCCTGCCCTACGCTCCCGCTCGCTCTATCATCGCCCAATGGCCTCCGCCCGCTTGGAGACCGGCGCACCGGCGCCGGCATTCACCCTCTTGGACCAGAAGGGCGCCGAGGTGTCGCTCGACGACTTTGCGGGGCGCAAGGTCCTCGTCTACTTCTACCCCAAGGCCGACACCCCCGGCTGCACGACCCAGGCGTGCGGTTTGCGCGACATCCTGGGCGACATCGGTGAGACCGCGGTGGTCGGCATCAGCCCTGACAAGCCGGAGAAGCAGGCCAAGTTCGACACCAGGTACGGGCTCGGCTTCCCGCTGCTGTCCGACCTGGATCACGCCGCTGCGGAGGCGTTCGGCGTGTGGGTCGAGAAGTCCATGTACGGCAAGAGGTACCTGGGGGTCGAACGCTCGGCTTTCCTGGTCGACGCATCAGGGCAGCTGGCCGAGGTCTGGTACAAGATCTCCCCCAAGGACACCCCGACCAGGTTGATCCACGCTCTGAACGCCTGATCAGACCCTGCCGGACTGGGTGGCAGAGACGGGGGTGGCAGAGCGGAAGGGGGCCTCCGGGTTAGGATCGTCGGATGCGTGGCCCCTCGCGGGGGAACTGCTGATGCTCCAGCGCCCGGCGCCGGGAGTGGACCCCGCCCTCACCTCGACCGGCGAATCCGACCGACCCCCAGGGTCGGCACGGCTGATCGACCGCGTACCCGGCGCCTGGTGGTCGTCGGGCTGGGATGCACGGGTGGTTGCCGCCCTCGTGGTCGCCGCAGCCATCCTCCGGGTTCCCAACCTGGGTCGCGCCTACTGGGTCGACGAGGGCATCAGCATCGGCATCGCGTCGGGTCCCCTCACCCAGATCCCCCACCTGCTTCGCCTGGATGGCTCGCCGCCCCTGTTCTACGCCGTGTTGCACCTGTGGCTGCGGGTGTTCGGCGCATCACCGGTGTCGACCCATGTCCTGGCCCTGCTCATCTCCCTGGCCGTGATCCCCGTGGCCTTCTGGGCAGGACGGACCCTGTTCGGCCGGGAGGCGGCCTACGCCGCCGCCGGTCTGGCCGCCACCAGCCCGTTCCTCACCTGGTACGGCACCGAGACCCGGATGTACACGATGCTCGTGGGGCTCTGCCTGGTCTCGCTGACCTTCACCGTGCGGGCCGTCCGCTACCGGATCCGACGCGACGCGTTCGGCGCGGTGGTGGCCTCCGCGGCAATCATCTACACCCACAACTGGGGTCTCTACGTCATCGCCGTCACCGCCTCGGTGGTCCTCATCCGGGCCTGGCGCAGTGCCGACCGGGGCCTGGCCCGCGGCGTCATCGTCTGCGGCCTCGGCGTGGGCCTCCTCTACTCGCCGTGGTCGCCCACCCTGATCGCCCAGATCGGCTCCACCGCCGCCCCATGGGCGGTGCCGCCGGGGGTGGTAGATCTGCTGGCCGACCCGGCCACCATGCTCGGCGGGACGTTGGGTGTCGTCATCCTTCCTGCGCTCATCTACGGCGTGTGGTCCACCCGGGGGGAACGCCCTCTCGTCGACCGGGACGCCACCGGCATCCTCGGCGCCATAGGTCTTGGGACCCTCGCCATGGGCTGGGTCGTCTCCTCCGTGGAGCCCTCGTGGACCGTCCGCTACCTGGGCGTCACCCTCGCTGCCCTGCTGCTCGGCCTGGCCGGCTGCCTGGCCAGCTCATCGCGGGGCCGGGCCATGCTCATCGGTGTTTGCGTGGTGTGCACCCTGTGGGGCCTGATCGGCTCGCTCCTGCCCAACTCCAACGCTCGCTACGCCAAGAGCAACGTGGCCGCCGTGGCCGCCGCCGCCCGTGCCGACCTCCAGCCGGGTGACCTGGTGGTCGTGTCCCAGACCGAGCAGCTCGCTGTCCTCCGCTACTACCTGCCCCCGGGCTTGACCTACCTGACACCCACCGGGGTGGTCACCGATCCCAAGGTCGTCGACTGGCGCCACATCGTGTCGCGCCTGCAGGCCGCCAACCCATGCCAGACCATCCTCCCGGCCGTCTCCGCCCTGCCCACCGGGGCCCGCATCCTGGAGATCTCCCCTCTGCGGCCCATCGGGTCCTCGGGTTCCGCGTGGTCCCGTGCCGTCAACGCGCAGGTGGTGAGCATCGGCCACCTCTTGGCCGACCAGACCGCCCTGATGCCCCTCGCCGAGTACCGCCAGGGTACCTCGCCGAAACCGTTCAGCGGGGTGGTGGGGGAGCTGTACGCCAAGTCGTCGGGGTCGGCCCTGTGCCAGTGACGCTCCGCCATCCTCCGGTCGGCCACGCCTTCACACCCGGCGAATCGTGACCTCGATCCCCTGGGCGGCCGCTCAACCGGCCGTCTCACGGAGCGGACGCGCTCGCAGCGCCAACGTTCAGCTGCCCCTGCCCGATGCGTGGAGCGCGCTGGTCCCGCTGCTGGCCGGGGCCCTGGTCGCTTCGGGGATCCTGATTGGTTGGCGGGGCAGCGATCTGCCCGCCCAGATCTACCGCGTGGAGGCGATCCGCCAGCACGGCTTGGCGCTGTGGGACAGCCAATGGTTCGCCGGTCACTGGATGCTCGGCTACAGCGTCTTGTACCCGGCCCTGACCGCCGTCACCGGACTGGCGGTGATGAGCGTGCTGTCGGCCATGGCCGCGGCGGTTGCGTTCGACCGGCTGTTCCTCGGCCACTTCGGCCGGGCTGCGGCTCGTCCGGCCTCGATCGCCTTCGCCGTCAGCCTGACCGTGGAGACTGCGATCGGCCAGCTTCCCTTCCTGGCCGGTGAGGCTGCCGGACTGTGGTGCTGTCTGGCCCTCGCCCGGCACCGTCCGTGGCTGGCGGCGCTTGGCGCGCTCTTTGCCGGGCTGCTCAGCCCCCTGGCCGGCGCCTTCGTGGCGCTCGCCGTCCTGGCCTGGCTGTTGGCCACCTGGTGGCCTCAAGCCTCAGCCCGGTCGTCTCGGGACCGGATGGCGGATGGCCTGCATCGGCCAGGTGTAGGCGGAGCGCTCGGGGTTGTGGCCGCCATCGGAGCCCTTCTGGGCCTGGTCGGGCTGCTGTTCCCCGGTCAGGGCCCTATGCCCTACCCACTGCCCGACTGCGCTTGGGAGCTGAGCATCGCCGCCGCCCTGTGGCTGATCACGCCGGTCACCGAGCGGGCTCTGCGGTTCGGCCTTGTACTGTTCGGCCTGGCGGCTGTCGCCAGTGTCAGCGTCCCGTCCGCACTCGGGGGAAACATCGGCCGCATGGAGGACTGCCTGGCCCTTCCCTTGGCAGTCGTTCTCCTGTGGCCCCGGCGCCGGCTCCTGTTGGCCCTCCTGGCCGTGCCGCTGGTGCTGTCGCAGTGGGGGCCGGCGTGGGGGGCGATGACCAGCGCAAGGGGTCATCCGTGGATGATCCAGAGCTACTACCAACCCCTGATCCGGTGGCTGCACCACGCCGGTGGCCCGACCGGGCGCGTCGAGGTGGTCCCCACCGCCGACCACTGGGAGTCCGCATACGTGGCGCCCAGTGTCGCCCTGGCCCGAGGTTGGGAGCGGCAGCTCGACGTCGCCGACAACCCCCTCTTCTACGATCGCGACGAGCTCAACAACGGCTCCTACCTGGCGTGGCTGCTTGATAACGGTGTTCGCTACGTGGCGCTGCCGTCCGCGCCCCTTGACTATGCGGGCGTGGCCGAAGGCCAGCTGGTAGCTGCCGGTGTTCCCGGTCTGCACCAGGTCAGGCGCACCCCCCATTGGACCGTCTACCAGGTCGATGGAGCCACCGGCATCGTCTCGGGACCGGGGAACCTGTCGAAGATCGACGGCAGTCACCTGTCGGTCAACGTTTCCAGCCCGGGCACGGTCGAGGTCCGGGTCCACGACAACCCCGGCTGGAAGGTGGCTTCGGGTGCAGCCACCCTGGATGCCTCCCCCGACGGCTGGATCCTCGTCCACGCCTTCCTTCCCGGGCCCGTCCACCTGGCCCTCGGGCTTCCCGTTCCCTGAGAAGGTCCTGAGTTCGCTGTGGCGGCGGCCACGGTCGAGTAAACTTTGGTGGCTGAAGAGACCACTTGCTTGTTGCGTTGCTCAGGTCTTCGGCGACGTACCCGCGGTCGGGTCGTGTCCCGAGGAGAAGAGCGTTTGGCGATCACCCACAGTCTTGAGGGGCGTAGTCTTGAGGGGCGTAGTCTTGAGGGGCGTACGGACTACGGTCACCTGTGCCACCAGCTCCGGCTCGCCGGACTGCTCGACCGCCGGCTGGTTTATTACGCCATCAAGACCAGCCTGACGCTGCTGGCCCTCGCTGCGGGGTGGTCGGGGTTCGCGCTGCTCGGCAACTCCTGGGCGACGCTCGGCATTGCTGCCTTTCTCGGCTTGGCCTTCAGCCAGGTGGTCTTTCTGGGCCATGACGCTGGCCACCAGCAGATCTTTTCCCGTCGCCGGAACAATCGGCGGATGGGACTCGTCGTCGGAAACCTCCTCACGGGACTCAGCTTCGGGTGGTGGGTGCCAAAGCACAACGCTCATCACGCTTTTCCGAATCAGGAGAACCGGGACCCCGACATCGCCGCGGGGGTCATCTCGTTCACCGCCGTCCAGACCTCGGCCCGTCGGGGGTTCGGGCGCGTCTTCGCCAGGCATCAGGCGGCGCTGTTCTTCCCCCTGCTGTTCCTCGAGGGTCTCAACCTGCACGTGTCCAGCGTGCAGACGTTGTGGCGCCAGCGAGCCGAGCGCCCCGTCCGCACCGAGGTGATCCTGCTCGCCGTGCACGCAACGTTGTTTCTGGGTGCGGTGTTCGCGGTCCTGCCGGTCGGCAAGGCCGTCGCCTTCATCGCTGTCCAACAGGGCGTGTTCGGCTTGTGCCTGGGCTGCTCGTTCGCCCCCAATCACAAGGGGATGCCGCTGATCACCCGGGACAGCGACCGCAGCTTCGCCCATCGCCAGGTGATCACGGCCCGCAACGTCACCGGGGGATGGCTCGGCTCGTTCCTCCTGGGTGGCCTGGACTACCAGATCGAGCACCACCTCTTCCCGACCATGCCCCGCCCCAACCTGGGCCGGGCGCAACCGTACGTGCGGGCGTTCTGCCTCGAGCACGGTCTGCCCTACCAGGAGGTTGGCGTGGTGAGCTCCTATAGGCAGGCCCTGCGTCACCTCCGCTCCATCGGGTCGGGCGTCGGGGCCGATCCCTCCCTCGCCTGACGGAGCGCTACTGGGGGCCCGGAACGAACACCAGGGTCCCGTTGTGGCCGCCGAAGCCGAACGAGTTGGAGAGGGTGGGTCCGGGCTCCCACGCCCGGGCGTCGCCGGTGACGACATCGATCTTCATCGACGGATCGAGCTCGGTGAGGCCGACGGTCGGGGGAATGGCCCGGTGCCGGATCGACAGGGCCACGGCGACGGCCTCGAGGGACCCGGCGGCGCCCAGAGAATGGCCGGTGATGCCCTTGATGGACGTCACCGCCGGTCCAGGGGTGCCGAACACCTCGGTGATGGCCGCCGCCTCCGCCCCGTCGTTGGCCGGGGTGGAGGTCCCGTGCGCGTTGACCTGGGTGATCTCGTCAGGGTGGAGGCCGGCGTCCACGAGGGCGGTGCGGATGCAGGCGATGGCGCCCACTCCGCCGGGGGAGGGGGCGGTGATGTGGTGGGCGTCGGCGTTGCTCGCTGCGCCGGCCACCTCGGCGTAGATGTGGGCGCCGCGGGCCAGCGCCCGACCCAGATCCTCGAGGACCAGGATGGCCCCGCCCTCGCCGATCATGAACCCGTCCCTGTGGGTGTCGAAGGGCATGGACACCCCGCTGGTCGACAGGGCGGTCATGTTGGAGAACCCGGCGATGCCGATGTCGGCCAGGGCGGCCTCCGACGAACCGGCGATCACCGTGTCACAGCGGCCTGTGGCGATCAGGCGGGCGCCATTGCCCACGCTGTGGGTCCCCGCCGCGCATGCTGTCACCGTGGCCTCACACGGACCGGTGAAGCCGTAGCGCATCGAGATGTCAGCCGCTGCCCGGTTGCCCATCATCATCGGCACCAGGAACGGGCTGACCCGCTTGGCCCCCTTCTCGGCCAGGACGCGCTCCTGGGCCTCCAAGCTCTCCAGGCCGCCGACGCCGGTGCCGACGATGACGCCGGTGCGGGCCGGGTCGGCATCGAGGGCGTCGACGCCGCCGGCGTCGGCCAGCGCCTCGGCAGCGGCGACCGCAGAGAACTGGGTGAAGCGGTCGACCCGGCGGAGCTCCTTGGCTGCGAAGATGGCGCTGGCATCGAGGCCCTCGACCCGGCGGGGTCCGTCAGGTGCGGGGCCGAGCAGCCCGCCCCAGAACGCCTCGGCGCCGATGCCGCAGGGTGCAACCACACCGATCCCGGTGACGGCGACCCGGCGGCCCCGAAGCGCACCGTTGCCCTCAGAGTCGGGCCAGCGCGCCAGCATCAGCGCTTCGAGTTGATGAGCTCGAACGCCTGACCGACGGTCTCGACCCCCTCCAACTCCGACTCGTCGACGGAGATGTCGAACTTCTCCTCGAGCGCCATGACCAGCTCCACCAGGTCGAGGCTGTCGGCGTCGAGATCCTTGTCGAAGCGAGCTTCGGGAACGACCTTGTCGGCGTCGACCTGGAGGACTTCGACGGCACACTCCTTGAACTCTTCGAACGCTTTATCATCAGCCATGACGACCTCCATCGGGAACGGACAAGAACGGCGAATGTAGCCGGAGGTCGGCGACCCTCAGAGTCATGACCCCCACCGCCACACGGCGGAAGCCCAAGTCATCCCGGCGCCGAAGCCGGCCAGCAGGACCAGGTCTCCGTCTTTGAGCCGCCCTCGCTGGGCGGCATCGACGAGGGCCAGGGGAATGGAGGCCGAGGACGTGTTGCCGGTGGTCGCAATGACCGAGGCTACGCGCTCGCGGGGCAGGCCGATGCGATCAGCGGCCGCGTCCATGATGCGGATGTTGGCCTGGTGGGGGACGAAGAGGGCGATGTCGTCCACGGTGACCTTGGCCTGCTCCATGGACGCCTTCGCCGAGTCGACGGTGGCCCGGACCGCCCGGCGGAACACCTCCTGACCTCGCATCACCATCCCGAAGCCGTGGTTGGCATAGAGGATGGGGGTGAGGGATCCGTCGACACCGAGGTCCCAACCGAGTAGGGACCCGGGGCCGGGCACGCCTTCGACGACGACGGCGCCGGCTCCATCGCCGAAGAGGAAGGCGTTGGTACGGTCCTCGAAGTTGGTCATCCGGGTCAGGGTGTCGGCGCCCACCAGAAGGATCCGATCGAGGCCCATGGCGATGAGCCCGGCGGCGGTCACCAAGCCGTAGGTGAACCCGGCGCAGGCAGCGTTGACATCCATGGCTCCGCCGGCGATGCCCAGCGCTGCTGAGGCGGGAGCCGAGCTGGCCGGCGTCATCTGGTCCGGCGTGGTCGTGCACACGATCAGCATGTCCATGTCGGAGGGCTCGCGGCCCGCCGCTTCGAGCGCCTGTTGCCCGGCCGCCACCGACAGCTGCCCGGTCGTTCCCAGGCCATCGGGAGGATGCGGATTGGGGGGGTCGGCGACGAACGGCCCCAGGGCGTGGCGGCGGGTGCTGATGCCGGTGCGCTCGGTGATCCAGGCGTCGCTGGTCTCGAACAGGGTGGCCATGTCGTCGTTGGTGACCACGGTCTCGGGGAGGGCCTGGCCCCAACCGGTGATGACGCAGCCCCGCAAGGAGGCGGTCATGATGCTCGCAGCCAGGCGATCGGTTGGCCGGTCTGGACGCGCTCGCCGGGGCGGGCCAGCATGCCCATCAGCCACCCGGAGAACGGTGAGCGGACCTCCCGGCCGGCCACCGAGCCCAGCAGCGTGCCCACGTCCACGGCGCCCTCATGGGCCGGGGCGTCGTCGGCCGGCTCAAACACGCCGGGTCCCGGCGAGATGACCATGCGCTCCGACACGTAGAGGTGCTCGCCCTGGTGCCCGGCGGCAAAGGCCCGCAGCGCGGTGTTGCCCGCGACGGCGTCGACCAGGCCATCGAGATCGTCGGGAGTGGACACGGACACGGCGGTCATGGCCGGCACGGTCTGGCGCACCATCCTCGACAACGCCCCGCCCGGTCCGAGCTCCACGAAGAGGTGGCGGGTGTCGCCGTCGGTGCTGAGTCCACCGAGGCGCAGCAGGCTCTGGCGCCAGCGGACCGGCGAGCACATCTGGGCGGTCAGCAGCAGCTCCCAGTCGCCGGCCACGGCGTGGGGCAGCGCGTCGACGTTGGCCACGACGGGGAGCTCGGGGGCATGAAAGGTGATGGCGGCCAGGGCCTTGCGGACCCGCCTGCGGGCCGGGTCCATCAGGGGGGTGTGGAAAGCACCACTGACCGCCACCGGGTTCAGCGATGCCGCCCCGAGCGTTCTGGCCCACCGGCCGGCCCGTTCGACGGCCAGGCGTTCGCCGGCCAGCACCGTCTCGGTGGCCGAGTTGTAGTTGGCCAGCCACACATCACCGTCTGCCAGGTGGCAGGCGATGTCGACGGCCTCGGCGTCGCAGCCGGTGACCACGGACATGATCCCCGGGGAGGCCTCGGCGGCGTCTTGCATGGCCTCGCCCCGCTCGGCCACCAGATGCAGGCCGTCCTCGAAGCCGAGTGCGCCCGAGGCGATCAAGGCGCTGTACTCGCCCACGCTGTGGCCGGCGCAGACGGTGGGCTCGATCCCCAGTCGCTCGACGGCATCGAGCACGACCAGGCTCATGGTCAGCGTGGCCAGTTGGGCGTTGCGGGTCTCGGTCAGCTCTGCCGCGTCGGCATCGAGCAGCAGGCGCGCCAGGTCTCGACCGGAGGCGTCCGAGGCGTCACCGACGAGCTCCCACGACGGGTGCTCCGTCCACGGTCTGCCCATACCCGGCCGCTGTGATCCCTGGCCGGGAAACACGAACGCTGGCAATCGTCTGTCCCCTCTTCTCGGTCGATGAGCAGCGCGGCCGCAGGGCCGCCGATGTGTGGAGAGTCTGACCGACGCGGGTCGCGGGAGGTGACATCCCCGCGCCGGAGGGCTCGATGAGCTGGCCCGGTTGTGGGCGCTACACTCGCAGCGCACCGGCCCGGATGGCGGAACAGGCAGACGCGACGGTCTCAAACACCGTTACTCGAGAGGGTGTGCGGGTTCAAGTCCCGCTCCGGGCACCCAACGTCACGTGCAAGTGGCGATGACCACGAACGCCACGAGCTGGAGCGATGGATCCCCCGGCAGTGGGGTCGGAGCTGAGGTGGGCCTATGGCGACGACACGGACGAGCCCGACGGGGCCGAGGGGAGTCCCAGCCCAGGCCCCGGCTCCTGGAGATCTGTTTCCGTGGGACCCGAATCGGTCGAGGTCGGCCACCGGGGGTCGAAGGGCTCGGTCTCGGCCACGATGGGCAGCTCGATGTGCACCGTCGTGCCGCCGCCTGGGGGAGCGCTGATGGACACGGTGCCCGCGTGTGAGGTCACGACCTGGCGAACGATGGCCAACCCCAGCCCCGACCCCGGCATCGACCGGGCCGTCTCCGCCCGGTAGAAGCGGTCGAAGACCCTGGGCAGGTCGGCGGGTCCGATGCCGGGCCCCCGGTCCCGGATGGCCAGGTGCCAGCGGTCGGTGCGGGCCAGGTGGACGTCGACGGTCGAGCCCGGAGGGCTCCACTTGGTGGCGTTGTCGAGCACGTTGAGCACCGCCCGTTCCAACATGGCCGGCTGGGCCCTGACCGACCCGGGGGTGAGCGACACGGAGAACGGGAGGGCCGGGGCCCGCCGCTGGGCCCGTTCGATGGCTCGCCGGACGATCTCGTCGAGGCGGACCTCGGTGGGCTCCGGCTGACGCTCGTCCTGGCGGGCCAGCTCGACCACGTCGCCGATGAGGGTGGTGAGCTCCTCCAGCTGGGCCTTGACGTCGCTCAGCAGCTCGGTGCGGTCGGACTCGGGGAGGTCCTGCACCCGCATGAGGACCTCGATGTTGGTGCGGAGGCTGGTGAGCGGGGTGCGCAGCTCGTGGCCGGCGTCGGAGACCAGTTGGGCCTGTTGGTGCCGGGACGCACCGAGAGCGCCGAGCATGTCGTTGAAGGCGTGGGCCAGACGGCTCAGCTCGTCGTTGCCGTGCTCCTCGATGGTGGCCTCGAGGTCCTGGGTGGCGGCCACGTGCTCGGCTGCCCGGGTGAGGCGCACGACCGGCCGGATGGTGGTCCGGGCCACCAGGTAACCGAGGACGACCGCCAAGGCAACGCCGCAGAGGGCCACCACCAACAGGACCAGCTTGAGCACGCCCAGAGTGTGATCCAGCTCGCCGAGCGGGTGGGCGACCTGCACCGCCACGCCCCCTTCGGCGGCGGTGCTGGAGGGACCCAGGGCGACGGTCGCCACCCGGTAGTGGTGGCCGCTTGCGCGCAGGTCGTGAATCAGGATCTCGGGGCTGGGGTCACCGAGGCTGCCGTTGACCGCGTCGGCGGCGACCTTTCGATCGGCGCGGCTGGCCGGGATCGATTGTGAGCCCACGTTCTTCACCCCGCCAGTGCTGCTGAAGATGAACTGCACGACGTTGCCCCGGGCGGCCACGGCCGTCGCGGCACGGTCGAAGCTGACGGTTCCGTCCGCGCTGAACCGGGGGTCATGCGTCAGGCTCCTCACGTCACTGGTGAGCGTGGAGTCGACCGAGTTGTAGAGCTGGTGGCTGACGAAGAGGTACGACGCCACGGCGGAGAGGGCGATGGCCAGGCCCACAGCGGCGGCGGCCAGGACCGAGAGTCGGGCCTGGAACCCGATGCGCCTCGACCACGGAGCCGGACGCGCCGGCGCCTCCATCAGTCTTCCACCGGGAGCCGCAGCACGTAGCCGACGCCGCGGACGGTGTGGATGAGGCGCGGCTCGCCGTCGAGCTCGGTCTTGCGTCGCAGGTAGCCGACGTAGACCTCCAGCGAGTTGGAGTTGGCGCCGAAGTCGTAACCCCACACCCGGTCGAAGATGACCTCCCGGGCCAGCACCTGGCGGGGGTTGCGCAAGAACAGCTCCAGGAGCAGGAACTCGGTGCGGGTCAGCTCGATGCGTCGCTCCCCCCGGAGCACGTCGCGGGTGCCTGGATCGAGGGAGAGGTCGACGAAGCGCATGACCTCGCTCTCCTCGAACGGGGCGCCCCGGCGCAGGAGGGCACGGATGCGGGCCAGGAGCTCTTCGAGGGAGAACGGCTTGACCACGTAGTCGTCCGCCCCCGCATCGAGGCCGACGACGCGCTCGTCGATGGCGGCCCGGGCGGTGAGCAGGAGGATGGGTGTGGGGTCCGCCGCCGCCCGCAGGCGCCGGCACACCTCCAGGCCGTCGAGGCGGGGCATGGAGACGTCGAGGATGATGGCGTCCGCCGGCCGCTCGGCGTGGGCGGCCAGCGCCGCGCTGCCGTCCTCGGACAGCTCCGTCTCATAGCCCTCGAAGCGGAGAGCCCGATCGAGCGCCTGGCGGACGGCCGGTTCGTCGTCCACGACGAGGACACGCATGGCCATCAGTGTGGCTGACGGAACTGAGAATGGGATGAAAAGCCCGGTAGCTTGCGCGCTGTGCCCTCCTCCCCCCGGCCCTACCCCGATGCTCCCCGCGCCGACTCGGTGGACGTCTGCACCATGGAAGGTGGCGCACGCCGGGAGGTGCCGGACCCCTACCGGTGGTTGGAGGACCCCGACGACCCGGCGACGCGGGCATGGTCGGCGGCCCAGAAGGAACTGACCGATCGGTGGCTGGGGCAACGCCCCGCCCGGACCGGCCTCCGAGACCGGCTCGAGGCCCTGTTGCCCGGTTTTGTCAGCGCACCCACGGTCATAGGGGAGAGACGCTTCGTCACCGAGCGGCGGGTCGGCCAGGACCACGCCGTCCTCCGCGTCGAGCAGGCCGGGGGCGATCCCCGGGTGCTCGTGGACCCCAACGCGCGCAGCGATGACGGGACCCTCACGTTGGACTACTGGAACCCGTCGATCGAAGGAGATCGTCTGGCCTACCAGGTCTCGTCGGGGGGCGATGAGGAGAGCCAGCTGTGCGTCATGGACGTGGAGACGGGCCACGACATCGAGGGTCCCATCGGACGGCTGCGCTACTCACCGGTGGCCTGGCTGCCCGGCGGCGATGAGCTGTACTACGTCCGCCGGCTGGACCCGTCGCTGGTTCCCGCCGGCCAGGAGGCCTACCACCGCCGGGTGTGGCGGCACCGGATCGGCACCGATCCGGCGACCGACACCATGGTCTTCGGCGATGGGGCGGCGGGAGAGGGCAGCGAGCCGACCGCCTACTACGGGGTGGGAGCCTCCGAGGACGGTCGGTGGGTGGTGGTCACCTTGTCGCTGGGCACCGCACCCCGCAACGAGGTGTGGATCAGCGCGGTTGCCGACGTTCCGGTGTGGCGGCGGGTGCTGGCCGGCGTTGATGCTCAGGCATGGCCCCAGGTCGACCGGGCCGGTCGGCTGTGGCTGCTCACCGACCTGGACGCTCCCCGGGGGCGCCTGTGCGTGGTCGACGCGGCCGCGCCCGATCCCGGCCCCGCTGGTTGGAAGGAGGTGGTGGCCGAGGATCCCGAGGCGGTGCTCGAGGATGCCACCTTGGCCGGCGGAGATCTGGTCGTGGTGCGCAGCCGTCACGCCACCTCCGAGGTCAGCGTGGTCCATGCCGAGACCGGCGAGCCGCTGCGGGAGGTGGCGTTGCCAGGACCGGGAAGTGCGGGGGTGACGGGCCGGCGCGACGAGGGCGCCGAGGTCTGGGTGGGCTTCAGCGACTACACCCGCCCGTACCAGGTGGGGCGCCTCGATGTCTCCACCGCCAGGTTGGAGGATCCGATCTCGGGCAATGGCGTCCCCGGCGCCGATGCGGCCCTCCCCGGCGCCGGGACCGAGGTGGTCTCCCAGGTCGTGACCTACCGCTCGGCGGACGAGACCGAGGTCCGCCTCACCGTCATCGCCGCCGGAGGCCAGCCGCGCCGGCCTCGGCCGACGGTGCTCTACGGTTACGGCGGGTTCGGGGTGGCGATGACCCCGGCGTACTCGTCGACCATCCTGGCCTGGGTGGCCGCCGGCGGGGTGTGGGCGGTGGCCAACCTGCGGGGCGGGTCGGAGGAGGGCGAGGCATGGCACCGGGCCGGGATGCGGGAGAACAAGCCGCAGGTCTTCGAGGACTTCGAGGCGGCCGGCGAGTGGCTGATCGCGGAGGGCTGGACGACCCCGGCGATGCTGGGCATCCTGGGGGGCAGCAACGGCGGCCTGTTGGTGGGAGCGGCGGTCACCCGCCGCCCGGACCTGTGGCGGGCGGCGGTGTGCTCGGCACCACTGCTCGACATGGTCCGCTACGAGCGGTTCGGGCTGGGCGCCACCTGGTCCGACGAGTTCGGCACGGCATCTGATCCCATCGAGCTCTCCTGGCTGCTCAGCTACTCGCCCTATCACCACGTCACCGCCGGTGCGGAGTACCCGGCGGTGCTGTTCACCATCTTCGAGCGGGACACCAGGGTGGATCCGTTGCACGCTCGCAAGATGGCCGCCGCGCTGCAGGCGGCGACCACCGCCTCGATGCAGGATCGCCCCATCCTGGTGCGGGCCGAGGTTGACGTCGGACACGGTTCGCGCTCGGTGCGCCGTAGCGTGGACCTGGCCGCCGACGAGCTGGCCTTCCTGGGCGACCAACTGGGTCTTGACGTCGCTGGTCGGACGGATGCGTAGTGGTCGTCGCTTAGGATGACCGGACCATGTCACAAGCCCTGATCGAACGTCGCCTGGTCGACGTCGCCCACCGGCTGCGCCGCGCCCGTGAGGAGCTGGCGGTGATCGACGAGCAGCTCGAGGTGCTGGGCGACGGTGTCGAGGAGCTCAGGGTCCGGTCCCTGGTCTCCGAGACGCCCCTGGCGCAGCGCGAGTACGTCGAGGCGCAGCGCCATGCCGCGGCGATGGCCCGGAGCCGTACGGCCGTGGCTGCCTCCGTCGCCGAGCTGACGTCCACCCAGGATGAGCTGTTGGATCGCCTGGTCACCGGCGGGGCCGCCTCCTCATGATCACCGTGTCCCTCCCAGTCTTCGAGGAGCGTCCTTGCCCGTTCGTTTGGTGATCGCCGAGGACGAGGCGATCGTCCGCCTCGACCTGAAGGAGATCCTCGAAGAGGAGGGCTACGACGTCGTCGGGGAGACCGGCAGGGGCGATGAAGCCGTGGACCTGGTGCGCCAGCATCGACCCGACCTGGCCATCCTGGACATCAAGATGCCCGGGGCGGACGGCCTGACCGCAGCCCGCCAGATCAGCGCTGAGCGCCTTTCGGCCGTGCTGATCCTGACCGCCTTCTCGCAGCGCAACCTGATCGACCAGGCTCGAGCGGCCGGCGCGCTGGCCTACCTGGTGAAGCCGTTCCAGAAGAGCGAGCTGCTGCCGGCCATCGAGATGGCCATCGGCCGGTTCGCCGAGATGCGGGCCCTCGATGAGCAGGTGAAGAACCTCGAGGAGCGCTTGGAGGTCCGCAAGATCGTCGAGCGGGCCAAGGGCATACTGATGGACGAGTGCGGCATGAAGGAACACGAGGCCTTCACCTGGATCCGGACGACGGCCATGGCCGAGCGGGTCCGGATGGACGAGATCGCCCGTCGGGTGATCGAGGACGGGTTGCGTCCCTCCGCCCCCGAGTGACGACCTCAGGCGGCGGCGACGAAGAGCTGCTGGGCGAGGGCGGGACCCAGCGAGATGGCGTGATCCCCCAGCTCCAGGGTGAGCGTCCCATCCGGCGCCCGTGAGGACACGGTGGCCACCGCGCCCGGCACGAACCCGTGGACGGAGAGGTAGGTCAGGGTCTCGGTGTCGATCTCGACCTGCTCGGTCACCCGCTCCAGGCGGACATGGTCACCGCCGGACGCGTCGGCCAGCGCGGTCACCTTGATGTCGCTCGGGCGGGTCCCGGGGATGGGGTTGCCGTGCGGGCAGGTCGTCGGGTTGCCCAGCAGGATCACCAGGCGGGCCTCGACGTCGTCGGAGATGACATGCTCCCAACGGCACGCCTCGAGGTGGGACTTCTCCCAGGGCAGGCCGATCACGTCGGTCAGCAGCCGCTCGGCCAGGCGATGGCGTCGCACGACCCGCTCGGCCACCTCTCGTCCCTCACCGGTCAGTCGCAGGGCCCGGTGGTCGATGTTGACGTAGCCGTTGTCGCGCAGGCGGCGAACCATCTCCGACACGGACGGAGCAGAATGGCCCAGTCGCTCGGCCAGCCGGGCCTGGATGACGACGGTGCCTTCCTCCTCGAGCTCGTGTACGGCCTCCAGGTACTCCTCGAGCGGGGGGTGGAAGCCGTCGGACACACCGGCATGCTACCTCCCTTCTGCTCCGGTTCTCCCCGTCGTTCATGCGCCCTAGCATCGGCGGTGATGGCCCGGCTCATGCTGATCGATGGCAACTCGTTGACGTACCGGGCGTTCTTCGCCCTTCCCACGGACATGGCCACGGCCGCCGGGCAGGTGACCAACGCTGTGTTCGGCTTCACCTCGATGCTGGTCAACTTGATCAAGGACCACCATCCCGACCAGGTGGTGGCCAGCTTCGACCGACCCGAGCCCACCTTCCGCCACCACATGATCAGCGACTACAAGGCTGGCCGCGCCGAGACGCCCGACATCCTCCGCCAGCAGATGGGCCTGGTCCGCCAACTGGTCGAGAGCCTGAAGATCCCCCTCCTGGAGCTGGCCGGCTTCGAGGCCGACGACATCCTGGCCACCCTGGCCACCAAGGCCGCGGCGGCCGGTGATGACGTCATGGTGGTGACCGGCGATCGTGACGCCTACCAACTGGTCGCCGATCCGCACATCAAGGTTCTCTACAACCGTAGGGGAGTCTCGGACTACGTCCTCTACGACGAGGCCGGCATCGAGGCCCGCACCGGGGTCACCCCGGTGCTCTACCCGCAGTACGCGGCGCTGCGCGGTGATCCGTCCGACAACCTGCCCGGGGTACCCGGCGTCGGGGAGAAGACGGCCGCCAAACTGATCAACACCTATGGCGACCTGGACGGGATCTTCGCCCACCTCGACGACCTGACCCCCAAGCTGAAGGCCAACCTGGCGGCAGCCGAGGACCGGGTTCGCCTCAACGCCGCCGCCACCCCGCTGGTGTGCGACGTCGACGTCAGCATCGACATCGACCAGGCTGCGCTCGGCGGTTGGGACACCGAGGAGATCCGCCGGCTGTTCGACTTCCTCGAGTTCCGCACCCTGTGGGACCGTTTCGTGGAGGCCACCGGTACCGACGCTGCGGGGACCGAGGGCGACGAGCCGGCTACCGGCGAGGCCCTGACCATCATCATCGACCGCCCCGACCCGTCGGGCGTCGCCGGGGTCCTCGACGCCTGGGCGACGGCCGCCCAGACCGTCACCGTGGCCGGAGGGTGGGAGGGTGTCGAGGGTCGATCACCGCTCATCGGGCTGGCCTTCGTTGCCCTGCCCCCTGCCCCTGGTCCCGATCCCGTCGCCGTGACCTGGGTGGATGAGCGGTCCCTGGCCACGCCCGACGTCCTGGCCAGCTTGGGCCGCCTGTTGGGCGACGGCGGGGCGGAGGTCAGCACGCATGACGCCAAGGCGCTCATGCGGGGGCTGTCGGTCATCGGGGTGTCGTTCTCCTCACTGGAGCTCGACACCGCCATCGCCGCGTACCTCGTGGACCCGGCGGGCGACCAGTACCTGTTGGAGGCCCTGGCGTTGCGCTACGCCGAGATCGACCTCACCGCGCCCGGCGCCCCCCCGGCCGGTCAGCTCGACCTGGCGGGCACGGCCACCGATGTCGCTGACATGGCCGGGCGCCGCGCAGCGGCCGTTGCCCGCCTGGTCGAGCCGATCGGCTCCGCCCTGTCCGCCCGGGGCATGTCCCGCCTCTACGACGAGGTCGAACGACCCTTGGTCCGGGTGCTGGCCCTGATGGAGGAGATGGGCGTGCGGGTGGACGTCGCCGAGCTCAAGGCCCTGGCCGACGAGCTGGCCGACGAGGCGGCCCGCCTCGACGGGGAGATCCAGGAGCTGGCCGGGGAGCCCTTCACCGTCGGCTCCACGCCACAGCTGCGCCACATCCTGTTCACCAAGCTGGGCCTGGCCCCCCAGAAGCGGACCAAGACGGGGTTCTCCACCGACGCCCAGACCCTGGAGAAGCTCCGCGGCGAGCACCCCATCATCGAGGCCCTGCTGCGGTGGCGGGAGGTCGAGAAGCTGCGTTCCACCTACGGCGAATCGCTGCTTGCCGAGGTATCGGCCGACGGACGCATCCATGCCACGTTCAACCAGACGGTGGCCCGGACCGGGCGGCTCAGCTCCGACCAGCCCAACCTCCACAACATCCCCATCCGCTCCAACGAGGGCCGGCGCTTCCGCCAGTGCTTCGTGCCCACCGAGGGACGGCGCTTCCTGGTCGCCGACTACAACCAGATCGAGCTGCGGGTCATCGCCCATTTGGCCGAGGACCCGGGTCTGGTGGAGGCGTTCCTGACCGGGACCGACATCCACACGGCCACCGCATCGAGGATCTACGGCGTGGAGCCCGGCGACGTGACCCTGGCCATGCGCTCGAAGGCCAAGATGGTCTCCTACGGCCTGGCCTACGGCATGGAGTCCTACGGGTTGGCGCAGCGCCTGGGCATCCCCGTGGTGGAGGCCGATGAGATCCTGCGGGCCTACTTCGAGGGGTTCCCCAGCGTGCGGGCGTACATGGACCGCGTCGTCGCCGAGGCCCGGGACCGCGGCTACACCGAGACACTGATGGGCCGGCGCCGGCTGATCCCCGAGCTGCAGTCCGGCCGATACCAGATACGGGCCGCCGGCGAGCGCCAGGCCATGAACGCCGGGATCCAGGGCCTGGCCGCCGACATCTTCAAGGTCGCCCTGGTCCGCCTCGATGCCGCGCTGGGGGCCGAGGGCCTCGCCAGCCGGCTGGTCCTGCAGGTCCACGACGAGGTCATCGTCGAGGTCCCGGCCTCCGAGGCTGTCGCTGCCGAGGCGGCGGTCGCCGACGCGATGACCGGTGCAGTGGATCTGCGGGTGCCGCTCACCGTGAACATCTCGTGGGGCGACACGTGGGCGGCCGCCAAGGGGTAGGGGGCGTCGCCGGGGTTGGGCCGTCGGGCTCAGCTGGTCAAGCCCTGGTCAAGCCCCGGTCAAGCCCTGGTCAGGCCCTCGGGGTCGATGGTGACGGGGACAGGCCCGGCGGTCACGGCCTGCTCCGTCAGCCGTTGCACCTCGATCATCTCGCCGTGCCGCTGCTCGAAGATGACGACCAGGGGTTCGTCCTGCTCGACGATCCAGTACCAGCCAGCGCCGGCGGCTCCGTACTCGGCTCGCTTGTCACGGGTGTCGATGTCGCGGGTCGACGGAGACGTCACCTCGACCACGAGGAGCGGGGGAGGGTCCTCCAGGATCGCGTCGCCGATGGCGGCGCGATCGCTCATCATGATGTCCGGGATGCGGTCTCGCTCCGGGCCGGTGCGCCACCCGGCGCCCGTCAGCACCTCGTGGGAGGGCGGGCAGCTCCGCGTCAGCAGCTCGCCCAGCCTGGCGATGACCCTGGCGTGGCGGAGGACGGGGGGGTTCACGAACAGCAGTCCGCCGGCGTACTCGGTGTGAGGTGTCTCGCCGAGCGCCTGGTACTCCTGCCACGACAGCGGGAGGCGCAGGGAGGCGCCGGGGGTGACCGTCGGAATCGTGGTGGTGGTCGGGTCTGCCATCTGCTCTCCAGCTCCATGATGCCCGTCGGAGACCTTGCCGTGGGCGCCGGGCATCTCCCCTCGCTTCAGGCCCGCTTCAGGCCGGGGTAACCGCCTCTTGCAGCGATGCGGGCATCTCGTTCGTCCCGCTGGCCAGGCTGGACCCGGGCCTGCTGTCACGTCGTCGATGCTCCATTTGGCAGCCGGGTCTGGGACCGGTGAGCGCTTCAAGGCGCACTGAGGGAGGGGGGGTCGTGGGTTGGGGAGTGGCTGCCATGCTTTCGGGGCCGCGCCTCGTCATCGGGGAGAGAGGCGGCTGGGCGCCCCCGGGTGGGCCTTCGGAGGCGCCTGGCGCTGGACCCGGCCGTGCGGGGACGGGATTCCTGGCCTGGGGTGGTGCCGGGGTTGGTGGGGGCGGGGCTGGGGGCCGGCCGGGGGCGCGCCGGGGGGGG
>JALYZO010000208.1 GCA_030945745.1 Actinomycetota bacterium
ACCCAGGCGTCGGCCGGCAACACGGCCAGTGCGGCGTACACCCTCCTTGGCCTGAACCTCAACCTGGCGTCGCTGCTGCCCCTCGTCAACCTGGAGGTCGGCCACCTGGTGGCCGGGGCGTCGGTGGACAACTCGTTCACCTGTTCGATCCCACTGGTCAAGGTGGCGAACCCCCCCTCCCTCACGGCCGGCAACAGCTTCATCTACACCATTGAGGTCCCGGACCCGGCCAAGCTCAACCTCCTGGCGTGCAGCCTGGTCAACCTCAAGGTGGTCGACACCATCTCCGATGTGCCGGGCGGCCCGCAGCCCACCTTCCAGGTGGTGGGTGTCAACCCGAAGTCGGGCATCATCAACCAGACCTCGAAGACCAACGCCACGGTCACCTTCAACGGCTTGACCTACATGGTGGCGCCGGTGGGTCAACCGGCCAACCCGCCCCTGGCGCTGAGCATCGCGGTGACGGTGCCGGCGGACTCCCCACCCGGGACCATCCAGGACACCGCCAACGCCACCGCGGTGTCGGCCGGCTGCACCGGTGGCATCACCGGCGTCACCAACCTGGGGAACACCAACGGGACCAAGCTGGCCGGCACCACCACACTGAAGGCCCCGACCGTGAAGAAGGCGGCGGCGGCGAACGCCACGCCGGTGGCCTCGCAGGCAGCAGGCGGTGGCACGCCTGGGATCCTGCCCCGCACCGGTGGTCAGGGTGGCCTGTGGCAGCCCGGGCTCGGTGTGGCGCTCCTGGCCCTCGCTGGTGGGGCCTTCGCCCTCCTGCGCCGCAGCCGACGCGGGATGGCCGGCTCCTAGCCCGAGCACGCACGGAGCGCCAGCCCCGCCCTGGTCGACGACCGGGGCGGGGTTGGTTGCGTTCTGGGCGGCAGAGATCGACTGGGCGGGGATCCCTGCCCGACACTGAGTAGCCTCGGCGGCGCCATGGCCGAGTCTTCTCCCCCACCCGTCACCCGCCCCCTCGCCGTCAACCGTTACCGCGACGCCCGTGGTGGAGCTCTTCGACCCGGTGACGTCGGTCGCACCGTCCGCCTGGCCGGGTGGGTCGCGGCTCGCCGAGACCACGGGGGGCTGGTGTTCGTCGACCTTCGCGACGCCGGCGGCATGGCACCCGGCGGCGTCGTGCAACTCGTCTCCCATCCCGGCCGGCCGTCGTTCGACATCCTGGCTGCGCTGCGCCCCGAGAGCGTCATCTCCGTGGCCGGCGATGTCGTCGCTCGCTCGACCGAGACGGTCAACCCCCGTCTGGACACGGGCATGGTGGAGGTGAGCGTCACGGACATCGAGATCCTCTCCGGCGCCGACGTGCTTCCCTTCCCCGTGGATCGGGACAGCGAGGTCGGCGAGGAGGCACGCCTGCGCTACCGCTACCTCGATCTGCGCCGGGGGCCGGTCGTCGAGCGCCTGGCCGCCCGGGCACGCTTCGCTCAACTCGTGCGGACCCACCTGGCCGAGCGTGGCTTTCTCGAGGTGCAGACCCCGATCCTGACGGCGTCCTCGCCGGAGGGAGCACGGGACTTCCTGGTCCCCAGCCGGGTCCACGCCGGCGAGTTCTACGCCCTGCCTCAGGCCCCGCAGCAGTTCAAGCAGCTGCTCATGGTCAGCGGCATCGAGCGCTACTTCCAGATCGCCCCATGCTTCCGCGACGAGGCGTCCCGGGCCGACCGGAGTCCCGGCGAGTTCTACCAGATCGACCTGGAGATGGCCTTCGCCACCCAGGAGGACGTCTTCGCTGAGGTCGAGGCGCTCCTGGGGCGCGTCGTCACCGAGCTGTCCACCAAGCAGGCCAACGCCGAGTGGCCGCACCTGGTCTTCGCGGAAGCCATCGACCGCTTCGGTACCGACAAGCCCGATCTCCGCTTCGGGTTGGAGCTCGCCGAGCTGACCAGGGACCTCGGTGGGCGCACAGACCTCCCGATGTTCACCGACGCCCCCGGCGCCGGACAGGTCATCCGTGCCCTGCGGGTCCCCGGCGCCGCCGGGCGGCCCCGCAAGTGGTTCGACCTCTTCTCGGAGTCCGCCCGCAAGCTGGGAGCCATCGGCAGCTGGCTGCAACTCGAGGCTGCGGGGACCCGTGGGCCGCTGGCCAAGAAGCTCACCGACGAGGAGATGACCGTCATCACCGCCGCGGTGGCCGCCGAGCCCGGCGACGCCGTGGTTACCTCGGTCGGCCCCCGCCTGCCCGCCAGCATCGCCCTGGGCGAGCTGCGAACGACCCTCGGGCGTGAGCTCGACCTGGCGGACCCCAACGCGCTGGCCTTCTGCTGGGTGGTGGACTTTCCCATGTACGAACGCAATGGCGACTCCGGCGACTGGGAGTTCTCCCACAACCCGTTCTCCATGCCCCAAGGGGGCCTGGAAGCCCTCCAGACCCAGGATCCTGGCGACATCTTGGCCTACCAGTACGACCTGGTCTGCAACGGGATGGAGCTGTCGTCGGGGGCGGTGAGGAACCACCGTCCCGATGTGATGGAGGCGGCGTTCGCCCTGGCCGGCTACGGCCCGGAGCGGATCGGGGCGTCCTTCCCGGCGCTTTGGAACGCGTTCCACTACGGTCCGCCTCCCCACGCCGGCATCGCGCCCGGATTCGATCGGATCCTGATGCTGCTCGAAGACCAGGCCAACCTCCGGGAGGTCATCGCCTTTCCGCTCAACCAGACCGGCCGGGACCTGCTGATGAACGCCCCGGCCCCCGTCACCGAGCGCCAGCTGCGGGAATTGCACCTGAGGGTCGTGCCGCCGGCGCCGTGAGCATCGTCGTCGTCGCGCTCGTTGTCGCCCTGCTGGTGATCGGGGGCGTCACCGCCAGCCTGTACCGCTCACGAGGCCAGGCTCTGGTGGCGGCCCGCCGGGCGGCAGGCGACCGCGACCAGCAGGTCACCAGGGCCACGGCCGACCGCCATGCCGCCGTCAGCTCCGGGGCCGACGCCCAGCGACAAGCGACACAGGCCACCAACCGAGCCGAGGAGGCGGAGGCGGCGCTGGCGAAGCGGGCCACCCCCGCCGAGGCGCTGGCCCTGGCCGAGGGGCGCCTGGACGCGTTGTGGGCCCTGACCTGCCTGGGCGCCGAGTGGGAGCGCCGGGGGGCCGAGGGTGCGTCCACCGCCCCCTCCTCCCGAGCCCCCGTCGACCTGGCCGATGTCCTCGCCATCGAGGCCGGACGGATCAGGGAGGAGGCCGGTACGCCGGGCACGATGTGGGTGACGGTGGATCCGCCGGCGGTCGGGACGGAGGCCATCGTGGTCGTGCGAAGCGTGGCGCTCCTGGTCGTGTCGCTGGCCCGCCACTGCCAGGGCTACGACCTCTACGTCCAGCGCCGGGAAGGGCGCATCAGCGCAATGATGGTCTGCGAGGGCTTCGACGGCCCCGACACCGTGGCCGACGACACCACGGCGATCCTGATCGCCCTGAGCTCCGTCGGGGGCGACATCGACATCGACCGCGATCCCGAGGGCCGGCTGCGAGCCCGACTGAGCCTCACCGCTCCACCCCCGGAGCCGTAGGTACGGGCGGGTCGTTGCTGTCACGGCCTCCGGGTAGCGTCGGAGCAGGTCCTCTGGCGATGCTCGGGGTGTCGGACCTGCCCCTCGACCGATCAGGCACGAGGAGGCAGGCATGATGCAAGGACCCGACGAGGTGGTCGACGCCCTGGATGCGGCGACCACCGGGGGGGAACCACCCGGATGGTTCGAGGTCGCCGTCGGCACCGACGCCGCCACCATGACCCTGGTTCGCCACGACGAGCTCGGCGAGCTGTTCGGATGGGTGGCGCCGCGGGAGTGCGTGGCCCTCGGCGTCGTCGCGGGGGGGGGGGGGGG
>JALYZO010000219.1 GCA_030945745.1 Actinomycetota bacterium
GCGCAGCCAGGCGCTCCTGGGCGCCGGTCGATGGCGCCCGGGCGCCCGGCGGCGGGCGGGCCGGGAAGCGGCGGGCGCCACCCCAGGCGAGGTGGCCGCCCGCCACGAGCATGCGAACAGCGAGTACCGGGCCACCGTCGAGGAGGCGGCCGGCCGCTACCAGGCCCTGTTGGCCAACGAGATCGAAGATGTCCTCGGCGCCCTGGAGGCCGCCTTCGAGCGTCGGGAGACACCGGCGGCTCCGATCGACTGCGTGGGCGATGCCGCCAGCGTCGTGCTGCAACTCCCCCCGTTGTCCGCCGTCCCCGATGCCAGGCCGGTCGTTCCTCGGAAAGGGAAGGCCACCCTCCAGCCCCGGTCCGACTCCGAGCGCCACGGGTTGTACCTGAGCGTCCTGGCCTCCAACGTGCTCGGCCTGGTCCGCCAGAGCCTGGCCACCGCACCTGGGCTGCGCGAGATCCGGGTGGTGGCCGTGCGCCCGAGCGCCGCCTTGCAGAGCGGCCACACCCTCGAGGCCGTCTATGCGGGTTCCTTCGACGCCGGAGAGATGAGCCAGGTCAGCTGGGCCACCATCGACCCGGTCTCCTCTGTGACCGGGGCAACCGGCCATCTCCTGCGCCTGGCCGGCGACGGGGAGGTCGTCGCCCTCGATCTTGGTGACGAGCCGGAGCTGAGCGCCGTGCTCGATGCGCTGCACGCCGCCTTGAACCCGGGCCCGGGCGCACCCTAGGTGCTATCTTTCGCGCCCACAGGCGGGGACGATCCAACGGCGTTGCTACCGGCGAGGCCGGCGTGTTGCACCACGGCCGGTCTGCAGAGCTCGTCCTTCCCGAACGGGACCTGCAGGATGGACCCGAGCTTCAACAAGGCCTTCCCGCTGCCCGCCCACACTCAGGCGCTCAGCGGCCCTTCCAGACTGGCGGCCGCTTCTCGATGAACGCGGTGAGGCCCTCGGAGAAGTCCTCACTGTGCACCGCCACCCCGAAGGCCTTGTCGCTCAGCTTCCAGCCGCTCTCCTCGTCGGCACCGGCCGCCTTGGCGACCACGTGGCGCGTCTCGCGCACGGCCACCGGGGCGTTGGCGTTGATCCGCTCGGCCAGGGCCAGGGCCTTGACCATCGCCTCCCCCGGCTCCGCCAGCTCGTTGACCAGACCGAAGCGGGCGGCGGTCTCGGCATCGAACGGATCGCCGGTCAGCGCCGCCTCCATGGCGATGTTGAACGGGATCCGGCGCGGGAGGCGGAACAGCCCGCCGCCGCCGGCGATCAGGCTGCGCTTGACCTCGGGGATCCCGAAGCGGGCCGTCGTCGACGCCACCACCAGGTCGCACGACAGCACGATCTCGGTGCCACCGGCCAGGGCCGGCCCGTCCACCGCGGCGATGATCGGCTTGGACCGCTCCCGCTTGGTGATCCCGGCGAAACCGCCCCGCTCGGTACCCAGCTTGGCGGCGTTGCCGGCGTTGATCTCCTTGAGGTCGGCACCGGCACAGAAGACCGGCGGGACACCGGTGATGACGCCGACCCACAGGTCGTCGTCGCCCTCGAGGCGGTCGATGCCGGCCTCGATCCCGGTGGCCACGTCGCCGTTGACGGCGTTGCGGGCGCTGGGTCGGTTGATGGTGATGATCGCCGCGTGGCCGTTGACCTCGAAGTCGATGCCGTCGGACAGCTTCTCGGTCATCGGCTTCTCGGTCATGGAGCGCTCACTGAATCGGGCCGCAGGCCGGCGTTCACGGAGCGAAGGCTAACGACTGATCGGCCTGCCGGACCAGATCAGCTGAGGACCGGGTCTCACGCCGTCGCCTCAGCCCAGGCTCTGGCGGTGAAGCTCAACGGCATGCAGGTTGGCCTCGAGGTAGGCTCGGCCGTGGCGCTGATCCGGCTCCAGATGGTTGCCCTCAGCCCATTCGTTCCAAGCGTTGATGAAGACCAGTGGCCGATGCGCTGGGTGGTCCGTCGCCACCTGGTTGGCCTTGACCAGCGCTGCTGCCAACCATTGCTCGTACGCTTGCGGCGTGCTGCCCACCAGGATGAGAGCCGGCTTCCTTCGAGGTGAGTTGTCCCACATCGGGGTCACTCCTGGCCATCGAGGATAGGGCGGTATCCCCTCGGCACTCATCCGGGCGGCGATCTTGCGATACGAGCGAATCTTGGTGAGATGCGTGCCCCGTTTCTCCAAGGCCCGCTCCGCACTGTTCAGCAACTTCGATGCTGATGGCAGATCCCACCACCGGGGCTGAAACTCAACGGACGCGTCAAAGCCTGCATCCTGGGGCGGAGCCATCTCCTCCCAGGTGCTCTCCACCTTGAGCAGGTACAGGCCCGGCAGACCCCAGCGGGCGACCTCTTCTCTCCACAGACCGGACGTCGCCAACGGATCAGGCAGGCCCGCGGCCTTGTAGACGAGGAGAACGGGCTTGCCGTGCACGGTGATGTACCTGGGATCGGTCAACGCAGAGCGAAGGGCCCGGATGTGGGCGAGATCATCCTCCCTGGAGTACTCCTGGCGGAGAAGGACATGGTCGCCGCCACCATCCCACGCCCTCGTCCAGTTCTCGTTTGCCCATGCCAGGCAGAAGGGGAGGCCAGGACGGCCGGATTCGATGAGCGAATCGACCGGACGTTCGAGCACCTGCCTACCCGAGAACCAATAGTGATAATAGACAAAACCGTCAATGCCGTAGGCAGATGCCAATGCGGCCTGCGCTTCTCGGGTCTCTTCGAGGCGAAGATCGTAGAAACCGAGATCAGCAGGCAGGTGGGGTTGATAGTGACCCGGGAACCGGGGTCGGGCCCGGGTGACGCTGGTCCATTCCGTAAAACCGGTGCCCCACCACTCGTCATTCTCAGGGATGGGGTGGTACTGCGGGAGGAAGAAGGCGAGGCACGTCGGTGATGGGGGCCCTGGCGACGCCCAGAGGCTCACCTCCGCAACCGTCCACCGGCGACGAGGGCCTCGGCGATCTGCACGGCGTTGAGCGCGGCGCCCTTGCGCAGGTTGTCTCCCGACACCCACAGCGCCAGGCCCCGGCCGTCGTCCCTGCTCCGGTCGGTGCGGATGCGCCCGACCAGGCAGGCGTCGACGCCGGCGGCCGCCAGCGGCGTGGGCACGTCCACCAGACGGACCCCAGCCGCCCCGGCGAGCAGCTCCGTGGCCCGTTCGGGGCAGAGAGGTGCGCCGAAGCCGGCGTTGAGGGCCAGGCAGTGGCCGGTGAAGACCGGGACCCGCACGCAGGTCACGGAGACGGCCAGCTCCGCGATCCCCAGGATCTTGCGGGTCTCGTCGCGGAGCTTGTGCTCCTCGGTGGTCTCGTCGTCCACGAAGGTGCCGGCGTGGGGGATCACGTTGAAGGCGACAGGTTGGGGGAATTGCGTCGTCGGTGGGTACGGGACGGCCGACCCGTCGAAGGTGAGGGCGGCCGCCTTGTCCCCGACCGCTCGGATCTGCTCCTCCAGCTCGGCGACCCCCGCCAGCCCGGCACCGGACACGGCCTGGTAGGTCGAGGCGATCACGCTGCGCAGGCCGGCCTCGGCGTGGAGCGGAGCGAGCACCGGCATGCACACCATCGTCGTGCAGTTCGGGTTGGCCACGATGCCTTTGGGGATGGTGCCCAGATCCCCGGCGTTGACCTCGGGGACCACCAGGGGGACGTCGGGGTCCATCCGCCATGCCGAGGAGTTGTCCACCACGATGGCTCCGGCCGCTGCCACCTGCGGTGCCCACTCCCTGGAGGCTCCGGCTCCCATGGAGAACAGGGCCAGGTCGACGCCCCGGTGCTCCGCGGTGGCCACGTCCTCGACGGTGATGCCATCGAGCTCCCGGCCCGCGGAGCGGGCCGACGCGAACAGCCGGAGCGAGGACCCCTCGAGGCCCGAGGCACTGCCACTGAGGATCCGCGCCCTGAGGATCTCGCGCATCACCCCACCGACCTGACCGCTGGCGCCGTAGATGCCCATCGTCACGCCCATCACTAGCTCCCTTCCAGATCGAAGGCCCGGTGCAGGGCCACCACGGCCCGCTCCATGACCTCGGCGCGGACCACGCAGGTCAGCCGGATGGACGACGAGGAGATCATCTCGATGTTGATCCCCTCGGCGGCCAGAACCTCGAACATGGTCGCCGACACCCCCGGATGGGTCTTCATGCCCGCCCCGATGATCGACACGGTGGCGATGTCGCGATCCGCGCTGACCGAGCGGGCTCGGATCTCGGGTTGGAGCCCGGTGACCACGGCGAGCGCTGCCTCCAGATCCTCGTGGGGCGCGGTGAAGGAGATGTCGGTGCACCCGTCGCTCGACACGTTCTGCTCGATCATGTCCACGTTGATCGACCGGTCGGCCAGACCCCGGAAGAGCCGGGCGGCGATGCCGGGATGGTCGGGCACCCCGGCGACGGTCAGCTTGGCCTCGGAGCGATCCGAGATCACCGCGGAGATGATGGCCTGTTCCATGGCTGGGTCCTCCTCGTCGATCCACGTGCCCTGCTCCCAGGTGAAGGCCGAGCGGACGTGGAGGGCCACGCCGTGGTTCCTGGCGAACTCCACCGAACGCATGGCCGGTTTGGGACAGCCGGCAGCGTTCATCTCCAACATCTCCTCGAAGCTGACCCGGCGCAACCTGCGGGCCTCGGGCACCACGCGGGGGTCGGCGCTGAACACACCCGACACGTCGGTGTAGATCTCGCAGGCGTCGGCCTTGAGCGCCTGGGCCAGGGCCACCGCCGTGGTGTCGGTGCCACCCCGGCCCAGAAACGTCACGTCCCGGCCCGTGGACACGCCCTGGGACCCGCCGACCACCGGCACCCGTCCGGCGTCGAGGCAGGCCCGGACGCGCTCGGGATGCACCTGGAGGATCTTGGCCCGGGTGTGGTCGGTGTCGGTCAGGATCCCGGCCTGGCTGCCCGTGAAGCTCTCCGAGGGCACACCGGCATCGTTGAGGGCCATGCACAGCAGCGCCATGGCCTTGCGCTCACCGGCGGTGATGAGCATGTCCATCTCCCGCCCGGGCCGCTTCGTGGCCACCCGGGCGGCCAGGAGGAGCAGCTCGTCGGTCTCCTTGCCCATGGCCGAGACGGCCACCACCACCTGATCCCCCCGGCGGACCTGGCGCGCGATGGAGTCGGCAACGGTCCGGATGCGGTCGGCATCGGCGAGGGAGGTGCCCCCGAACTTCTGCACGAGCAACGCCACGGCGTTCCACGCTACCAGCGGCTCCGCGCGCTCCCGTGGCCCTGTCGGGTCCGGGCCGTCGGCTACTTTGGGCGGCCGTGCCCTCAGAGAAGCGTGCCCGTCAACGTGCCGGTAGGGAAGCCCGGATGGCGGAGCTGCGCCGGGCCCAGAAGCGTCGGCGCGACCTTCGCCGCGCTGGCGTGGTCGCCGGCGCCGTCGTCGTGGCGCTCCTGCTGGCCGGCGTGACCAGTGGGGTCTTCAGCGGTGGGCCGTCGAAGAGACCCAGGACCATCACTGCCCCCGCCCCCCTGGTCCCGACGCCCGGGCAGCTGACGGCCACGGCCGCCGCCGCCCTCAACGCCCTCCCGGCCCCGCCGGTCAGCCCCGACTGCGCAGCGGCCGCTCCACCACCCCCGGCCAGCGTCCCGACCGTACCGGCCAAGGGCAACGCGGTGGCCACCATCCCCGCCCCCGGCCCCCTGCCCTTCCCCGCACTCGACGGTACCGCCGCCCACTACACCAAGTTCACCGCCGCTCCCCCGTTCTGCCTCGACGTGACCAAGACCTACACGGCGACGATCACCACCGACCTCGGCGCCATCACCGTCGAGCTCCTGGCCGCCAACGCCCCGGCCACGGTCAACAACTTCGTGTTCCTGGCCGGCTACCACTTCTTCGACGGGACGGTCTTCCACCGGGTGGTCAAGGGCTTCGTGGACCAAGGCGGCGACCCGACCGCCAGCGGGAGCGGCAACCCCGGCTACCAGTTCAACGATGAGCCACCCAAGAGCGCCGATGCCTATGACGCCGGCGCGCTGGCCATGGCCAACTCCGGGGCCAACACGAACGGCAGCCAGTTCTTCATCGTCGTGGGGTCCGGGGGCTCGAAGCTGGGCAAGCCCGCCTACTCCATGTTCGGCCAGGTCACCGCCGGCAGCAACATCATGGACAGGATCAATGCCGACGGTGGCACCGATTCGGCCGGTGCCCCCGCCGTCTTCCATCGCATCAAGTCGGTGAAGATCCTGGCCGCCGCTCCCCCGCCCCCGCCCCCGCCCCCCAGCGACACCACCCCGGCGACGGCCCCGGCGAGCTCCGCCCCGCCGTCCAGCTGACCTTCGCTTTCGAGAGGACGCCCGATTCCCATGACCAGCCCGTGCCCCGAAGCTGACGGCTCCAGCCCCGTCCAGCAGACCTTCCAGGGCCCCCCGCCGATGTGCATCGACCCGACCAGGCGTTACGGCGCTGAGATGGTCACCGCGAAGGGCACCCTGTCGATCGCGTTGGATCCGATCGGCGCACCCAAGACGGTCAACAACTTCGTGTTCCTGGGCCGGTATCACTACTTCGACGGGATCGTGTTCCACCGGGTGATCCCCGGCTTCGTGCTCCAGGGCGGGGATCCGACGGGCACCGGCACCGGTGGTCCCGGCTATCGCTTCGACGATGAGCTGCCCAAGCCCGGCCGCTATGAGCTGGGCTCGCTGGCCATGGCCAACGCCGGGTCCAACACCAACGGCAGCCAGTTCTTCGTCATCAGTGGCCCCCAGGGCATGCAACTGCCACCCAAGTACTCGCTGTTCGGCAAGGTCGTCAAGGGCCTCGATGTGGTGGCTGCCATCGACGCCATCGGCTCGCCGTCGGGGAAACCGGCCGAGGCCGTGACCATCACCTCGGTGACCATCTCCGAGTCCGACTGACCCAGCGGTCTCTCAGCGCCCCGAGCTCAGCGCCTCGATACCCGCCGGTCGGCCGTCGACGTAGACGATGACCCCGCCGGCACCTGCGGTCCGCCACGTCCCATCAGGGTCCCGGATGAGCGCCGTGCGCTCATCGATGGCGGCGATGCGGAGATGGCCGGTGGCGAGCTCCACCGTGCGCTCCGCCTTCTCCTGCGACCAGGTGTCGTAGTGGGGCAGCAGGGCGAGATGGTCGATGAGACCCAGCCCGAGCGTCAGCGCTCCCCCACGGGGGTCGACCATCGGGTCGCCGAGCACCATGGCCCCGGCCGACGAACCGGCGATGACCGCTCCGCTCGCCCAGGCTCGACCGACGGCGGACCACAGGGCGGTGTCCTTGAGCACCGAGCGCAGGTGGAGCGGCGAACCCCCGCTCAGGTAGACGAAGCGGGCGTCGGCGACGACGCCCGCCGCCTCCGCCTCCTCGGCATCCGGCCGGGCCAGGACCATCAGGCCCCGGACCTTGGCCCCGAAGGTGGCGAACCAGGAGGTGGCCGCCTCGACGTGGCGGGCCGGGTGCTCGTAGGCCGCCGCGGTGGGCAGCACCACCACCTCGGGGCGGCCCGCCATCTCCCACAGCTCCTGGTCGAACGTGCAGCCCTCGGTCCACTCCGCCCCCCCGACCAGGCACAGCGGGCCGGGGAGGCCGGCGGCCCCTCGGGCGTCTCCGTCCTCGCCGGGCAGGCCTTCCGGGGACGGGACGGGGGAGGGGTTGGTTTCGCTCATGACCGATCTCGATTGCGGGCTCGGGGCCGGGCCAGGCCGGCGAGGCACGGGATGGGGAGGCTAGCGGCGACCCGCAGCGAGAACCGGGCCGCGTCGGTCAGGTCCAGATCGGTCCGCCGGCAGGCACCGACGAGGTCCTGGTCCAGGCGGCAGCCTCCCATCAGGTTCCGCTCGACGGGAGTGACCAGCGACTGAGCCATGGCCGTGAAGCCGGTGGCCCGGATGTGCTCGACCATCAACAGTTGACCGGCGGGCGTCAGCCACCGCTCGATGGCCTCGAGCATCGGTTGGAGCGCTTCGACGGTGCACAGCGTGAGCACGGAGACGGCGGTGTCGAAGCTGGCCGGAGCAAACGTGTCGGCGTGGAGCGGGCCGGTCATCAGCCGGGCGTCACCGGTCGGCCCGTCGGCGCCGTCCTGTGGGGCGCTGACCCACACCTCGGCGGGCGCCGGCCCGCCGGAGACCAACGTCAGCGTGTCCACCTCAGTGCTCGGGTACAGCGCCCGGTTGGCCTGCGGGCGCAGGCTGAGGTCGAGGACCCGCCCGTGCGCTCGCCCGAGCAGGCGTCGGCGGTGCTCCACGAAGGTCGGATCCTGGCGATACGGACGGACGCGGTCCTGGGCGGCGGCAACGAGGCAGCGCCTGGGCATGGCCCGCTCACGGTAGCCGCAACCGACGCTGCGGGGACGCCGATGCCCGCCGGGAAGGTGGCCGCGGGGGTGCCCGGGAGGGGGCGGACGCCTCGGCCCCAGCCGAAGGTGGCGGAGGGTGGGGCGCCCGCTCCTCCCGTGGGTGGATGTCCCCTTCTCCGGGACATCCCGCATCGTATCGGCTCGGCACGACACACTCCGGGCCGTGCCAGGATGGGACATGGCCACCGCTCCCAACGGCCCAGCCACCGCTCCCAACGGCCCAGCCACAGCTCCCGACGAACCGGCCCACGCCGGCCCGGGCGCCGGGCGCCGCGACCGCCCGTGGGTGATGCGCACCTACTCCGGCCACTCCACGGCGCGAGCGTCCAATGCCCTCTACCGGACCAATCTGGCCAAGGGCCAGACCGGCCTGTCGGTGGCCTTCGACCTGCCCACCCAGCTGGGCTACGACCCCGACGATCCCCAGGCGGCGGGTGAGGTCGGCAAGGTTGGCGTCCCCATCGTCCACCGCGGCCACATGGCGCAGCTCATGGAGGGCATACCGCTCGAGCGGATGAACACGTCCATGACCATCAACGCCACCGCCGCGTGGCTCCTGGCGCTCTACGTGACTCACGCCAACGACCGCGGGGTCCCCACCGCCGCCCTGACCGGGACGGTGCAGAACGACATCGTCAAGGAGTACCTGTCGCGGGGGACCTACATCTTCGCTCCCCACGCCAGCCGCCGCCTGACCGTCGACACCATCGCCTGGTCGGTGAAGCACGCCCCAAAGTGGAATCCGATCAACGTGTGCAGCTACCACCTCCAGGAGGCGGGCGCCACCCCCGTCCAGGAGCTGGCGTACGCCCTGGCCACCGCCGTCGGCGTCCTCGACGGGGTCCGCGACTCGGGCCAGGTCGAACCCGAGGAGATGACCGGCGTGGTAGGCCGGATCTCGTTCTTCTGCAACTCGGGCATCCGATTCGTCGAGGAGGTGTGCAAGCAACGGGCGTTCACCGCCCTGTGGGACCGGATCTGCGCCGATCGCTACGGCGTGACCGACCCCAGGGCCCGCCGTTTCCGTTACGGGGTGCAGGTCAACTCGCTGGGCCTCACCGAGCAGCAGCCGGAGAACAACATCCCCCGGATCGTCCTCGAGACCCTCGGGGTCACCCTGTCGAGGGACGCCCGGGCCCGGGCCATCCAGCTGCCGGCGTGGAACGAGGCCCTCGGGCTCCCCCGTCCCTGGGACCAGCAGTGGGCGCTGCGCATCCAGCAGATCCTGGCCTTCGAGACCGACCTGCTCGAGTACGGGGACATCTTCGCCGGCTCGCACGTCATCGAGGGCCGAACCTCCGCCCTTATGGAGGAGGCGGGCGCCGAGCTCGACCGCATCCTGGAGCTCGGTGGGGCGTTTGGCGCCATCGACGACATGAAGCAGGCCCTGGTGGCCAGCCAATCGGCTCGCACGGCGCGCATCGAGGCCGGCGACCAGACGGTGGTAGGCGTGAACCGCTTCGAGACCACGGAGCCCTCCCCGCTGGGCGGCGACGGGTCCATCCTGGCCGTCGACCCCACCGTCGAGGCGGAGCTGGTGGACGACGTGACCGCCTGGCGGATCGGTCGGGACGGCGACGCCCTGAACCGGGCCCTCGATGAGCTCCGCCGGGTGGCGGTGGGCGCCGACAACCTGATGCCGGCGACGCTGTCGCTGGCTCGGGCCGGGGGCACGACCGGCGAGTGGGCCGGCGCCCTGCGCCAGGTGTGGGGCGAGTACCGGGCTCCCACAGGGGTCGGCGGGGGCGTCGGGATCCTGACCACCGGCCCCATGGCCGCGGCAGCCGCCAAGGTGGCCGACCTGGTGCGCAGGCACGGCGGCCCGCCCCGGCTCCTGGTCGCCAAACCCGGTCTCGACGGGCATTCCAACGGGGCTGAGCAGATCGCCGTGGCCGCCCGCAACGCCGGCTTCGAGGTCATCTACCAGGGCATCCGCCAGACACCGGCAACCATCGTGGCCGCCGCCCGGGACGAGGATGTCGACCTGATCGGCCTGTCCATCCTCTCCGGGTCACACCTGGCCCTGGTGCCCGAGATCCTCGCCGGGCTCCGGGCGGAAGGCGTCACCGCCCCCGTGGTTCTCGGGGGCATCATCCCCCCCGAGCACGCCAGGCGGCTCACCGCCGAGGGGGTGGCAGCCGTCTACACCCCCAAGGACTTCGAGCTGGCGCGCATCATGGCTGACCTGGCCGACCTGGCCGCCTCGGCCCACCAGCCCGCCTGAGCTCCGACTCAAAGGTGAGCCCCTCCGGGCTATGACCCGTTGGCCACCAGGTGCACGGTACCGACCGCCATACCCGGCGTGAACACCGCAGTGCCGAAGGCCTTGTCCAACGCGCCGGCCGCCACGCTGGTCAGCTGGGCCACGGTCCCGTCAAGGGTGACCCCACCGTCGCGGGGGTCGACGCGCAGCTTGCTGCCGTCGAGGAAGAACAGGGGGACGCCGATCTTCCCGTTCACGGTGCCCGTGAGGACCGAGTCGCCGGGGTCGACCACGAAGTCCGACAAGCTGACCGAGTTGGCCCCCCCGGCGGCGGCCGCCGGACCGATGGTGATGCCACTGCCTTGGTGGTCGATTGTCCCGACCACGTAGCCCGGCGAGAAGCCGCGGTTGTCGTGGATGGCGGCGAAGCCGCCGGTGATCGGGAAGGTGACGGCCCCAGGTGCGGGCGACGTGGCCCCGCCGGTCGGGGTGAGCACCAGGCCGGCCGACGTCAGGGTGGACACCACGGAGGGCTCCACGGTCAGCGTCGTCGACGTGCCGCTCAGCGAAGAGATGGCGGTGACGTGGTCCTTGTTGGCGTCGTAGGTGGTGGCGGACCCGGAGGCAACGACCTCGACCTGGCCGAGGGGCAGGCCCGCACTGATCGCCGTGGCAAAGGCCTGGTTCAGCACGTCGGCCGCCGCCTGCGTGAGCTTGGCCAGCGTCCCCCGCAGGACGACCTGGTTGGCGTCGTTCACCGACTCGTCGACCTTGGTGCCGTCGAGGAGCAACAGGGGCACCCCGGCCTTGCCGTTGACGGTGGCGTAGAGCATCGAGTTGCCGGGGTCGACCACGAAGTCGCTCAGATGGACGGTGGCGGCCAGGCCGACGAGGTCGAGGCCACTGCCGGCGTGCTCGAGGGAACCGTCGATCCAGCCGGGCTGGGCGTCACGGCGGGAATGGACCTCGGCGTAGCCCGAGGTGATCGGGAAGCTGACCACCGATCCCTGCCCCGAGGCGCTCCCGGTGGGGTGCAACGAGATGCCGAAGGTGGCCAGAGTTGACGCCGTCGCCGGGTCAAGGGTGACCGATGTCGCCTGACCCCCCACGACCGGCAGGACGGTCACCAGGTCGGGGGCGTTGGCCGCTACCGCACCGGTCTTGGAGAAGTTGCAGCCTGCGGCCACCAAGCCGAGGGCGAGCAACGCGGCGACCCCGGTGACCATCTGTCTCGTTCTGCGCATCCCAAGATTCACCCCGACCGGCCGCGCCGCTGTCAAGTTGGCCGGTGTGCCCGGCAGGGTTGACGGGCACCCCGAAGGGGAGGACCCACTGTCACTCCCCAGGGGTTGAACGCTTCCGTCCACAGGTTTTTCCCCAGGACGGGGAAAAGTTCCTCAGGTTGCACACAGGTTTGCTGCTTCCTGCCGGCGGGTAGCTGCTCACGTTGCCTCGCGTGCCCTTGGGCTCCTGGGCCACACGGGGTAGCTGCGGTCGCCCGGGTCCCCTCCGGCGTAGCGGGGGTAGAGCCCTGCGAACAGCGCCCGGCACGACTCGCTCCACTCCAGGGCCGCCGGGTCACTGAGGCGCCGGTGGACGGCCAGGATGCCTCCCTCGAAGATGCGGTACTCGGCCCAGCTGCCGGGAAAGTCCTTGACGCTGCCCACCTCGGCGAACGGGACGTCACCCGTCGCCGCGAAACGTCGCACCCGGTTGCGATGGGTGTGGCCGGAGAAGTATCCGACGATTGCCGGTCGCCGGGCGACGAGCGCGATCAGCGCCTCGGAGTCCTCAGTAGCAAGGTGGGACGCCGCACCCATCCAGTCGTCTGCCCCCGCCTCGAAGCACGGATGGTGGCCGAAGACCAGGACGGGACGGTCGGCGGACGCGGCCACGTCGTCCAACCAGGCCAGCTGCCCGGCGTCGAGCGATCCTCCGCCTTCCCCCGGCCGGGACGTGTCGACCAGCGCCAGGACGGCTCCGGGCACGACTACGGCCTCATGCAGGGGAGCGGTGAAGGCGGCGAAGGTGGCGCGGTTGTCATGGTTGCCCCGGGTGATGTGAAGCCGATCGCCGAACGTGGGCCGGTAGCACGCCTCGAAGGCGTCGTACTCCGCCGCGAGGCCGACCGTGGTGACATCGCCCTTGACGATGACCGCCGCCGGGTCGAGCAGCTCCATCTCCGCCACCGCTGCGGTGTTCATCATCGTCGGGTAGGGCGGGGCGCCGGGCGCGGAGGACAACACCGGGCCCAGGTTCATGTCGATCAACAACCCGCACTCGGTCTCGCCGAAGTGCAGGTCGTTGACGGCGGTCACCGTGGCCAGGAGCTCGCCCCCGGGGCGGGGCAGGGTCCGCCATGTGACATCGCCGTCGCGGTAGTCGGTGTCCGGCGCCAGCCCGTGGCGCACAGCCACGGTTGTTCCGTCGAAGATGACCGCCTCATCATCGGCGACGGTCCAGACCTCCCCGGGCACCCCTCAGCCCGGCGGGCGGACCCAGGGCCGGTTGCGGCGAGCGGCGACAGGCCGGGCCCACCACCGCCCGGAGAACCGCCAGGGAGGGGGGCCGGAGGGAGCCGGATGACCAGCCACCGGACGGGGCCACAGGGCCTCGACAGCGGCCACGATGGCGGCCACCTCGGCCTCCGTGGGCGTGCCCCCGGCGGTGCCGGCTTCGGGGATCACAGGGGCACGTTCCCGTGCTTGCGGCGAGGCAGCTCCTCACGCTTGGTGCGGAGCAGGTCCAGGCTGCGGGCCAGCACCTTGCGAGTGTCCGCCGGGTCGATCACGTCGTCGATGTAGCCCCGCTCGGCGGCCAGGTACGGGTTGGCGAAGCGCTCGGTGTACTCCTCGACCAGCTCGGCGCGGCGCGACGCGGGGTCTGCCGACTCGGCCAGCTCCCGGCGGTAGACGATGTCGACCGCCCCTTGAGGACCCATGACAGCAAGCTCGGCGGACGGCCATGCGTAGGCCAGATCGGCGCCGATGGACTTGGAGTTCATGACCACGTAGGCGCCGCCGTACGCCTTGCGGGTGATGATCTGGATGCGGGGCACGGTCGACTCGCAGTAGGCATAGAGGAGCTTGGCGCCATGGCGGATGATGCCCCCGTACTCCTGGTCGGTGCCGGGCATGAAGCCGGGGACGTCGACGAAGGTGACGAGCGGGATGTTGAAGCTGTCGCAGGTCCGCACGAAGCGGGCCCCCTTCTCCGAGCTCTCGATGTCGAGGACGCCGGCCAGCACCTGTGGCTGGTTGCCGACGATGCCCACCACGTAGCCGTCGATGCGGGCGAACCCGCACACCAGGCTGAGGGCCCACATGGCGTGGTACTCGACGAAGTCACCATCGTCGACGACGGCCGCGATGACCTTCTTCATGTCGTAGGGCTGGTTGGGGCTGGCCGGGATCAGCTTCGAGCACTCGGGCGTGAGTCGCTCCGGGTCGTCACCGGTGTCGAGGCGTGGCGGCTCCTCCATGTTGTTGGAGGGCAGGAAGCTCATCAGGTAGCGCACCTCCTCGAGGCAGGCCTTCTCGTCGGGGGCGACGAAGGTGGCCACCCCCGATTTGGTGGCGTGGGTGACGGCGCCACCGAGCTCCTCGAGGGTCACGTCCTCGCCGGTGACCGTCTTGACCACATCGGGACCTGTGATGAACATCTGCGAGGTCTCGCGGACCATGAAGATGAAGTCGGTCATGGCCGGGCTGTAGACGGCGCCGCCGGCGCAGCTGCCCATGACCACGCTGACCTGGGGAACCACGCCTGAGGCATCGACGTTGCGCTTGAAGATCCCCCCGAAGTAGTGGAGGCCGACCACGCCCTCCTGCACCCGGGCCCCCCCGCCGTCGTTGATGCCGATCATGGGTACCCCCAGGCGCGACGACAGGTCCATGACCTTGTGGATCTTCTCGCCGAACACCTCGCCCAACGACCCGCCCGACACCGTGAAGTCCTGACTGAACAGGCACACCTTGCGCCCGTCGATCGTCCCGAAGCCGGTGACGACCCCGTCGGTGTAGGGCCGCTGGCCCTCCGGCGTCCCCGTCGCCCGGGTCCGGGCCAACATGTCGAGCTCGGAGAACGAATCGTCATCGAGGAGGTAGTCGATGCGTTCCCTGGCCGTCATCTTGCCCTTGGCATGCTGGCGCTCGACGGCGCGAGGCGATCCGGCGTGGAGGGCCGCCTCCCGACGCTCGGCGAGCTGCGAGAGGCGTTCGGTCATCGGGTGCTCGGACACGACACGAGGGTAACCGCCCCCCACTCGCCATCGCCCCCGCCGAGGACGGCAAACTGGCCTTCGTGGTCACCCCCCGCCGACCTCCCGAGACTCCATGGCGGTTCCCTCACGGCGCTGATGAGATCGCCCGCTGCACCGGGGACAGCGAGGTGGTGGCCATCGGCGCCGATCTCGAACCCGGGACGGTGCTGGCGGCCTATCAGGCGGGGATGTTCCCCATGCCCTGGCGAGCCAGGAAGGTGGCCTGGTGGTCGCCGGACCCCCGCGGCGTCCTGCCCTTCGAGGGTTTGAAGGTCAGCCGGTCACTGCGTAGGTCCCTCCCGCACTTCGAGATCCGCATCGATACGGCCTTCGAGGCGGTCATCGCCGCCTGCGCCGACCCGTCCCGCCACGGGGCCTGGATCGACAGGAGCATCCGCCGGGCCTACACCCGCCTCCATCACGACGGTTGGGCCCACAGCGTCGAGGCGTGGGTCGACGGGGAGCTGGCCGGCGGCCTCTACGGCCTGGCCATCGGGGGCCTGTTCGCCGGTGAGTCGATGTTCCACCGCCGCACCGACGCCTCCAAGGTCGCCCTGGTAGGCCTCGTCGAACGCCTGCGGGCCGGCGGCGCCAACCTCCTCGACGTGCAGTGGCTCACCCCTCACCTGGCCTCACTGGGTGCCATCGAGGTGCCCAGATCCCGTTACCACGAGTTGCTCGACGTGGCCGTCGGTACGCCGCAGATGGCCGTGTTCGACGAGTCGGCCACCTAGATCGTCCCGGCACACCCGACCTGGCCGAGCGCTGCGCCGCCCGGTCCGCTAGCGCCCGGCCAGGCTCCGGGCCCGTCGGGCGATGGCGGCGGCGTCGAGGCGTTCGGCCACCTCCTCGAAGGCGTCGGTGGGCCCGGACCAAAACAGCGATGTGATGTCGTCGAGCACCGGGGGGTCGGTGCGCAACGTGGCCAGGTCCTTGAACAACAGGACCTCCTGCCGGTGAGCGCTCAGCGTCACCGCCAGCTTCTGGCCGCCCCGGACCGAGACCTCCCACTGGCCCGGAGCGTCGGGGATGGCCTCGACGTGGCCGTAGTGGGCCACCAGGACGGCCGCCGACTTGGGGCCCCACCCGGCCAGGCCCGGAAAACCGTCGGCGCTGTCGCCCACCAGGGCCAGGTAGTCGGGGATCGAAGCCGGGTTCACCCCGAACTTGGCTCGAACGCCGTCCTCGTCCACCAGGCGTTGCTGGCGACGGTCGAACTGGACCACCCGTTGCCCTGACACGCACTGGGCCAGGTCCTTGTCCGGGGTGCAGATGACGACGCGGGCGACCCTGTGGTCGGCGGCGGCGACCTTGGCGGCGCTGGCCATGGCGTCGTCAGCCTCCCAGTCCACCATCGGCCACACGGTGACCCCCATGGCCTGGAGGGCCAGCTCGAGGACCCCGAACTGGCCGTAGAGGGTGGGTTCGATGCCCGCGCCGGTCTTGTACCCGGGCCACATGGCGTTGCGAAACGACTCGATGACATGGTCGGTGGCCACCCCCACATGGGTGGCCCCATCGTCGATCATGCTCAGCACCGACGACAGCACGCCCCGCACGGCGCCGACCTCGTGGCCGTCGGCGGTGACGTGGGACGGCACGCCGAAGAAGTGGCGGAACAGCTCGTAGGTGCCGTCGAGCAGGTGCACGTCCATGATGAGCAGTGTTGTCGATCTGACGGCCACTCAGCCGCAGTCCTCGCACAACCCCAGGACGTCGACGCGGTGGCTCATGGCCTGGAAGCCCTGTTCACGGCACAGGTCGTCCAGGTGGTTCTCCAGGCTCCGTTCGGTGCGGGCCGACAGGGTGATGTCCACCACCCTCCCGCAGTTGGTGCAGCACAGGTGGTGGTGGTGCTCGGTGAGGTCCTCGGCCAGCTCGAAGCGGGCGAACTCGTCATTCGCCGCCACCCTGCGAACGATGCCGGCGGACTGCAGGTCGACCAGGTGGCGGTACGCCGAGCTTCGAGGGAGGCCGGGGTTGATGCCGGCGATGTCGCCGATGCTGACCGGGTGGCCGGCACCGACGAGGAGATCGATGATGGCCCGCCGACCGGCCGTGTAGCGCTGATCGGCCCGCCGGAGGCGTTCCTCGACCACGGGATGGAGGTCGTCGTTCGGCACCTCCTCATAGAAACAGATGGGGTCGGCCTGACGCGGGACCTTCTTGCACTGAGACTCAGTCTCAGACTAGGTTGCAGTCCAGCCCCGCTGTCCAACCAACCCGTCCACCGCTCAGGAGATCAGGACGCTGACCGATGCCCGTCACCTCGATCCCTCGCCACCACCTCGGGGTGGGGGG
>JALYZO010000066.1 GCA_030945745.1 Actinomycetota bacterium
AGTCGGTGGTGTCGGTCGGCTTCGTCGATCCATCCTCTTCGTTCGGCGTCGATGGCGAGTGCTTCGGTGTCGACGCGTTGGGCGGCGAGCACGCCGAGCGATGTGGTGTCGGTGCGGAAGTTGGGGCAGTGCTCGCAGATGTTGGCGTAGGTGCAGGTGCCTTGGGCTTCGGCTCGTATGCAGTAGCCGCCAGAGAGGCGGGACTTGATCATGGGGGCGTCGCGCCAGTTCGTGTGCAGTGTCACCGGGGTCGCTTCGGGCAACACTCCGCTCATGCGGGTCTTGGCCATGGTCAGAGCACGTTCGTATTCGTCGCGCACGGTGACGTCGAAGAGCCGGCCATATCGCAGGCTCATCGCCGCGGTCTGATGGCCGAGCAGGACCATGAGGCTTTGCAGCGAGACCCCTGCGTTCACCAAGGCGGTGGCGTAGGTGTGGCGGAGCTGGTGGGGGGTGGCGTGGTCGATCCCGGCGTCGGCGGCGCAGCGGCTCAGCTCGGCGCGCAACGCGTTCATGGACAGCCGTCTGCCGTGGTGGGTGAGCAGGAACTCGACGGGCCGGCCGGTGCGGGGATGGCGGATGGGTCTCCCCGAAGAGCGCACGGCGGCGATGCGGTCGATGATGGCGACGGTCTCGTCGTCGAGGGGGACCATCCGTTCGGTGTCGAGCTTGCCCAGTGGGACTTTCAGCCACGCTCCTTGACCGGGAACCTCGTGCACACAGTCGAGCTCCAAATCGACGAGCTCGCCGATGCGCAACCCGCACGCCCGGGCCAGCAACAACGCGTCGGCGAACAGGCGGTTGGCGGAACCCTCCAGGGCTTGGGCTAGACGCCGGTCGGCGTCGGGTGGAAGGTAGCGGGGCAACGGTCGGGGCAGTTTGGGGATGTCGGAGCGGAACACCAGACGCCGGGTCGGGGCCTCGGGCCAGCCCCACTCGGCGATGTCGCCCAGAAACGAGCTGACCGTCACTACCCTGGCCCGCCGGGTGGCCACTGCCAGCGGGCCGTCGCCGCGCGACGACCGGGCCTTGGCCACCGCGGTGAAGTAGGGCTCGATGTGGCAGCGGCGGTCAAGGCCGGCAAGCGAGTCCAGGGCGGGATCCACGACAGCCAGGTGGCGGCCAAAATGCGCCAGGCGGGTGGCGATCCCGTCGATGGTCAGGCGCGAGTGGGTGCCCACCAGCCGGTCCAGGTAGGCCACGAAGCTCGGCCGGAGCGCGTCGGCGACATCGGCCATGCGCGCTTCGAAGCTCTTGCGTAGCAGGGTCTTGGGGTCGACGGGAGGGTCGTCTAAGACACCGAGATGGAACAGCACCAGGCGGCTGGCGTAGATGGCACCGGAGTAGTGACGCCAGCCCTTGCCCGTTCGCTCCGAGCGGGCTGCGCATGCAACAGCGAGAGCGTCGAAGTCGGCGTCAGTCAGACCGTCGAGACCACGGCCGGTCTCGATGAGCAGACGGACCGCGACCTGCGAGGCCATCCCCGAGCGGGCACGTTCGCTGTAGCCGATCGCGGCCGCGCCAGCCAAGAACCGCTCCACGTCGCCAGCCATGGCGGTGCCGGGCAGCTCCCGCCACAGCGACGCCAGCTTGCGGGCCACCAAGTAGTCGTAGCCGGGATGGACGAGCCCGCCGAGCATCAACCAGCCGATCAGGCCGGTAGTGGCGGCATCCGCCCCCAACCTGATCGCGAGGTCCTCGGCCGCCCACGCTGCGGGGTCAGGCCAGCGAGCGAAGAACTTCCGGGCCGCGGTGCGCGCCGGCGGGCTGCGCCGGCCGGTGGCGTCAAGATGTGCCAGGTAGGCGCCGAGCGGATCCACGTCAGACCCGGGTTCGCTGACGGGCCCGGGCGGCGTCGAACTCGGCTCGGACATGGGCCGGGGCCAGATGGATATACGCGGCAGTCGACTCGACATGGTCGTGGCCCAACAGCGCCTGCATGACCGCAAGATCAACCCCGGCCTCGGCCAGAGCCGTCCCGAAAGTATGGCGCAGCGCATGAGGGTGCCCGGCGGGCACCCCGGAGCGGGCCCGGTGATAGCGGAACACGGTGCGCAACCCCGCCGGACTCAGCCGCCGGCCCCTGTTGACGCCCTTGGCCACCACGAACAACGCTGATGAGGTCGTCTCAGGCCGCTCCGCCAACAGGTAGGCCTGAATGACGCCAGCCACATCAGGGTCCAACGGGACGCGTCGTTCCTTGTCGCCCTTGCCCACCACCCGCACCCAGCGCCGTCCAATGTCGACATCGCGGACATCGAGGCCGAGCACCTCCGCTGAGCGCAGCCCCGAGTACAGCATCAGGCCCGCCATGGAACGATCCCGCCAGCACCTGAGGCTCCCGACCAGCGCCGTGGCCTCCGCCCGGTCCAACCCCCGAGGAAGCCGCCGCGGCTCTCGGACCCGCAGAGCCGAGCGGGCATGCGGTCGGGCCAGATGACCGAGCAACCCGGACCGCTCACCTGACGTCGTCGCCCTCGCCGCCTTCCTCCTCGGCATCGGGCTCACCGCCTCGGGGTCTCGCATCGAACGGAACTCGTACATCCCCGAGATCGCCGCCAGCCGCCGGTTGATCGTGGTCGGCGCATACCCGGCGTTGCGCCCGTCACGGATCGAGAACACGTTCCCGCCCGGCCGCCCCGGCACCACCGCCGAACGGCAGAACGCCAAGAACCGCAACATCACGTCGGTGCACACCGCGTCGAGACCGACCCCCTCGCCGGCAAGCCACCGGCAGAACGCCAACAGGTCCAGCCCATACGAGCGCACCGTGCGCGGCGAGTAGTTCCGATCCGCCAGATGATCCAGGTAGTCGTTCGCCAGCCCCAGACCGGCCGCACCGTCGCCGGCCAGCGCCCAGCCACGACCCCGCGCCTCCAGACGAATCCCATTGCTGTCGTTCACGACACACAGCTATGCCACATGTGTCGAGAGAAAGCAAGCACCACTTCAAGGAGCCATGAACCAGGGTAGTCCCCGGGGTTCCCCTTGCCCAGCTATAGCCGGATAACAGGGGTTGAGCGCCCGAGCAGGATCGATCAGCACCCCGTAATGATCGGCCATCTCCACGTAGGCCCGGTTCAGCTTCGGGTCATACAGGTCCGGTTTGATCACCCCCGTCTTCAAATTATCGCTCACAAGTCGACGCGGGACCCCACCGAAGAACGCGAACGCCTCCACATGGGCGACCACCCAGGCGAGCTGGTCCATGCCCACCACCGGGCGCACGAACATGTGCCGCGAGCAGGCCAGGACCATCACGAACGCCCAGATCCGCCGGACCCGGCCGGTCACCGGATCCGTCCACGAACCCAAGAACCCGTAGTCGACTTGGCCTTCCTCGCCCGCCGGGACCTCGGGCCGCATCACGGTGACCTTCGAGGCGTCGACGGTGTCGGGGAACTCCGACCACACGTAGCGACGGAAGCTTGTGGCTGACACGGCCAGCTCGGACTCGTCACGCAACCGCTGATGGACCGTGGCCACCGTGTTCGACTTCAACATCTCGCCGATCGTCGCGCGGTGGGCGTCGATAGCCGGGAACGTCAGACTGCGAGCGTGGGCGTCGACCAACTCGGGGAACCAGCCCCGAACCAACTCAGCCCACTCTGCCCTCGACAACGACGGACCACCCGGCCTCAAACCGGCCGCTTCCGCCGGAGCGATGTACTTGCGACACGTCTTGGGGTCAACCCCCACACTCGACGCCACCACCGACTTCGGCCGGCCGGCGTGCCAGTGCTGCAGGATCTCAACAACATCGATCACTTCGAAACTTCTCCTTGCCAAGTTCGGACCTCGCTCGTCTAGATGGCGAGCAAGGTGCTACACGTGCAAGGAGCCCGACGGGTGGATCCTCGTCCCCACACGGGACCAGGGAATTCCGTGAACGACCAGCTAGGGAAATACTTGAACGACCGACGCTTCAGCTAGGGAAATACTTGAACGCTGACACGCCGCGGGTGACCGTCGTTAGGGGCGAGTGTCGCTCCATCGGTGGCCATCAATTCACAGCGTCATACCGCGACCGGCGTGAAGGGGTCCGGGTCTCGTCAACGCCTGCCGCAAGCGTCGAGGTGGACCGATAGCGTCTTTCCCGTGCCCCGACGACTCCGACCTCAGCGTTCCGAAGGACACATCCGGTGAACATCCCCGATATCGATTTTGCGCGGATTCGGTCACTCGGCCCTGGCGGGCAACGCGACGGGTACGAGCAGTTCATCTGTCGACAGGTGGCACAAGAGCCGCCCGCGGCCGACGCCACATTCGTCTCACTGCATGGTGCCGGCGGCGATGGTGGCGTCGAGTGCTATTGGACGCTGCCCAACGC
>JALYZO010000082.1 GCA_030945745.1 Actinomycetota bacterium
ACCGATGCGGGATGAGCCAGTCACCTTCTCCGGGGCCAGCGCGATTGGCGAAACGGAACCTGAGTCCTACCGGTCCTGACTTACGCCTTCCTGCGCCGGGGGGCCGCTCGGCGGGCCCGTTCGAGGCCGTCGAGGAGGAGATCGAGCCCGAACTCGAACTCGACGGCGAAGCTGTAACCCGGCCGGAGGATGTGCTCGAAGGTGAATTCGGCCAGGCGGGGGTACGCGTCGGCCGGGAACTGGGCCATCATGGTGTGGACGAGTTCGGCGTTCTCGTCGTCGGTGCCGATCGGCAGAGTCTGCTCCTGGAGCACGAAGCCATAGATGTAGCTATCGAGGGCGGCGAAAGCGTGCGCCGTCAGCCCGATCGAGAAGCCCCCATCCCGGAGGCAGCCGATGACGGCGTCGTGGTGTCGCAGCGTCGCTGCACCGGGCGAGGTCCGCGTGTTGATGATGCTGATGGCCCAGGGGTGGCGGGTGAGGACCTTGCGCATGGAAATCGCCCGGTCCCGCATGGCCCGCTTCCAGGGGTCGCCTGGGCTGGGCAGCTCGATCTCGCCGAGGACCAGGTTGATCATGCCGTCCAGGAGGTCGTCCTTGTTGGCGACGTGGTTGTAGAGCGACATCGCCTCGACCCCGGCCGCCTCACCGAGCTTGCGCATCGTGAGGGCCCCGATACCGTGCTCGTCGGCGAAGCGCATCGCGATCCCGAGGACCTGCTCCCGGTCGAGGGATCTCCGGGGCTTCACGCTGGTCGTTCGGCTGTGGTCATCGACGACATCTCCTCTACTCCTTGACAAACTTACCATGTAAGTATATTACTTACGACGTAAGCACTCGAGGAAGAGGAGCACCCGATGAAGACCGCAGAGCGCGACGAGGCGATGCCCATGACCGCCGGGGTCACTATGACGGCGATCGTGCAGGACCACTACGGCGCCACTCCCGAGGACGTCCTTCGCCTGGCGCAGGTGGAGCGGCCGACGATCGGTGCAGGCGAGGTGCTGGTGCGGGTGCGGGCGGCCAGCGTGGACCGAGGGACCTGGCACATCATGGCCGGGCTGCCCTACCCCATCCGGGTCGCCGGTTTCGGGCTGCGCAGGCCGAAGTACCTCAACCCGGGGCGGAGCCTGGCCGGAACCGTCGAAACCGTGGGCTCGGACGTGACGGGAGTACGTCCGGGCGACGAGGTGTTCGGGTCCGGCGCCGGCTCCTTTGCCGAGTACGCCGCAGTCCAGGCGGACAAGCTGGCGCCGAAGCCGGCGAACCTTTCCTTCGAGGAGGCCGCTGCCGTCCCCGTGTCGGCGTTGACCGCCCTCCAGGCCGTCCGCGATCACGGACGGCTGCAGGCCGGCCAGCAGGTCCTGATCGTAGGTGCCTCGGGTGGGGTGGGCACCTTCGCCGTGCAGATCGCCACGTCGTTCGGGGCGGTGGTCACCGGGGTGTCCAGCACGTCGAAGGTGGAGATGGTCCGGGGACTGGGCGCCGCCCACGTCATCGACTACACCGGGAATGACTTCGCCGACGGCAGCCACCGCTACGACGTGATTCTCGACATCGGTGGCAACACCCCGCTGTCTCACCTTCGGCAGGCGTTGACCCCCGCCGGGCGCCTGGTCATCGTCGGGGGTGAGACCGACGGGCGATTGCTGGGCGGCGCCGACCGCCAGGTCCGGGCTCAGCTGCTATCTCTGCTCGTCGGCCAAAAGCTGGGCACTTTCATCGCCTCGGAGAACGCCGGCGACCTGGTGGCTCTCCGTCACCTCATCGAGGCAGGCGACGTCAAGCCAGTCCTCGATCGGACCTTCCCGCTCAGTGACAGCGCCTCCGCCATCCGCCACCTGATGCAGGGCCAGGCCCGAGGCAAGATCGTCATCACGATTCCGCTGTCAGCGCACGGCTGACACCTTTCCCGACCCGAGAACGACACGACGGGCCCCCGCGGGCATTGTTCGCCAAAGATCGACCGGCCCGCCATTAAGCAGGTAGGGAGGGTGCGCCTCCTGTGCCGGTGTTGACACGCGCGGCCCCGGGTGCCCCGCTCAAGAC
>JALYZO010000088.1 GCA_030945745.1 Actinomycetota bacterium
CCCCATCGTGGTGATGGGAATCTATGCGGGGCCGAGACCCCGTTTCCGGAACTGGGTGTTGCAGTGAACACACGGTTCGCCTCCGGCGCGGAGAAGTGAGCGCTGAGATTCGACGGCGGTGATGTACGCGCCACAGAGCGCTCGCACCGCACCGTCGTCGGCCCCCGAGGGAACCCCATCACCGTCGGTCATCACGTAGTGGAGGGTGGTGCTCGTCTCCGAGTACCCCGGGCGAAGCTTCGGTTGATCACCGGATCGGCGGCCCACGCCCACATGGTCGCATGCGCTCCCCCTGCATGGCGGAGACTGCGTCCCTTCGCTGCCGTGAGTTGAGCGGCGAGATCGGCACGGCGCCCTCAGGTGGAGGAGCAGGGGATCACTCGTAACAGCCTCAACGCCGGTGACGGCGCCCCGAGGCACGGTCGGGCTGTCCGGCGACCGAGCGTCGGCGATCCCGTCCGGCACGTCGGTTGGTGCGACCGACAACACACGGCACATCTCACCCGGCCCGCAGGCCACGATCTCGACGCCAAGCCGCTGTCGGCCCGCTCACCGTGCGATGCTCAGACGGTGGCAGCCAACATCGGCATCGAAGTCGCCGCACTGCGGCTCGTCTGCAACAAGGTGCTCGATGCCGTGGCCGCACACTTCGGACCAAAGGCTGCGCTGGCGGACGACTCCTTCGGCGGTGATCACTACTGGCGCCTGACCCCTCGAACGGAGGCCGCACATGGAAGCGTTGCTCATAGGCGCTATTGCCGTGGTCTCGCTGGTGTCCGGAATCGCCTCGGCCAGAATCGGGTACAGGATGGGTCGTAACCCCGGCGCAGCCGATCGACGCAACTTATCCCCTCGTGAGCTCGATATTTGTCGTTGGCTCCTGCCGGCTGGGCTCTTCGTCCTAGGAGCCATATTTCCGCTGTTCTATTTTTCGGTGAGGAGTATCAGTCGCCGTTCTCAAAACACCCAATGACGTTGCGACGCGGTGGTTGGCGGGCTGTAGGATCATCGTCGGTCAGCCTCGACCGAAACACACTCGGCGCCAGCGCTTGCAAGACGCGAGGTCAGCCTTGCAGGACTTCTCATCCGAGCCTCAGGCCGTGAGGTCGTCTCAGAAGCCGCCCGTAGGGTGCACCCGCCCTCCAAGCCGTCCGGCGCCAATGCTCCCGAGGGACTAGTGCAGAGTTCGGTGACCGAGCAAGAGCGCCGCTGTCGCCGATGTCGACACGGCGGTGTTGGGGCTACCGGGCAGGATCGCCTCGTGCCGCCGATACTGGCCGGGCGAGGCACGGGCACGGCGACGACACACGGCACTTCCCGCCCGGGATCTCACAGTTCGCCACGCGAACCTTGGGCAGTCCAGCTTCGCTGGCGTACTACCAACGGGGCACTTCAGGATGCACCACATCCAGCACGATCTGCGAATCTCGCACTACCGAGGCACCGGGAACGGGCTGTTGATTCAGAACTCGCCCCTCCACTGGTAATGGACGCGTCGCCAATTGGATGATCCGGACGTGGAGACCGGCCTTGACGGCAAGGTAGCGGGCTTCTCCTGCGGGCAGGCCGCGTAGGTCTGGAACAACGACTTTGCGAGAGAGGCGCCGGCTGGGCGCAAGCCAGGCGGCGCCCGCCTCCAGCCCCGCGAGGGCAGCGTCGAGGCGGAATTGCCCGGTCTCGATAGTCGGAGGCCAGCGTTCGGGCGGCGAGCGGTCAGGCGCACCGGCGGCAGCTCCTGATCGCGCCAGCGAGGCCTCACTCGCTGAAGAGGCCAGAGCTCCGTCGTACCTGCGTCTCTCGTCAGGATCACCGAGGATCGCCCACGACTCGTTGACTATCTTCAGCGCTTCTTGCGCTCGCGCACGGGTCTCCGGCGGGCTGTCGGAATGACGGTTGGGATCGAGCGTCGCTGCGACCTCTTCGAAGGCGTACCGGACGTCCTCATCGCTCGCCTCTGAGGAGACACCGAGCACGTCGTAATGCGTAGCCACGGGCTGCGACTCTATCGATCGTACGGC
>JALYZO010000098.1 GCA_030945745.1 Actinomycetota bacterium
TAGCAGCGGCGCGATGTGCCGCCGCTGGGGGTACGTCGCTCCCGGAGCTGGTCGGCCGAGGCCGGGTGTGGTGCCAGACGTGTTGGATCGGGCCGGTCGCCTTTGTCCTGCCTTTGTGCGGTGCACGGATTGCGTGCCTACGACGCCGTGCAGCTGGGCAGCGCCCTTGCGGTTCGCGACGTGGAGAAGGGCTGTCGAAGCGTCGCCGCCTTCGACGCCGGGCTGCGGCGGGCGGCAGCGGCGGAGGGCTTCGCCCTGGTGCCCGTGAAGTAGTCTGGCTCTGTGATCGTCCCACCGCCGACCCGCTACGCCTTCAGCGTCGAGGAGTGGCATCGGATGGGCGAGGCCGGGCTCTTCGACGAGGATGCTCGAGTCGAGCTGGTCGGTGGGGAGGTCGTGAAGATGACACCGATCGGCAACCACCACCTGGCATCGGTCAACCGCCTCAACCGGTTGTTCGTCGTCGCCGTGGGGGAGCGAGCCATCGTCTCGATCCAGAACCCCGTTCGCCTCGACGATCACTCCGAGCCGCAGCCCGACGTGGCCCTGCTGCATCCTCGGGCGGATGACTATGCCGGCGCCACCCCCGGTCCCGGCGATGCGTTCCTCATCGTGGAGGTGGCCGACAGCTCCCTGGCCTGGGACAGGGATGAGAAGGCTCCTCGCTATGGGGCGGCGGGCGTCCCGATGTGCTGGGTGGCCGATCTGAACGCAGGCGAGGTCTTGGTGTTCAGCGGTCCGGGTCCGATGGGCTACCGGGACCTGCATCGGGCTCAGCGGGGCGAGGACCTCGTGGTCAAAGGTCTCTCTGGCGTGGCCGTCAGCGTGGAGCAGGTTCTCGGAACTGCTGAGGACGTCGGGCTCCCAGACGGGGCTTTCAATGGGCCCGGAGCCACGTGAGGAGCTCGTCAGCGAGAAGCGGGGGGGTCCACAGGAAGCCTTGGGCCTGGTCGCAGCCGGCGCCGCCAAGGAACTGGCGTTGGGCCTCGGTCGCTACCCCTTCGGCGACTGCTTCGAGGCCCAGGGCGTGGCCCAGGTTGATCGTCGCGGCGACCACGGCAGCATCGCCGCCCGCAGGATCGTCGAGGCCGGCGACGAACGAGAGGTCGATCTTGAGCCGGTTCACCCGGCAGCGTCGCAGGTGGGCCAGGGATGAGTAGCCGGTCCCGCATCCATCGATGGCCAGGCTGGCACCGGAGGAGCGGATACTTGCCAAGTTGGCCATGGTGGTGCCGGAGCCAGACGTCATTGCGCTCTCGGTGATCTCGATCTCGAGCTGTTCGGGCAGGATGGCGAAACGTGTCAGGGTGTCGTCCACCAGGGTGGCAAACCCGGGTTCTGCCAGCTGGCGATGAGCGACGCTGACGGCGACCCGCGGCGCTGCGTCGTGGTCCGTGAGGTCGTTCCACCGAGCTGCCTGGCGGCAGGCCTCGGCCACGACGTGCTGGCCGATGGGAACAACGAGGCCCGTCTCTTCGGCCAGGGCGACGAACTGGGCGGCGTCGACCTCGCCGCGGATCGGGTGTGCCCAGCGCAGCAGTGCCTCGACGGCTACGACCCGACCGTTGGCCAGGTCGATCCGGGGGTGGTAGCGCAGGAAGAGCTGGTCACCGTCGATGGCCCGGCGTAGCTCAGCGTCGAGGCTCAGGCGATCACGAGCGGCCGCGGTCTTCGCCGGGCGGTACATCTCGAAGCGGTTGCCGCCGGCTCTCTTGGCCCGGTACATGGCTACGTCGGCGTGGCGGAGCAGATGGTCTTTGCTGATGCCGTCGTCGGGCCAGAGGGCGATGCCGATGCTCGTCGTGGCAAGCACCTCGACACCGTCCGCGGTGAAGCTGGCCCGCAGGGTCGTGAGCAGCCTCTGCGCCGTGGTGGCTGCGTGCCTGGCGGGGTCGGGACCGGAGAGGAGGATGGCGAACTCGTCACCGCCAACGCGGGCGGCGGTGTCGGAGTCGCGCAGCACCCCGCGCAGCCGAGCGGCGACCTCGATGAGGAGATCATCACCGGCCTGATGCCCCAGGCTGTCGTTCACCTCCTTGAACTGGTCGAGGTCGAGGTACAGCAGAGCGACCTTGCGGTTCTCGCGGCGGGCCAACGCCAGGGCCTGGTCGAGGCGATCATCCAACAGGGCCCGGTTGGGCAGGCCGGTGAGCGCGTCGGTGGTGGCCAGCTGTTGGAGGCGTTCGTTGGCGATCCGCAGCTCCTGCTCTTTGTGCTTGGCTTCGGTGACGTCCTGGGCCGTGCCACTGACCCTCACCAGTTGGCCGGACTCGTCGGCTTCGTAGGCACCCCGGGTGTGGACGATCCGCTCCGTCCCGTCCGCCCACACGATCCGGTGGTCGATGGCGAACGTCGAGCGGCGCTCGTAGGCCTCGAGCATCGCTCGACCGAAGCGGTCGCGGTCGTCGGGGTGGGTGAGGGCCAGGATCTCGTCGGTCGACAACGTGGCGCCGACGGGGCGGTCGTAGATGCGACACAGCTGATCGGACCCGGTGAAGGTCAGGGTGATCAGGTCGTACTCCCAGCTGCCGGTTCCACCGATCGCCTGAGCCTCGGCCAGGCGACGCTCGCTCCTGGCCAGCTCGCGCGTCACCCGCTCACGCTGTTCGGCTTCAGCCTCCGCCTGAGCCTCGAGCACCTTGCGGTGAGCGATGTCGCGGATGAACGAGCACAACATCACGGCATCGGGATCATCGGGGATGGAGACCTGCCTGATCAGGCTCTCGACCCACAGGTAGGTGCCATCTGCACGGCGAAGGCGGTAGGTGCCGATCGCGGGGGTGGGAGAGCGCATCGCTTCGTCTCGGGCGCTGGCTGCGTTGAGTCGGTCGTCGGCATGGACGAGCGCGAGGGCGTGTCGACCGATCAACGACGACGGCTTCCAGCCGGCCATGGCTTCGACGGAGCGAGAGGCGTAGGCGATGACGCCGTCCGGGGAGTGCACCACGACGACGTCGCCACGGCCATCGTCGAGGATGCCCAACAGGTCCTGCGCACCTATCGACCTCTTCGACATCGCCTACTCACCTGTGGGGGCCGACGGCGTGCCCATCGGCCCTGACCTCCGGAGCATAGGACGACCCGTGGGCGGCATCGCACCTCCTTCTACGGTGCCGGCCGCGGTGCTGGGCGAACACTCGTCAGGTTTCCGCAGGGCTGGGCACATCCTCGCTCCGGTCCGCAAGATCAGCGAGCTGGATGAGGGTGCACGGTGCTGGGTGCCGGTGGCTGGGTAGACTGCTCTGATGGCTATGACCCTGCCCGGTGGGCTTGTCGACATCTTGAAGTCGCCGGGCGGCCAGAAGCTTCTTCGCTACTCGGTTGCGTCGGTCGTCTCGGTTGCCGTCAGCCTGGTGTGTCTCGTGTTCTTCAATGGTGTTCTGAACCTCACGGCCGTGCCGTCGAGCATCCTGGCCACGGCCATTGCCACCATCCCCAACTACTTCATGAACCGCATGTGGGCGTGGGGCAAGGATGGCAGGAGCCACCTGTGGCGAGAGGTCGTCCCGTTCTGGAGCCTGGCTCTGATCGGCCTGGCCTTCTCCACCCTGTGCGTCAAGTGGGTGGAGGTTGTTGCCAAGCACCATCACTTCAGCCACCTGGTCAGGACGGGCACGGTGGCGGTGGTCTACGTCGGGGCGTTCGGTGTGCTGTGGGTGGCCAAGTTCATCATCTTCAACAAGGTGCTGTTCGTGCACCACATCGAAGACCTGCCCGAGGCCCTCGACGGCCGCAGCGGCGTTCCCCTGTAGCTCCCGGCGGTGATGCGACACGCAGCGCTCGAGGTGGCGCGTGCGGTACGGGGGTTCATGCCCGATGACGAGGGCCAGGCCTTGCACCGAGCAGGGATGGTGGCGGCGGCCAGCGGGTTGGGGCCGCTCCTCGAGGTGGGCACCTACTGCGCCAAGTCGGCGGTGTACCTGGGGGAGGCGGCCCGCCAAGGCGGGAGCGTGCTGGTGAGCGTCGACCACCACCGGGGTTCGGAGGAGAACCAGGCCGGGTGGGACCATCATGACGAACGCCTGGTTGAGCCCCGCACCGGCCGGATGGACACCCTGCCCTGCGCCCGGCGGACCATCGAGGAGGCCGACCTCGAGGCGCAGGTCCTGTTGATGGTGGGCCCATCGGTCACCGTGGCCACCGTGTGGTCGACGCCGCTGGCCCTGCTGTTCATCGACGGGGGTCACGCCGCCGACGTGGCCTGGGCCGACTACGACGCCTGGGTGCCGAAGGTGGCACCCGGCGGGTGGCTGGCCATCCATGATGTCTTCCCGGACCCGGCCGACGGGGGTCGTCCGCCCTATGAGCTGTACTGCGAGGCGCTCCGCTCAGGGTTCACCGACGACGCCCAAGCGGCCTGCGGGAGCCTGCGGGTCCTGCGCCGGACCACCGCCTGAACGCTCCACCAGGCGCTGACTCGACCGGGCTTGCCGTGTCGCTCAAGGGGGTCACGGCACGTCGGTCAGTGCGTCGATCCGACAGGTCGGCCCGGTCGACCCGGCCAGGCGCACGTCGGTGGTGATGAGGATCGCTTCGAGGGCTTCGGCCAACGCGACGTACATGGCGTCGGAGCCTCGGACGGAATGGCGCAGGTCCCACGCCCGACCCAGCAACGGTCGATGACCGTAACGGTCGCCCGGCCAGAGCTCCAGGCTACGTACGGCCTGGGTCGACTGGGTGCGATCGAGAAGCCCACGGAGATGCTCACGCCGGATGGCCCCGAAGACCTCGACGTCGACGATGTGCGGGGCAGCATGGTCGGGATCTTGACGAAGACGAGCTTGCATCGCAGGTGCGCCAGGGCCGCCAGTCACCACCTCGAAGAGCACCGAGGCGTCAACGACCAGCATCGGGCCATGGGCCTCGCATCTCGTCGAGCGCGGTCTGGACTTCGGCACGCCCGATCGACGAAGCGTACCTCGGCAGACGCCTCAGCCATGCATCAACGCTGGGCCGAGCAGCGAGACGGGTCGCCTCGACACGGAGCAACTCCGGAACGCTGACGCCCGTCTCCGCTGCGCGCCGGGCGAGTCCGGCGTACACCTCGTCGTCGAGATCTCGGATCTGTACGGTCTTAGGCACGAAGAGCACACTAACCTGCGCGGCAGCATCCCAAGGTGCGAAGTTGCATGTCAAGGGTGACCTGTTCACTCACCTGGGGCTGAGCTGCCCGACAGACGCACCGTGGTACGACGCCGGGCCACGGGGACCAGGTTGAGCAGGACGAAGTCCGGGCTGTCGTAGAGGCTGGAGTTGACCGACGTCAGGTTGCGCTGGACAGCGGCCAGCTCACTTTGAGCCAGATCGACCCGATGGCAACCCAGGGTCGGGGCTCAAGCCTCAGGTCTCCGTCGTTGGCCGGTCGCCTGGCGCGCTGTGGTCGGTGCTCGTCTCGGCCGGGACCTGGCCGGCGGAGCGTCGGGTCCTGGGGCCAGGCGGGCGACGACCGCCTCGGCAACGGCCTCCAAGGTGTCGGCGTCGAGCACGGGAGCCTGGGGGCGGGCACGCACGGCCATGCGGCGGCGAAGTGCTTCGATCTGGTTGCTGAGCACGACCATCTGCTCCAACGCCGTTCCGTCGATGGCGGCGGAGCCATTCACCACCTTTTGCTGGCGATTGAGCCGGTGCAGCCCGTCTTCGATGCGGGCCAGGCGCTCGGCGTCGGTCGTCGACAGCGACACGGAGGCCCCCTTCGCAGCGCCAGTCGAGCCCTCCACGGTGTCGAGGATGCGTTCGAGATCCTCCGCCTGAGCCGACGCCAGGCGACTGACCGTCTCCTCCAGGTTGTCGAGCACCTCCTTGGCCGCCTCCTCGTGCTCCTCGCGCTGGCGGGACATCTCGGCCATGCGACCCTCGATCCGGGTCATGGCGGCCAGTGTCGATCGCTCCGTGGCGGGCGGTGCGGCGGCCTTGATCTGACTGGCGGCCCGCTCCGCTGCGTCGCTCAGGCTCCGGACCGCGGAAGCCGCGACTTCGCTGAAGCGGTCGCCGATCGCCGCCTCCAGGTCCTCGAGGCGCCCAACGGCGGCGGCCGCCGTGCCTGCGCCGGTTGAGTCGTCGGCGGCATCGACCAACGCCTCGACGAAGGTCTCGATCCGCCCCAGGCGTGTGGTGACCGCTTCGAGGTCGCCAGGGGGGGCCTGGCTCCGCTTGGATCGCAGGTCGGCAAGGGCGCCAACCACGCGGTCGTGGCGGGACCGGTTGGACGAGTCGAGATCATCGAGGCGGGCGGCGACATCATCGAGGGCCTGGGCAACGGTCTCGACCAGGTCCGGCCGGCCTTGGTTGTTGATGGCCAGGCGCTCGAGCCGGTCGGCAACCTGGGTGAGGGCGTCGGCCACCGACTCGCTCAGCGCCGAGATCTCCGCCGCGACCCTCTGGGAGTGCGCACGCGACTCCGTGAGGGCCACCTTGAGGGCGGCCGTCGTCTGCTCATGGCGGCGTTCGTCGTTGGCTGTGCGCCGGGTGGCCAGCGACTCCAGACGGTCAAACGCCGTTGCCAACTGCCGGGTCGTCTGGGTCCGGGCCTCAGCCGCCGCCTCCTCGAGGTCGCTCGTTGCCTGGGCCTGGGCTTCGAGGAGGGCCTCGTTCAACTGCCGGGTCGTCTGGGACTGGGCCCGGTCGATGGCCTCGCCGATGTCCCGGGTGACCTGGGACTGCGATCGGGTGACGACATCGCCGACGTCGCCCATGCGCTCGTTGACGAAGCTGCGAAGCGTCACCATGGCGTCGGTCAGCGTGTCGATGCGAGCCGTCGTCGAGGTCAGGGCCATGGCCAGCTCGTCAAGGCGGTGCGCCCCGTTGACATCGGAGCCGTCGACCCCGAGTGAGGCCAGTCCGGAAGGCACCCGGGAGCGGGTCACCGCCGGCAGGGTGGTACCCGCGGGGGATCGGTTGGAGGCGGGGGGCTCGGTCACCGTGACGGGCTCGGTCATCGCCACCGGCGCGGGCTTCGCTTCTTCGGGGCCGCGCCCTCCAGGATCCGGCCGCCGTCGAAGATCGCGGCCGGACCTGTCCTGGTCATCGCCAGGCCAGCTCAGGCTGATGCTGAGATCCTCGGGTACCTGACCCTCACCGTCCATCCGCCGGAGGGTACCCGACGCGCCGCTTGGTAGGAGGGCGCCGTCCCTGAGCACGGGTCGAACCTACGAGGGCGGCCGGCGCCACAGGGACCATCGAAGCTTGCCCAGACCGAGCAGGGAGCGGGGGATCCGGCGCAGGATCGACGTCCGGGGGGGCCGCTGGTTGTCCACGCGCACGGGGATCTCGGTGACCGCCATGCCGGCCTGCTCGGCCCGGAGGATCAGCTCCGTGTCGAAGATGTCACCCCCGAAGCGCGATGCCTCGACCAGCGGCGCCATCGCGGGTCGCCGGAGCAGCTTGAGCCCGTGGGTGTCGCTGACCCCGAGGCCGAAGCCGTAGCGGAGGAGCAGGGAGAACACGGCGGTGACGACCTTTCGCCCAAGCGCCCGGCGGTCATCGGCGCCCGGGCTGCGCTTGGACCCCACGACCACGACGGCACCGGTGCGCTCTGCGACCGCCCGGGCCTGGCGGAGGAACGACAGGTCGACGAAGTCGACGTCGAAGTTGACGACCCATTCCCCGGAGGCAGCCAGGAACCCCGACCGCAGAGCGGCGCCGTAGTCGGCGGTGGCCAGGATCAGCGCCTGCACCTCAGGGTGGCGCCCGGCCAGCGACTCCGTCACCCGGCGGGTGTCGTCGGTCGAGCCATTCTCGACGATGAGGACCTCGAAGGGCTCATCGCGGTCCCGAAGCCCCTGGACCACGGTCTCGACGGCCGTCTCGAGATGGTCCTGCTCGTTGTGAGCAGGCATCACGACGGTGAGCATCGTGATCTCAGCCATGGTCGCAACACGGTACTTCGACCGGACGGGACGTGGGACCGGCCGAATCGAGTCGCTGTCGAGCCCGAGGCGCGATCCTGGTCATCGCCTCGAGTCGCGCGGCGGGTAGGCGCCTGACGGGCGGATGATCCAGTTTGCGCTCCTCGCCAAGCTCCTCTTCGTGGCTTGCGACTTCGGGCCGATGACGACGGCGTGATCGGGCTCGCTGTCGAGTGGGTCGAAACGAAGCTCGAGACCCAGTTCAGTGAAGACGGAGATCGGAAGCTCAACGAGTCCGAAGCCCGAGTGACCCTGAAGGACGTCCTCGGGTGGACGATCGATCCTGGCAACCACGACGGACATCGGTTGACCATCAGGACCGTCCTCGAAACCTGCGCTGTCGGGTCGGTCCTGGCGTGGCTTCTTCGGGAAGTGTCGTGGAGGTATTCGTCGCCAGACGACGCCAGTTCTTTGGTCAGGCTCGAAGCCTGACTCTGGTGGCACCTAGGCCAGCTTGCTGGCCAAGCGCAGCGCATTGAGGAGCGTGGCATCGAAGCTGCCCGAGATCACCGTGTGTTCGTGCATCGCTCCATCGACGTCGATGAGGACCGACAGAACCCCGTCTCTCGACACGGACAGCTCGACACCGTCAGTGTCGCCGCCCCACTCAAGGGTCACACCCCCGTCGCTCATGGGGCTGACCGTCGGCAGTGGGCCCCTCCAGCGGACCTGCTCGAGTGCCGAGACGACCGTGCGTGCGGCGGTCACGGTCGTTGGGCGACCTCCGTAGGAGTCCCAGTCGTCGGGAAGCGCAAGAAGGGACTCGAGATCCTCGACCAGCGGTCGGAGATCTTCCGACACGACCAAGAGAGCCCCGGGCGGGGTCGGGCCCGTGCCCGGAACCGCCCAGTTGAAAGGCTCCGCCATCAGGCTGGCCGGCCGGGGGTCATCGATGATGGTCACTTCTTCTCCTCCTCCATGAGGCCCCACAGCGTATGCATGCTGGGGCGGGTCAAAGAGACGAAACCGTTGACGACCCAGTCGTGAGCGAGGTCCAGGAAGGTGATCACGGTCTCCGGTTGGTCGACAGACGCCACGAGACCGCGCGCGAAGAGCTGCAGAAGCAACGTCTCCTGGGGCGGGGTCCCGCCGCTGGGCGGCATGATCATGGGGAGCAACGACGCGTACAGGCGGCCGGCCGGTGCACCAGTGGCAGGATCGGGAATCCGGTAACGGAGGTCGAGGCGGACTTCCTCCTCGACGGGAAGGAAGTCGTCAGCGTGATCGCCTGACCACGGAGCGACCACGTCGGGAACGGTCAGATCCTCTGTCCCGTTGCGGGAGATCGGATTGGTGTAGGCGACCTCGGCCTGACGGACTTGGGGAGCCTCGAGGCCATGCTCCTGACAGACCTCTCGCAGATCGGTGAGCACCCGAGCGAAAGCCGGGCGCAGGAAGGCATATCGGGGATACGACGAGTCGTCGGCCGTGCGACGCCAGTTGAGCACCACCCGATCGGCTTGAACCTGCACGACCCGGTCGGCGCGCTCGGTCTGGAACCACACCCGGGTGCCGGCAAGTGGACCGAAGGGGAAGGTCATCCCAAGCGTCGGGGTATCGAAGGTTTCAAGGGGCACCGGTGGGAGGAGAGGCTGGTCGACGGTAACCGGATACTCGTCCTGCCACCGCTCGTAGAGCTGGCCGAGGTGCACCGTCTGGAGGCCGAGGGGAGGCGAGAAGTACGCAGCGAGAGCGACCTCACTCACCGGCGGGTGGAGAAAGTCAGGACCGGACGGCACGTCAGGGCGAGCGCATGTCGACCGGAGGGCGAATCACCACAGGGACCAATGTAGTAGCGAGCATGATCAGGTGACAGCGTCCTTGCCTACCTCGTCGGGGACCTCCGTAGAATCCCGGCATCCGAGTGCTCTTCGTCTGTACCGCCAACCAGTGCCGATCGCCCATGGCCAAGGCCTTCTTCCGCGCCCGCCTGGCCGAGAGGGCCTGTGACGCCATGGTCGCGTCCGCCGGCTTCCTGACCCCGGGGGTCGAACCGGCCCAGGAGGTCATCGAGGTGATGGAGGATCACGGGATCGACATCACCGGCCATCGCAGCCGCCAGGTGAGCGCAGCGCTCGTGGCCCAGGCCGACCTGGTCGCCGCCATGACCCGCCAGCACCTGATCGAGATCGCCACCATGGTCGACGACGCATGGACGAGGTGCTTCACCCTGGCCGACCTGGTTCAACGGGCCGAGGCGGTGGGACCACGGGCGGCCGACGAGTCGATCCAGGCCTGGGTGCGGCGCCTGCACGGCGCCCGGGCCCGGTCCAGCCTGCTCAGCCTGGACCTGGGCGACGACATCGCCGACCCGATGAACGGCCGTCGATCGGCGTTCAGCCGGACGGCCGAGGAGATCGATGATCTGGTCGGTCGCCTGGCCGGGCTGGTCTGCCCGACAGGGCGGAGTGCCTCAGTTTGACCCGTCGTCCCCCAGCGAGCACAGTTCCTCTCTCATATGGCCGATGACCCCCTACGGATAGCCCTGCTGGTCTACCGGGGCAATCCGCACTCGGGCGGCCAAGGTGTCTACACCCGGTACCTCTCCCGTCACCTCGTGGCGGCGGGCCATCAGGTCACCGTCTTCGCCGGCCAGCCCTGGCCCGTCCTCGACGACGGCGTCGGCTGGGTGCCGGTGCCCAGCCTCGACCTCTACCGCCAGCCTGATCCCTTCCGTGTGCCCAAGCCCGGCGAGTACCACAGCGCCATCGATGTGGCCGAGGTCGGCCTCATGGCTACCGGCGGCTTCCCTGAGCCACGGACGTTCTCCTGGCGGGTCCGCCGGGAGCTGGCCGCCCGGCGGGGACAGTTCGACGTGGTGCATGACAACCAGACCTTCGGGCGTGGCCTGCTCGGGGTCATGGCGGAC
>JALYZO010000099.1 GCA_030945745.1 Actinomycetota bacterium
GACCAGGGCGCTGCCGGGGACGAGCCGGGCGACGGCGCCGACCCGACCGGGTGTCAGCGTCACGCCGAGGGCGCCGGCGAAGACGTCTTCCGTCTCGTGGGCCTCGTCGACCACCAGCACGTCGTGCTCGGGGAGGACGTAGCCCCCGGACGCCACGTGGGCGCCCAGGAGATGGAGGTTGACCACGATGACGTCGGCGGCGCGGGCCCGCTCGTAGGCGGCCTCGGCGAAGCAGGCCTGGCCGCTGGGGCAGGCCTGGGCGCCCGGGCACTCGTCGGAGCCCACGCTCACCGACGACCACGCCATCGGCCGGGGCTCGAAGTCCAGCTCGGCCCGGTCGCCCGTGCCCGTCGTCGCCCCCCACGCCAGCAGCCTGGCGACCTCGGCGCCGACGCCCCGGCTGTCGCCGCCCAGGTCGAGGGCGGGAGCGTCGCCCTGGCGGCCCGCCTCCAGGGCGGCCTGCCGGCACAGGTAGTTGCTACGTCCCTTGAGAACGGCCCACGTGAGGTCGGGGTCGACCTCGGCCACCGATGGCAGGTCCTTGCCCGCCAGCTGGTCCTGCAGGGCCTTGGTGGCGGTGGCAACAACTGTTTTGACACCTAAGACGAGGCACGGGACGAGATAGCCGAGCGACTTCCCGACGCCGGTTCCCGCTTGGACAACAAGGGGCCTCTTCTCTTCGATGGCGCGGCCGACAGCCTCCGCCATCTCGACTTGGCTGTGGCGAAGCTCCCCGTCGCCGGGCAGCCGCGCTACAACTCGAGCGAGCGCTTCGGCGATATCGGAATCCACCGCCGGACGCTATCGAAGAGCGAATCCCATGCCAGAACCTGCTGGGGCGGCGGCGACAGGGCGCGGTCAGGCGGAAAGGGGCGACCCACGGGGCACTCATCGACCCTCCCAGCCGAGCAGCCTCCTCCGCGTGCTCGTAGTGATGTTAGCGCCGCCGGAGAGACACCCAGCGCGGCCATCGCCGCCACAAGTGCCCAACGTCCTGACCGTCCAAGACTGAGGAGGGCGAGCAAGCGAGCGGCAAACGACAAGTAGGGGAGGTCGTGTCGGCCGCTGGCCCCCCTCGTGCGTTTCGCGGTGGCGTCGCCGCGCGACTGCAACTGCCTTTGCTGGACGGCAATGCGATCAGGACGTACAGCTACACCACCTGGGCCGGCGTACTGGCACATCCCTCCGCCCAGTCCGCTCCGCGAGTATGGGACGGGCGCAGTGGGCTCCGGTCGACGCGACGAACGTCCGACATCTACACTTATGCCGGTGATCCTGTCAAGTGGTTGCGGGATATGCCGGTGATCGTGGGGTACCGCCGGCCGGAGTGAACGCCCGACCGGCGGCACGGTTGGCAGTGGTCAGACAGTGTTGTTCGTTGTCCCGTTCCTTATGCGGGCGTAGCCGGCGAAGCGTCGGCGGGCGGTGGTGGTGGAAGTCGCCAGACGCTGGGCGATGTCGTCCCAGGAGTAGCGCTGGTCCCGGGCGTCGGCGACCGCGTCGTGGAGCCGGTCGTCGGCTTCGACTGCCAGGCTGAGCAGGCACGACACCCGCGCCCCGGCGTCGTCGGGACAGCCGTTGCGCCGCCCGACGAGCTCGGCCACCGCCTCGTCAATGAGCGCGGCCGTGGAGCAGTCGGTGGCGGGGATGGCGGTGCGGTCGGCGTCGGGGCCATGACGCTTCCTCCTCGCCCAGCGAGTCGGCCAGGCGCTGGTAGAGCTCGGCCCGGCCGGCCTGGTCATGCGCGGCGGCGTCGTCGGCCTGGCGCTGCAGGGTGGGCTTGAACTCGATGGCCGTGGCAAAGAACCCGCAGCCTTCACAGATCGTCTCGAAGGAGCAGTCCAGCTCGGCCGGTCGCCGGCACCAGCCGTTGCCCAGCATGCGGTGGTGCTCGGCCCGCACCCGGCGCATGGTCGGGCCCTCGACGTCGGCGTCCAGGTTGGCCGGCGCCGCGTAGAGGGCCTCGACCTTTAGTTCCCATGGCCCCTGGCGGGGCCATGGGAACTAACGCTTCTTGGTGGCGGCCTTCCGGACGGTGGTGGATTTCGTAGCTGCCGGCTTGGCACTCTCGGCCGCGGCCGAGGTCTTTTTGGGTGCGGATGGGATGGACTTGGCCGCCGCAGACTTCGACGGTGCCGCAGCCTTCGACGGTGCCGCAGCCTTCTTCGCTGGGGCCATCTTGGCGGCTACGGGAGGCCATACCCCCTTGGCCAGCTTCGGGGCGGCCGAGGGGCTCATGACTGCGTCCTTGAAGCCCTTGAGGGGCGTGATCTTGGCCTTCTTGGACGCCTTGACCTTGACCGCGGCCCCCGTCGCAGGATTGCGGGCCATGCGGGCCGGCCGGTCCACTCGGGCGAACTTGGCGAAACCCATGATGGTGACCTGCTCGCCCTTGGCGGCCACGGCCTCGATCACTTCCGTGGTCCCCCGCAACGCCCTGTCCACGTCACGAGCGTCGAGGCCGGTGTGAGCGGCGACGGCGGTGACAAGTTCCTTGCGGTTCATCCGTGCTCCTGGGTAGGCCGGTGATACCGCCAGTGTGGTCTCCCGCGTACGCGAGTAGGGGGATCATCCGGCGAGTCCGCCCGAGGTCGAAGCGGTAACGCCCAGCTCCATGGGCCACTTTGACCCGGCACCCACGCCCTGGTCGCCCTCCCGGGACGGCCGCTGGTGAACCCCAGGGCGCGGGAACCTGTCACCCTGGATGGTCCACCTGGTCTCATGAGGAGCTGCATGTCCTTCGACGTCGGCGACAAGGTCGTCTACCCCCACCACGGCGCCGCCGTCATCGAGCGGAGCGAGCGCCGGGAGGTGTTCGGCACCGACCGGGAGTACCTCGTGTTGCGGGTGGCCCATGACGGCCTGACCCTGAGCGTCCCGGCCGACAACACCGCCAGCGTGGGTCTACGGGACGTGATCAACGACGAGGAGATCCTTGACGTCCTCGCCGTGTTGGCCAAGAAGGGTGCCCGAACCCCCTCCAACTGGTCACGGCGATTCAAGAATCACACCGAGAAGCTCAAGTCGGGCGACGTCTACCAGGTGGCCGAGGTGGTCCGGAACCTGTCGCTGCGCCAGGCCGACCACGGCCTGTCAGCCGGCGAGTCGACCATGCTCAGCAGGGCGCGCCGAGTGCTGGTCTCTGAGTTGAGCTTCGCCCTTGATGTCAGCGACGAGGAGGCCGGTCGTCGCCTCGACGCCGCCATGGGGTCCGCCGAGCAAACCTGCGAAAACCCATTGCTCCTCGCTGCCCCTCAACACCCCGAATAGGTGGACCGGCCCGGTAGCCGGTCGCCTTCAGGTCGTGCCGCGGTAGATGAGCCCTCGATACCGCGGGGACGGGGGTGGAAGTGACCCCCGGGGCGCCAACGTGTCTCATATCCGCGGCCGTCCGCCGGTCGGTCCACCGCCCCAGTCCGACCAGTCGTCGACGCCGTCGGGCATGTTCGCCTTCATCGAGGCGAACGCCCACGTCATTTGGCCGGTGCCTGAGGCGCAGGACGGAACGTGTGGTTGCCGACGATGGAGCCCCTGGAACCGGGAGGAGGAGGCCGCCGGCCTTCCCGCCGTTCGCTCCCCCCTCCCACCTGCACATCGCCGCGCAGCACATGGACGGGCTCTCGTGGGCGGACGGAGCGTCCCCGAACATCGGCGATCCGGAGCGCCATCTCCGCCCCCTACCGCCGGTCGTGGGTCAGGGTCGGAGAGCGGTCCCGCTACGCGTTCCGGTGGCCAGCACCCAGAGCGGTAGGCGCCCATAACGCCGCCGACGCAGCGGCTGAAAGCCCACGCGCAATTGCCGGGACTGGTGCGATTGCACGACCGTGCGCCCGTCCGAGAACTCGCCGGGCGCGCGTTATGCGCCCCCTCTGAGTGGCTGCTGCATCACGCAAAGCGGCACGTTAAGCGAGGGTAGGGCGCCTTCCGGCCCGCGCGTTATGGGCTGCCCCAAGCCGAACCTCCATTCGAGACCGGTACGCAGGACGTATCCCTTCCTTCGCCCAGATCGGCATATATCTCAAGTCCGGAAAGGGTGTCCTCGACGTAGCCAACGAAGGGTCTCGGCTGCGTGGAGGACGCGCTATCTCAAGCGAGTCCGGAACGCAGCACCCGCTGCTTCTCCCTTCATGCCGCTTTCAGCGCCTGTCGACCTCGGACCCTGGCGCGTCGATGACATGTCCTCAGCACGGACCCCAGGCCAGAGCACTCTCGCTCCGACGCGCCGTAGACAACGGCACTTCAAGGGTGGGCGCGACGGCCGAGCCGGCGGCTTCTGGGACGCGCGGTGAGTATGGGCGCCCTTCCGCGTCGCCGCTCTCCCCTGGCGCAGGCACAAATAGAGACCAAGGCAATACCCGCCCAGACCCGACGGCGCCCGTCGGCTCTGCTCTGCCTGCCGGCCGAGGCAAGAGCGGGATGGCCGCATGGCCTGTCCACCCGGGCGTGACGGGTGAGTTCGAGCGTTACGTCCCCGGAAGGCGGACCACGAACCGCGCCCCGGGCTCTGCTGACTCCACGGCGATGCTCCCGCCGTGGGCGATGACGACTTCCCGGGCGATGGCCAGCCCGAGGCCCGTGCCTCCGGTCTCGCGGCTGCGCGTCTCGTCCAGACGCCGGAACCGTTCGAAAACCCGGT
>JALYZO010000143.1 GCA_030945745.1 Actinomycetota bacterium
CCACGAGCTGCTCGGCGGCGTCGAGCAGCTCGGCGGCGTCGGGGAGCAGCGTCCGGTCGTCGGCCACCACCTCCAGCTTCACCCAGTCCGTCTCCAGGGCCTGGCGGGCCATCTCGGCGGTGCGCACGGCCTCCGAAGCGGTGAAGCACCCGGCGGTGTTGGGCAGGACCCGCACGCCGGTGCGGTCACACACGTCGAGCACCGAGCCTGCCACCCCCGGGGTCACCCGGCGGAGGGCGACGGTGACCAGGTCGGTGCCCGAGGCCCGGATGGCATCTTCGAGCACGCTCATGCTGGGAGTGCCACCGGTGCCAAGCAGCAGCCGGGAGCCGAGGGTCACGCCGGCCAGCGTGAAGGCATCGTCCATCACCTACATCCTCCCTGCACGGCGCGGAGCACCTCCACGCGGTCGCCCTCGGTCACCTCGACGTGCTCCCAGGCGCTGCGGGGAACGACCTCGGCGGCGACCGCCACCGCCACCCCTCGCCGGCCGCATCCCAGGATCTCCACCAGGGCGGCCACCGTGGTGCCCGGCGCCACGTTGCGGGCCTCGTCGTTGACGAAGATCCGCATCACGCGAACCGCATCGGGTCGAAGGGGGCGACGGCGGCGGGGATCGGCCGGTCGGCCATGACGGCCAGGACCGCCTCGACGGTGAGGGGCGTCAACAGCACCCCGTTGCGATGGTGCCCGGTGGCGTGGATCAGACCATCCAGAGGTCCGGGGCCGAGGAGAGGCGCGTTGTCGGGGGTGGCCGGGCGCAGGCGTGCCACGGTCTCGACCAGCTCCAGCTCGCCGACTTGGGGAATGACCTCGATGGCGGCCCGCAACAGGTCAGCGACGGCGCCGGCGGTGACCGTGGTATCGAAACCCCGTTCCTCCATGGTGGCGCCCACCACCAGCTCGCCGGAGTCCCGGGGCACCAGGTAGACGGACTGGCCGTGCACCAGGGCCCGCACCGTGCGCGCCAGCGGCAGGTCCAGGGGATCGGCGCGCAGGCGGAGGATCTGACCTTTGACCGGCCGCACGGCCAAGCCCCCTACCCCGACGTCTGCCGATCCACACCCGGCGGCGATCACCACGGTGGGCGCCCGCAGCACGGACCCGTCGGCCAGGTCCACCCCGCAGACCCGGTTGCCATCGCCGCGGACGGCGGCGACGGCCGTGGTGCGCACCTCCACCCGGGCCGCCTGCCCGGCGACGCCGAGAGCGTCGAGCAGGGCTCGCGGGTCGACCTGGTGATCGCCGGGCACCATGAGGCCCGCTCGCAGGCGCGGATGCAGGAGGGGCTCGAGGACCCGGCAGGCCCGACCGGTCAACCGTTCGCTGGCCAGACCCAACTGGCGGTGGACAGCGGCCAGCTCGTCGAGCGCCCGGCGGTCGTCGTCGTCGATCCCCACCGCCAGGGTCCCCTCGCCGCGCAGGCCGACCGCCCGCCCCGAACAGGCCTCCAGGCGTGCTGCGAAGGCCGGCCACAGGGCCAGTGAGGCGATGCCCGCGGCGGCCAGGTGGCCCTCGCCGATGCGCGACTCGGTCACCGGTGCCAGCATCCCGGCTGCCGCCCACGACGCGCCGGTGGCCGGCGTCGGGTCGCAGACCACGACGTCGGCGCCCGTGGCCGCGACCGCCCAGGCGACGGCCAGACCGATCACCCCGGCGCCGACGACGACCACGTCGGCACCTGCCGCCCTCTCCGTGGTCACCACGCGCTCCGCTCGCTCACTTCGCCTCGCTCCGTTCGCCGGCCGGGGGACCGCCTCCCCATCGGACGTTAACGTCGTTGCTGTGACCGATGTCGAGTCCGGAATCCGCCCGACCATCCCCGTCGCTGAGCTGTGCGAGGCAGCCAGCACCAAGCGGGATGCCATGTGGGGGACGCGGGTCACCTATTCCCCGAAGGTGTTCGTCCCCTTGACGCAGCTGTGCCGGGACCGGTGCGGGTACTGCACGTTCGCCCAGCCACCGGCCCGCTTGGAGTCGCCGTACCTGAGCATCGACGAGGTGCTCGCCATTGCCCGCCAGGGAGTCGAGGCGGGGTGCCACGAGGTGCTGTTCACGTTGGGGGAACGCCCCGAGCTGCGTTACCCGGCGGCCCAGTCGTGGTTGACCGAGCACGGCCATGCGTCCACCGTCGACTACCTGGTGGCGGCTGCCGCCGCGGTGACCGAGCAGACCGGGATGCTGCCCCACGTCAACGCCGGGGCCATGTCGGCCGAGGAGCTGGCCCGGCTGCGGACGGTGAGCGCTTCGCAGGGCATGATGATCGAGACCCTGGTCAGCGATCTGGCGGCCCACCGAGGGTCGCCGGACAAGGACCCGCAGCGCCGCCTGGCGACCTTGGAGGCGGCCGGTCGGCTGGCCATCCCGTTCACCACGGGCATCCTGGTCGGCATCGGCGAGAACCGTACCGATCGCCTGGCAGCCCTGGAGGCCATCGCCGCGTCGCATGGCCGTCACGGCCACGTGCAGGAGGTCATCGTGCAGAACTTCCTGCCCAAGGCGGGCACGGCCATGCACCAGGTGCCGGCGTGCGATCCCGACGAGTACCTCTGGACGGTGGCGGCCGCCCGGATGGTGCTGCCCGCGGAGATCCACCTGCAGGCCCCGCCGAACCTCTCCGATGACCTCTCGGCGCTCCTCGGTGCAGGCATCGACGATTGGGGAGGCGTCTCGCCGGTCACCGCTGACCATGTGAACCCGGAGCGCCCCTGGCCGGCCGTGCGGCGCCTGGCCGAGGTGACCGAGGCCGCGGGGTTCGCGCTCGCTCCCCGCCTGACCATCTACCCCGAGCTCGCCACGAACCCGGAGCGGTGGCTGGACCCGGCCCTGCGCTTCGGGGTCCTCGACCACAGTGACGCCGAGGGTCTGGGCCGGGAGCCCGAAGCGTGGTACTCGGGTGGGGACGGAGCCCCGCCTGCCCTCATCCCGCACCGCTGGGACAGCGGTTCGACCGGCCGGGCCGGCCGGGCGGGGGGTGCGGTGCGCTCCGTCCTGAACGGGGTCCTGGCCGGCCAGGAGCCGGGAGTCGACGAGCTGACCGCACTGTTCGGGGCCCGGGGCAACGAGGTCACCGCCGTGGCCGAGGTGGCCGACCACCTTCGCCGCGAAGCCGTCGGCGACACCGTGACGTTCGTGGTGAACCGGAACATCAACTACACCAACGTGTGCACGTTCAAGTGCCGGTTCTGCGCGTTCTCCAAGGGTCCGCTGTCGCTCAACCTGCGCGGCGACCCCTACCTGCTGGGCATGGACGAGATCACCGCCCGCGTGTTGGAGGCCGAAGCCCGCGGCGCCACCGAGGTGTGCCTGCAGGGCGGCATCCACCCGAAGTTCGACGGGAACCACTATGTCGAGGTCATCAACGCCGTCCGGGAGGCGTCGCCCACCATCCACATCCACGGGTTCACCGCCCTGGAGGTGACCGAAGGCGCCCGCCGCCTCGACGAACCCCTCGCCTCGTATCTCAGCCGGCTGAAGGAGGCCGGCCTGCGGACCCTTCCGGGCACAGCCGCGGAGATCCTCGACGACGAGATCCGGGCCATCATCTGCCCCGACAAGGTCAACACCGAGGAGTGGCTGTTCGCACACCGCACGGCACACCAGGTGGGCCTGAGCTCCAACGTCACCATCATGTTCGGCACCGTCGAGCGGCCCGTGCACTGGGCCCGCCACCTGGTCAGGACCCGGTCGCTGCAGAAGGAGACGGGGGGTTTCACCGAGTTCGTGCCCCTCCCGTTCGTGCACATGGCCACCCCGATCTACCTCCAGAAGCGCAGCCGGAGAGGGCCGACGTTCCGCGAGGCTGTCCTCATGCACGCCGTGGGGCGGATCGCCTACCACGGTTGGATCGACAACATCCAGGCATCGTGGGTGAAGCTCGGCCAAGCCGCCATCCCCCAGCTCCTGGCGTCGGGTTGCAACGACCTGGGAGGCACGCTGATGGACGAGAACATCTCCCGCGCCGCGGGAGCCAGCCACGGCCAACTCATGGAACCCGACGACTTCCGGGCCCTCGTCGAACCGCTCGGGCGGCCCATCAGGCAACGCACCACGCTCTACGGGCACGCCACGCCGGTCGGTTCGTGACAGCTGGACGGTTAG
>JALYZO010000201.1 GCA_030945745.1 Actinomycetota bacterium
ACACCGAGGAGTCCCCGTGCCGGTCGGAATCTACTTCAGCCCCCCTTCCATGGACGAGGCCACCTACAAAAGCATTCTGGCGAAGGTCGAGGCCAGCGGGCCCTGGCCGCCGGCCGGGATGCTGCACCACTCCTGCTTCACGGAGGGCCCGAAGCTGGCCGTCTACGAGATCTGGGAGTCGCAGGAGGCCATGGAGAAGTTCGGCGAGGAACGCCTCATGCCCGCCTTGAAGGAGCTGAACTTCGACGCCGGCGAACCGGCCATCGTCTCCATTATCAACATGGTTCAAGCCTGATAGACGTTCCGCAGGTCGCGTGATCCTTTTGGCGGAATTTCCTCGCCCCCCTTCGGTCGTGTTCAGGGGTGCCATGGGGTGATGGCGATGGCCACTGTGTCGATGGCGGGGAAGGGGTGCGAGTGGTTGTAGTTGTCGGCTGTGGCCCACGGGCTGGCCGGGTCGGCGGCGACGAGTCGGTCGATCTCGTCGATGTACATGCATCGCCACCGCTTTCGGGGATCGGCTTGGAGTGCTCCGGTGGTGGTCTCTCCGCCGGTCTGGTAGCCGAGGACCATGGGCCTTCGGGCCTTCCAGCCGAGGGCGTGGGGGCAGATCAGGCGTCGGCGTCGGTGATAGGAGACCCAGAGCGGCTGACGAGCTTGTAGGGCCGAGTTGAGCAGAGCCCAAGGGGTGGGCAGGCTGGTGATGGTGGTCATGGCTGGGCTGGGGTGGGCTTGGCGCCGTGTAGGCGTTGTGGGGCACCTTCAGCAACGACGGGTCCCCGAGTGCGCCCCCGCATCAAACAGCGTCGGTCGAGTTGTAGATCGTGGCTGGGACGTCGAGAAGTTCGAGGACTTGGCGTTGGAGGGGGCTGAGGTCTGGTTCGAAGACCTGCACGACGTTGTCGTCGCTGAGGAGGCGGTGGCGTTGGATCCCGGCGAAGATCTCGAGGATCCTTGGCGAGGCGGGGGCGGGGCAGTTGCGGAGTTCTGGGTAGAGGGGGATGCCGGTGAGTCCTGTGGCGGCCATCGCGGCGCGGATCTGTCGTTCGATGAGGGCTTCGGTGAGCATGGCGAGGAAGTGGCACAGCAGGAGGGCTTCGATGCGATGGGCGGTGTTGAGCCACACGGGGGCTACTTGTTGGGGGCCTTTGAGGATGTGGTTGCGGCGCTCCAGGTTGGGCTGGTAGCGGTAGGCGGCAAGGATCTCGGCTCCGGTGAGGTGGCGGTCGTTGGTGATCAACGGGAAGCAGCCGTCGGTGACGGCGTCGAAGGTCACGGTGTCGGCTCGCACGGTGGCGGTGATGGCGAAGCTGTGCTTGTCGGCTCGCCGGTATCGGGTGTCGTTTCCGGGACGACCCCGGCGTTCTTGGCGGTAGCACTGTTCGATGGTCTCGGTGACCTCGAAGCTGACCCAGCGGGTGGCTCCCGCCGCGGCGAGAGCAGCGGTGCCAGCCGCCTCGGCGGCCACTTTGGTCTTGAGTCGTGTCTTCGGGCTGGCCATCCGAGCGCCGACCGCCTCGATGGCGGCCAGGCCTGCCTCGATGCGCGCGGCGCGGCTGGTGGCGTCGCGGGCTGCCTTGGTGCTCGAGTGGACCCAGATCACCCGGTAGCCGTCGACGGAGGGCACCGGTGCTTCGAAGCTGCGCCACACCCGGTCGGCGTCGTCGGGCCGGGCGGCGGGGATGCGTTCGGCTTCGACCCACGCTGGGGCGTGGGACTGGGCCCAGTCCCTGAACCAGGTGTCCTCTCGCCGGCCGTGAGGCACGATGGTCACGAACCGCCCGTGGTGGGTGTCGATGTGACGCAGGGCATCGGATGAGCACAGCTTGGAGTCGGCGACATAGAGGAAGTCGGCCCGCCCGACCAAGGCGGCGAGCTCGTCCCAGGTGGGGATGTGGGTGATGTCGTCGACGGTGTTGCCGTCGGCTATCCGGTAGGCGACGGGGATCGCTCCATCCGAGCTGATGGTGAGGATGAACAGCAGCTGCTTGAGGTCTGGCCGGAAGTCCTTGTTGTGGCCGTGGCGCGCTGCGGGTGTCGCCTTGCCGCCGCGGGCATGTCCGTCCGCGTCGGCGTAGACGCCGGTGAGGGTGACAGTGGTGGAGTCGTTGTGGAGCTGCGAGACATCGATGTCGAAGTTGCGGATCACGCCGAGCACGGTCTCGGTGATCATGGTGGCCCGATCGGCGTCGAAGAGCCGGTCGAGCATGCGGCCCACCCGGTCGTCGTTGAGCGCTCGGGCGTCGCCGGCGCCGAGGCCGACCAGCCCAGGAGCGTAAGGCGTGGCCCACTCGCCGATCGCGTACACGGGTCGGTGGCCGATGATGATGTTGCGCACCACCGCCCCGATCACGACCGCGGGTGGCAGACGCAGCCGGGCGTCGTTGTTGGGCAGGCAGGACTCCAGATAGCCGGCGACGCCCATGCGAGCCATGAAGTGGTTGACGATCGGCAGCGCCCCGAGCGTCTCGCTCGACAACTTGAACTGCTCCGCTCGTGGCATCTCGCTCCTTGACGTCGCCTCCGTGATCTGTCAGCGTATATGCTGACCGATCATCGATCGTGGATACTCGAGGACTGACATGACCACCCGACTGGGCACCTACGAGCGCAAGTACCGGGCCCTCGCCGCCGAGCTCGCCGGGCTCGGGTTCATCAGCCCCGGCAGTCTGGTGGTCAGACAGACCTCGTGCGGGAAGCCGGGCTGCCGCTGTCAGGCCGACCCGCCGCGGCGCCACGGCCCGTACCATCAGTGGAGCCGGGCCGTAGCCGGCAAGACCATAAGCCGCCGGCTCGACGAGCGTGAGGCCGCTCTCTACCGGGAGTGGATCGCCAACCGGCGTCGTCTCGAAGCGATCGTCGCCGAGATGGAACAGATCTCAGCCTCAGCCGGCGAGATCCTCCTGCGTCGGGCAACCAAGCCCGAACCCCCTCAGCCCCCCCGCAGCTGACCCGGACGAGCGAAAGTGGGGGGCCAAACCATCAACGAGAAGTGCGGAACGTCAGCCATGAGGTTTCGTACGACTGCAAACCACCGTTGAACGCGGTGAGAAGACGGCGACTGGTCTGCTGGTCCCGAACGATGTCGTCATGGCGCTTGCCTCGGGGACGTGTCCGGCCGTCAAGGTGACAGTCGGTGGCCACACCTACCGCACCACGGTCGCCTCCATGGGCGGTCGTCTCCTCGTCCCTCTCAGCGCGAAGAACCGCTCCACCGCTGGCGTCGCTGCCGGGGATGAGGTCGATGTCGATATCGCACTCGACGCAGCACCACGCGAAGTCACCGTCCCGGCCGATCTGGCCGACGCGCTCGCTCGTGACGGTAAGGCCCGGCAGTACTTCGACCGCCTCGCATATTCCCACCGCAAGGAGTGGGTGCGCTGGATCGAGGAGGCCAAGAGAGCGGACACCCGCAAGACCGGCATCGACAAGGCAGTCTTGTCACTGGGCGACCCATGGCGACGTACCCGTCCACGTCCACTCCTGCTTGCCACGTGTCGAGCTCGCCGTCGAATTCTTCGGGTGTTGAACGCGGGTCGGACGAGGCGCCGTCGACGTCGGTGTTCCTCGCCGTCGGTTACGAGCGGGGCGGTGTCGCCGACCACGACCGATGGGAACTCCACCAC
>JALYZO010000083.1 GCA_030945745.1 Actinomycetota bacterium
TGGTATGGCCGCCCGTGACCAGCGTGATCGTCGAACGAAGATCGTGGCCACGATGGGTCCTGCGAGTGACAGCCCGGGGACGCTGGCGGCGATGGCGCAGGCTGGCATGGACATGGCCCGCGTTCCCTTCGCTCACGGGTCGGTGGACGACGGACTCGAAAGGATCCGACGCGTCCGGGCGGTGGCCCCTTACGTGGGGGTGCTGGTGGACCTGCCCGGCCCCAAGCCGCGTGTGCGTCCGTTCGCCGACGAGGTCGTCCGGCTCGAAACCGGCCGTCAGGTCCGTCTCGTCGGCGCCAACGGAGCGGCGTCGAGCACCGCCGAGCGGATCGCCGCCGATGAGGAGATCGTCTCAACCCTTGAGCCGGCCGACCGGGTGGCGTTAGGCGACGGCGGGGTGGCCCTGGTCGTGGTCGACCGAGCCGGGGATGCGGTCACCGCGAGGGTGGTGAGCGGCGGTGAGTTGCGGGGCCGGCCCGGGATCTCAGTGCCCGGTGGACGCTCGACGATGCCGACGCCGACGCCAGCGGACCTTGAGCGGCTCGCTGCCGTGGTGAAGGTGGGCGTCGATGCCGTCGCCGTGTCGTTCGTCCGCTCGGCGGTTGACATCGACACGGTGAGGGCGGCGGCAGGCCCCAACCCGCCGGTGCTGGTGGCCAAGGTGGAGACGGCGGAGGCGATCGAGAACCTGGATGGGATCGTGGCCGCCGCCGACGCGGTGATGGTCGCTCGTGGCGACCTCGGTGTGCGGCTCCCACTTGAGGACGTGCCCCACATCCAAAAGCGGCTCATCCGGACCGGGGTGCGCTTCGGGAGGCCGGTCATCACCGCGACACAGATGCTGGAGTCGATGATCTCGGCGAGCGCCCCAACCCGAGCGGAGGTGGCCGACATCGCCACCGCAGTGCTCGATGGCACCAGCGCGGTGATGCTCTCGGCGGAGACAGCGATCGGCGTCGACCCTGTGGCCGCGGTGTCGGTGATGGCCAGAGTCGCGTTGCGGGCCGAGCGCGAGTTCGAATACCGCTCGTGGGGAGAGCGTCTTGGCGCGCAGGAGGTGGGCGGAGGTCATGCTTCGCCCGCCGGGATCACCGCCGCCATCACGGCTGCGGGCTGGCGTGCCGCCATCGAGGAGGAAGCGGCGGTGATCATCGCCTGCACCCGTTCGGGCCTCACGGCCAGGGGGATCTCGCGGTTCCGCCCAGAGATGCCGGTTGTTGCAGCGACGCCGTCTCCGCTCACTGCCCGGCAGTTGACGATGAGCTGGGGCGTCCGCTCCCTGATCGTGCCAGAGTCGACGAGCACGGACAGCATCGTCTGGTTCGCAGTGCAGGCTGTTGTCGATGGCGGCTACGCCCGTGTTGGCGACGTGGCCGTCGTGCTGGCCGGCTCGCCCACGGAACCCGAACCGGCCACCGACACGCTGCGAGTGGTCCGCATCCGCTGAAAGCCTCTCTTCCGACGGCCGGTCAAATTCCAGCCAACACGGGAGGCGCAGCTCGTTGACGACCGCTTCTCGACCGCAACGGTCCTGTTCGTGCGAGGTGTGGGGTGTGGAGTGACGGGTCACGGCCTGGGACGGGTGTGGAGCAGGCCGCAATCGTCACCGCTGGCCCGACGGCGGGCGCAGCGGGAGGTGGAGGGTCACGGTGGCCCCGCCCCCGGAGTTGTTGGCGGCGGTGGCCCGTCCCCCGTGGGCGGTTGCGATCTCGGCCACGATGGCCAGTCCCAGCCCGGCGCCACCCGACGCCGAGGATCGGGAGCTGTCGGCCCGGCGGAAACGGTGGAAGGCTTCGTTGAGCAGGTCGGGCGGGAAGCCGGGGCCGGTGTCGGCCACCGACACGACCAGCTCCTCGTCGGCCGTCGCCGCGGACAGCACGATCCTGCCGTGGGCGGGGGTGACGGCCAGGGCGTTGGCCACCAGGTTGTCGACGGCTCGGCGCAACCCGTCGGGGTCGGCCAAGGCGGCCAGCTCGCCGGGGGCGTGGACAGCCAGGATGACGCCGGAGGCGTCTGCCCGGGCCCGGCTGG
>JALYZO010000085.1 GCA_030945745.1 Actinomycetota bacterium
TGATCGCCGTCGTGCTGGTGGACGACCAGCCGTTGGTGCGGGCCGGCCTGCAACGGATCCTGTCCGAGGACGAGGGGTTGCCAACTGTTGGCGGGAACTGGCTGTTCTGTCCCAGGAGCCCACGACTGTCACACCCTCCCGTCATGATGATGGGCGTGAAGCTGTCTGAATGGGCGAGGGCGAACGGGGTGACCCGCCAGAGCGCCACCCGATGGTTCCACGCCGGGGTGCTGCCCGTGCCCGCCCGACAGCTCGCCACCGGCACGATCCTGGTCGACGAGCCCGAGTGCCGCCGGGTTGCGTGGCCATCTACGCCCGGGTGTCCTCGGCCGATCAGCGAGGCGACCTGGACCGACAGGTGGCCCGCCTGGTCACCCACCTGACCACGAGTGGCCTGGCGCCATCCAAGGTCGTGTCCGAGGTGGGCTCGGGCCTGAACGGGCGCCGGCGTCGGCTGCTCGGCCTGCTCCGGGACCCCACCGTGTCCACACCATCGTCGCCGAGCACCGCGACCGCCTGGCCCGCTTCGGCGTGGAGTACCTCGAAGCCGCCCTGGCCGCCCAGGGGCGGCAGTTGATCGTGGTCGACGACGCCGAAGTCGACGACGACCTGGTGCGGGACATGGTCGAGGTCCTGACCAGCTTCTGGGCCCGCATCTACGGCCGGCGCTCGGCGAAGCGCCGGGCCGAGTTGGCCCTGGCCGCGGCGGGGAAGACGGCGGCGTAGATGCTCGTCCATCAGACCTTCCGCTTCGAGCTCGATCCCAACGACGCCACCCGCTCGGCCTTGGCCAGCCACGCCGGCGCCGCCCGCTTCGCCTACAACTGGGGACTGGCCCTCGTCGTCGAGGGACTGGCCGCCCGCCGGGCGTTGCGGGTGCTGGCCCTGCGCCAGGGGGCAAGTCCCGGCGAGGGCGAGGGCTGGGCCGACGACGTTCTCGGGCCGGTGCTGTGGACGCTGCCGGCGTTGCGACGCCGCTGGAACCGGGCCAAGGCCGAGGTGGCGCCGTGGTGGGCGGAGAACTCCAAGGAGGCTTACAACTCCGGCCTGGACGCCCTGGCCCGGGCTCTCGACGGCTGGTCGGGCTCGCGTCGAGGAGCGCGCAAGGGACCCAAGGTCGGCTTCCCCCGGCGCAAGAAGCACCAGGCCCGGCGCAGCTTCCGGATCACCACCGGGTCCTTCGGTGTCGTCGACGCCCGCCATGTACGGCTGCCCCGCATCGGCGTCATCCGCACCAAGGAGCCGACGGCCAAGCTGACCCAGCGCCTCGGCGCCGGCAGTGCCCGGATCCTGTCGGCCACCGTGTCCGAGGTCGCCGGACGCTGGTACGTGAGCTTCGGGTGCGAGGTCGACAGGGCCCCGAAGGCGCTGGCCCATTCCGGCGCCGTCGTCGGCGTCGACGTCGGTGTGCGGTCCCCGGCCGTGCTCTCCACCGGCGAGGTGGTGGCCAACCGCTGCCACCTCGGGCGCTACCAGCGCCGCATGGCCCGCCTCCAGGGCGAGCTCGCCGCCGGCGGGGGCCAAGACCGGGCCGCCGCCCGTCGAAGCGCTGGCAGGCCAGCAGGCGCCGTCTGGCCTGGGCCCACGCGAGGGTGGCCGCCGCTCGGGGCGACGGGCTGCACAAGCTCACCACCGCCCTGGCCACCGGCTACGGCACCGTGGTGGTCGAGGACCTCAACGCCGCCGGCATGACCGCCAGCGCCAGAGGCTCGGGGCACTGGCGGGGCAAGGCAGGGCTCAACCGGGCCCTGCTCGACGTCGCCCCGGGCGAGCTGCGCCGCCAGCTCAGCTACAAGTGCGCCTGGTTCGGCTCGGCCCTGGTGGTGGCCGACCGCTGGTACCCGTCGTCGAAGACGTGCTCGGCGTGTGGGCCGCGAAAGCCAAGCCTGCCCCTGGCCGAGCGCACCTACCGCTGCGAGCGCTGCGGCCTGGTCATCGACCGGGACGCCAACGCAGCCCTCAACCTGGCCGCCCTCGTGGGGGCGGTCACCGGTACCGGGAGTGGCCCGGGAACCAGCCAGGGCGACATGGCCAACGGACGGGGAGACGAGAGGTCCATGGGCTCGCCCAGGTGCTCGTCGACGAACCGTCAAGACGGCACCGGCTCTGAGCCGGGCAAGACCGTCACCGCTGCCCGGCAACGGGTGGCTCCGGAGCCTGTTCTCGTCGGAAGTGACAGATGAGACAGATTTCGGAACGGCTCACCGTGGTCGCCGAGTGCGGGGACGGGGCGGCCGCCGTCGCCGCGGTCCGGTCGACCCCGGCCGACGTGGTCCTGATGGACGTGCGCATGCGGGGCATGGACGGCATCGAGGCGACCAGGCAGGTCCGGGAGCTGGAGGGGCCGCCCGTCCTGGTGCTCACCACGTTCGACGACGACGAGGTGCTGTGGGGGGCCATCGACGCGGGCGCCGCCGGCTTCGTCCTCAAGGAGGCGTCGGCCGAGGATCTCATCACCGCCACCCGGACCGTGGCTTCCGGCGGCGCGTGGCTCGACCCGGCGGTGACGGCACGGGTTCTCGAAGTGACCCGGTCGACGGGGTTGCCGCGCCGGCGCCAGGCGGACAAGGCCGCCCTGCTCACCGAGCGCGAGCTCGACGTGCTGGGCCACATGGCGACGGGCGCCACCAACGGCGAGATCGCCGGCGCCCTCTTCGTCAGCGAGGCCACCGTCAAGACCCACGTGGGCAGCGTCTTTTCCAAGCTCGGCGTGCGGGACCGGGCGGGGGCCATCGTCTTCGCCTACCGCCACGGCCTGGTCCCCCACTGACCCGACGGCCGGCTCCCCCACGGGTGGAGCCCGGTTCCCGACCCCGGCCCGATGTGTGTCCGGGCCCGTTCCGTCAGGGTCGAGGCATGAACCCAATCGTTGAAGTCCGAGGAATGTCCAAGCGCTACGGCGGCCGAACGGTGGTGGACGATGTCGACCTCGACGTGCACGAGGGCGAGATCGTCGGCCTACTGGGCACCAACGGGGCCGGCAAGACCACCACCGTCGAGTGCATCAGCGGCCTGCGCCGCCCCGACGCCGGCTCGGTGCGGGTGTGCGGCCTCGACCCCCGCGTCGACGGCCCCCAGCTGCGGTCGCTGGTCGGCAGCCAATTGCAGGACTCCGCCCTCCCCGACCGCCTCCGGGTGGGCGAGGCGGTCGAGCTGTTCCGGGCGCCCGGCGCGGCCGCAGGGCCGGCGGCCACACAGCCGAGCGACAGCCTGCTGGTGGCGTTCGGGCTGGCCGACCACCGCCGCCAGGCGTTCTCCGCCCTGAGCGGTGGCCAGCGCCAGCGCCTGTTCCTGGTCCTCGCCCTCCTGAACCGCCCCCGCCTGGTCATCCTCGACGAGCTGACCCAGGGCCTGGACCCGGCCGCCCGCCGGGATGTGTGGGCCGCCATCCGGTCGCTGCGGGACGCGGGCACCACCGTCCTGCTGGTGACCCACTACATGGACGAGGCCGAGGCCCTCTGCGACCGCGTGGTCGTCATGGACGGGGGCCGCGTGCTCGACGAGGGGCCGCCGGCGGCGCTGGTCGACCGCCACGCCCCGTGGGCCGCCGTGCGCTTCACCGCCGGGCCGAGCGGCGCTCGCGCCGACGACCTGCGGGCCCTGCCAGGCGTCCGGCGGGTGCGCCGCCACGAGGACGGCCGGCTGGAGGTCGAGGGCGACCGCGCCATGATCGCCCACGTCTGTGCCCACCTGCTGGCTCGTGGCCCGGTGCCCGACGACCTGTCGGTGGTCATGCCCGACCTGGAGGAAGCGGTGATCGCCCTGCTGGCCACCCATGGCGCCGATCGTGCGCTCGAGCTGACGGGGGGCGCCCGATGAACGCCGTGCTCAAGCTGGTCCGCACCGAGCTGCGCCTGGTGCTGCGGGAGCCGCTGGTCCTCGCCTTCGTGTTCGCCTTCCCCATCGTGACCGTGCTGGTGATCGCCGGCTCGTTCGGCGCCGGCGACGCCCACTCCTTCGCCAACGTCTTCCCGTCGCAGTGGTACGTGGCGTC
>JALYZO010000096.1 GCA_030945745.1 Actinomycetota bacterium
GTGCGGGCCGTGCCGACGTCACCCTCGGCCAGCGCGGCCTCGGCCAGTTTGAGCTGGGCGATGGCCAGGTAGCCTGAGCGTCCTTCCCGCGCCAGGGCCTCGACGGCGCGCGCCGCGCACTGGCGGGCGTCGACGGTGAGCCCGGCGGCCAGGAACGCTTCACTGCGGTCCGTCAGTCCCATGGCGTCGTCGTGACCGCACCGGCGCAGCTCCTCGTCGGCGCTGTCGAACCACGCCAGTGCCTCGGGAATGTCGCCCCGAACGGCGACGACCAGGCCCAGGTTCTGGCGGGCCATGGCCGCCCGCGGGGCCTGGTCCAGGGCAACGTAGATCTCCTCGGCCCGGCGGAGGTCGGCTTCGGCGCCAGCCAGGTCGCCCCGCTGGAACCGGGTGAGGCCACGGTTGGTGTGGGTGTTGGCCTCCCAGAGCCGGTCGCCGTGGCGGCGGAAGACCGGCAGGGCGCGCCGGAACCCCTCAAGTGCCTCGTCGAGGCGGCCCTGGTCCCGGTGGACGTTCGCCCTGGTCGCCTCCAGTCTCGCCAGCGGCAGGCCCCGGAGGGCGGCGGCAGCCGTGTCGGCTTCGCGCAGCGCCCGGTCCCACTCGCCCCGCAACGCTAGAGTGCCGACGAGGGACATCCGGGCTTCGCCGGCCAGCTCGGGCAACCCGGCCGACTCCGCAGTGCGCACCGCTCGCCGGAGATGGTTTTCCGACACGGCCAGGCGGTGTTGTGACCGAGCGGCCAGGCCGAGGGCGCGCTCGGCCACCGAGGCCGCCGCGGGCTCCCGTCCCGCCCTGGCCTTCGCCAGCGCGGTGGCGGCGAGCGCGGATGCCCGACCGGGTTCGCGCAGCGCGAGGCCGAGCGCCTCGGTAGCCGCCGACATCAGGTCGCCGAGGACGGGGGTGGGCGGGGCGAGAGCGGCGTCCGCCACGCCGCGAATGTTAGAACACGCGTATCAATGGCGGGGGCGGCGGGCTCCTGTCCCCAGGAGTTCCGAACAAGGGGGGCATGGCGTGTATCAGGACGAATCGACGAAGCAGTATCCCGGTCACGGCGATGAGGACCTGCCAGAGGGGGTCCACCGGAGCCGGGAGGACCGCCCGGAGGGGCAGCACTACTTCTACTGGAAGAACGAGATCCTCATCGCGCGCGACGACCTGCCGTTGATCGCCGACAAGCTGAAGGTCGACGAGCGGGTCAAACCGGACCCCCCGCCGACCCCGATGGGTGACCCGCGCCTCGGTGTCGTGTTCGTCGAGGCCACTTCGGACGAGGACGTGCCCGCCCTGGTCGAGCACCTCCGCCAGCCGATCGAGATCGGCCACAGCGTCCAGATACCGCGCGTGCAGCCCCATCTCGTCCTCTTTCCCCACTACCACGGGCCGTACGACCCGCTCGGGCCGGCGGTGCCGGCTGCGCCAATCGGGAACCTCCCCCGCCGACGCTTCTTTCCCCTTCCCGGGCACGGCGTGAAGGTCGCCGTCGTCGACACGGGAGTCTGGCGGGAGCACCGGCCGTGGTTCGACGGGCGGACCGAGGGCCGCGTCCCCCAGGACGAGGACGTCCTCGACCTGGACGGGGACGGAATGCTGAACCGGGCCGACGGCCACGGGACGTTCATCGCCAGCGTGATCCTCAAGCACGCACCCGGCGCCCGGGTCACCGCGTTCCGGGCGCGGGCCACCGACCCGGAGCTGACCAAGGTCGGCATGGTCCTCGATGTCGACCTCGCCACTGCCATCCTCGATGTGGCGGGCACCGAGATCGACATCATCAACGTCAGTGCTGGCGGCCCGACGCATGAGGGCGGGGGCCTCCCCTGCACGATCGCCGCCATTGAGTCGTTGTTGGCGACCAAGCCGACAGTCGCAGTGGTGGCCTCGGCGGGCAACGCCGGCGTGCCCGTCCCCTTCTTCCCTGCGGCCATGAAGGGCGTGATCAGCGTGGGCGCCGTCGAGACCAAGGGCGGGAAGGACGTTCGCGCCAGCTACAGCAACTTCGGCACGACGGTGGACGCCGCCGCGCCGGGGACGGACGTCCATGCCACCTACGTCGATTTCCCGCCGGCGTTCAAGGGCTGGGCCAAATGGAGCGGCACCTCCTTCTCAGCGCCTACCGTCGCCGCCGCTGTGGCGACGCGGAGGTCCCCGGGCGGTTGGAGGCAGTACCTCTGGTTCCTCCGGCCCAAGAGTGCGCGACAGGCGGCCTACCAGCTCATCTCCGACCCGTCGCTCCCGCGGGTAGCGGGGATCGGCACAATCGTCAGGCCCAAGACCTACTGCTGACCGGCACCCGCAGCCACGAACGGCTCGGTCAGCGCCGCCACCGAGCCCATGTGGACGTGGACATACGACGCCACCAGGCTCGGCCCGGCGAAGCCCGCTCGACCGGCGCCGGCGCGGCCTGACCAATCGAGGTCGTCGCCGGGCGGGTCGAGGGCGGAAGTGGAACTCGTGGCCAGGCCGGCGCTGGAACGAGCGATCCTGAACCGGGACCGGTTCAGGATCCTGCACCGTTCCTCGTCGCAGGCCCAAGACGACCTTGGACCGAGAGTTTCGCCATCAGCCGGGAGACGGTTCACCAGTACCTGCGCAGCGCGTCCTGATCCTCGCAAGGAGCGGGGCCGCCAGAGAGCGCGGCCAGAGTGAACCTGGCTCTACTGCGATTGGTGCCATGAGCGCCAGGCCGTTCGCGTGAAGCCGGGGCGTACAGTTCCCGCCCGATGACCCCTATCCTGGAGATCACCGGCCTCGAGGGTCACCTTCCCCACCGAGGAGGGTGCCGTCTCCGCGGTGCGGGGCGTCGACCTCAGCCTCGACCCCGGCAAGGTTCTCGGCGTGGTCGGCGAGTCGGGGTCGGGCAAGACCGTGACGATGCTCGCCGTGCTCGGCTTACTCCCCGCCAGCGCTCGGGTGTCGGGCTCGGTGCGCTACCGCGGCCGTGAGCTCGTCGGCCTGGCGCCCAAGGAGCTGCGCAAGCTGCGGGGCGCGGCCATCGCCATGATCTTCCAGGACCCGAAGACGTCGTTGAACCGGTGCAGACCATCGGTCACCAGATCGTCGAGGGCATCCACATCCACCACCCCGAGGTCGGCCGGAGGGAGGCGGCGCGGCGCGCCGTCGACCTGCTCGCCCTCGTCGGCATCCCCCAGCCCGATCGCCGGGGCCGCGACTACCAGCACCAGTTCTCGGGCGGCATGTGCCAGCGGGCCATGATCGCCATGGCCGTGGCCAACGACCCCGACGTGCTGGTGGCCGACGAGCCGACCACGGCGCTCGACGTCACCATCCAGGCCGAGATCCTCGACCTGCTGCGCAACATCCGCGAGGAGAAGGGGTCGGGATCGTCCTGATCAGCCACGACCTCGGCGTCGTGGCCGGGCTGGCAGACGACGCGGCGGTGATGTACGCCGGTCGGGTGGTGGAGCGGGGCCCGGTGGACGACGTCTACGGCGAGGCCCGCCATCCCTACACCCGAGGGCTGTTGGCGTCCGTGCCCCGCCTCACCGACACGCACCGGGCCCCGCTCGTGTCCATCGGCGGCGGGGCGCCCTCGCTGTTGCACCTCCCAGGTGGCTGCGCCTTCCATCCCCGGTGCCCGTACGAAAGGGAGCGCTGCCGGGCCGACGATCCCCGGCTGCGCCCGATCGCCTCGGTGGAGGCGGCATGCCACTACGCCGAGGATCTCCGCCCGGTGCCGGCCGGGCCGGGCGCATGAGCGTCTCCAAGCCGATCCTGTCGGTCCGAGACCTGGTCAAGGAGTTCCCCGCTCGCGGCGGGGGGAAGGTGCACGCTGTGTCCGGGGTGTCGTTCGACCTGGCTCAAGGCGAGACGCTGGGCCTGGTCGGGGAGTCGGCTGCGGGAAGTCCACGACGGCCCGCTGCGTCGTCCGCCTCATCGAGGCCACCTCCGGGCAGGTCCTGTTCCGGGGCCGCGACGTGCTGACGCTGCGCCGCAAGGAGCTGCGCAAGCTGCGAGCCGATCTGCAGATCGTCTTCCAGGACCCGTACGCCTCGCTGAACCCCCGGATGCAGGTGTGGTCGATCATCGCCGAGCCGCTCATCGTCCGCGGGGCGACGTCGAAGGCGGCGCGGGCCCGGGCCGGGGAGCTGCTGGAGCTGGTGCGGCTGCGTCCCGAACACACCAGCCGCTACCCCCCCGAGTTCTCCAGCGGCCAGCGCCAGCGCATCGGCGTGGCCCGGGCCCTGGCCCTGGAGCCCGACGTGCTGGTGCTCGACGAGCCGGTGTCCGCCCTCGACGTGAGCACCAGGCCGGCGTGTTGAACCTGCTGGAGGAGCTGCGGGCCCAGTTTAACCTAGCGGGTGAGGGCCGCCCTGGCCGCTGCGGTCGCCTGCCCGGGCTGTGGGACGCCTCGCCGGCACAAAGACGCCAGGTCCATCGTGGTGGCCAGCCTGTACGGGACGCTGCAGTTGTGCAGTCCACGGTGGTCGCACTGCACGTGCCAGGACCACGACAGCTCGACCTTCAGCCCTCTGGCGGCAATGCTCCCGGAGCGCACCAACCCCGAGCTGTCCTACCTCGAAGCAAAGTTCGCCGGCCTTGCCGCCTACGGCACCTCCGCCAAGCTGCTGGCCGAGGTCCTGCCCCTCGGCCGACGCCTGCACGCCACGACGCTCCGACGACAGGCACAGACCGTGGCCCAGCGATTGGAGAACGAGCTGGCGGAGGAGCGATGGGGCTTCATTGAGGGCTGCCCCGCCGACTGGGAGAGGCTGCCACGCCCCGACCTTCCGCTCGTGGTCAGCCTCGACGGCGGCTACGTCCACTCGACCCAGCAGCGGTCCCGTCGGGACGGGTGGTTCGAGGTGATCGCCGGCCGGGCCACCCCGGCGGAGGGCGCTTCCAAGTGCTTCGGGTTCGTGCAGACCTACGACACCAAGCCCAAACGACGCCTGTTCGACCTCGTCGTCTCCCAGGGCATGGCTGCCAACCAGGCCGTCACCTTTGTCACCGACGGCGGCGACGACGTCTGCGACCTGCCGCTGTACCTCAACCCCGGCTCCGAGCACCTGCTCGACTGGTTCCACGTCACCATGCGACTCACCGTTCTGGCCAACATGGCCAAGGCCTGCGCCCCCCGCCACCCGACGAGGAGGGCCTCCCCCCGCCGGCCGACCTCGCTACGGTAGTGGCCGAGGGCCTGGCGAGCCTCAAGTGGTTGTGCTGGCACGGCAACGTCGTGCGTGCCCTGGACACGATCAGTGACGTAGGGATCGACGCCGAGATCGCGAACCCGGGCCCCGAGCAGGCCAGGTTCTTGAAGGCCCTCCGCGAGTTCGAGACCTACGTTCGGGCCAACGCCGGGTCCATCCCCAACTACGGCGAGCGCCACCGTGCCGGCGAGACAATCTCCAGCTCGATGGCGGAGTCCGCCGTCAACCAGGTGATCAGCAAACGGATGGTCAAGAAGCAGCAGATGCGCTGGAGTCCCCGGGGCGCCGACCTGCTGGTCCAGCTCCGTACCCGGGCTCTCAACGACACCCTCGCCGACGACTTTCGCCGCTGGTACCCAGGCTTCACCCCACAAGCCAAAGGCAACGCCCGAAGATCAGCCGGAAGCGGCGTAGCTCCCACGGATTGTCCCGCTCTCCTACGGTGCCGAACACGGTGGTCAGCGCACGGGAGTGCCCGGAGCGATCGGCGTAAGTGGCGGACTTCTCGGCGTGGTAGCGCAGAGCTGATCGACCGTGAACCTCCAATTGCCCCCAGCGCCTCCGGTGACGGAGACCGTGTATTGACCGCTAACGGACAGGTCGCCGAAACCCTCCGCTCTGCCTGGTGACTCAAGGTTGACGGTGACCGGAAACGTCGGTTTCGTGCCCGGCTTGATCATTCGGAAGGTGATCAGACCGAGCGGTTCAGCCGTCTGGGCAGTGAGGCGCACCCGACCAGAGTGAAGGGGCAGGAAACCGAAGGTGCCGGGGGCCGTGCCTTCGGTCAGCAGGGGTACGCAAGCTCGCTGAGGCTCCGGACCTCGAAAGCCTCCTGTCCAGACGGCAACCCCACCCCCAAACCCGACTACCAGTATGGCCATGACCGTGAGCCACGAGAAGCGCGGTTGCTTCAGCGCCCGACCGAACCTTCGCCACAGCCAAGCCGCCATCGCCCTTCGCCGCCTCGCCGGGGCTCTGGT
>JALYZO010000075.1 GCA_030945745.1 Actinomycetota bacterium
ACCTTCCCGACGGCCGGCGCCGACGCCTCGCCGGGTTGGAGGCGACAACCCTGCACCGCCTGCTGGGTCGGCGCCCCGGTCCCGAAGGTCGCTTCTTCCACGATCGGCGCAACCGCCTGCCGCACGACGTGGTCGTCGTCGACGAGACGTCGATGGTGTCGCTGGCCCTGCTGGCCGCCCTGGTCGACGCCCTGCGGTCCACCACGCGCCTGGTGCTGCTGGGCGATGCCGAGCAGCTGGCGTCGGTGGAGGCCGGCGCTGTTCTGGCCGACATCGTCGGACCGGTCACCGGCGGCCTGGTCATGCGGTCGGCCTCCCGGGTGGTCCTCAGCCGGGTCACCGGTCACGCGGTGGACGCAGAGGAACCACCCCCCGGTGTGGGCATCGGCGACGGCATCGTCGTGCTGCGCCGCGTGCACCGCTTCGGCGAGGTGATCGCCTCGTTGGCCGAGGCCGTCCAGGCCGGGGACGCCGACGAGACCATCCACCTCCTCGACCGGTCCCACGACGAGCTGGCCTGGATCCACAACGACGACCCCGGCTCCGGGGGCCCGGACGTGGGGCCGATACGTGGCCGGGTGTGCAGAGCGGGACACCAGGTGCTCGATGCCGCAGCGTCGGGCGACGGGGCATCCGCCCTGGAGGCCCTGGCCACGCTTCGCATCCTCTGCGCCCACCGGCGGGGACCGCACGGCGTGGCCGCGTGGGCCCAACGGGTCGACGCCTGGCTGCTCGACGCCGTCGGCGATCGCCGCGCCCAAGAGACCTGGTACGTGGGCCGCCCCATCCTGGTGACGGCCAACGACCACGAGCTGGGCCTGGCCAACGGGGACGTCGGCGTCGTCGTCCGTCGCCCCGACGGGGAACGCCGCGTGGCCTTCGGGCGTCACGGCGGCGTCGTCGAGGTCAGCCCTGGGCGTCTGCGGGCCTACGAGACCGTGCATGCCATGACCATCCACAAGAGCCAGGGATCCCAGTTCGACCATGTGGTGGTGGTCCTGCCCGAGCCGGGATCACCGCTGCTGACCCGCCAGCTGCTCTACACGGCGGTGACCAGGGCCCGCCACGGCGTGACCGTCGTAGGCAGCGAGGCGGCTATCCGTACGGCGGTCGACACCAGGATCGCCAGGGCCTCAGGTCTGGCCGATCGCCTGTGGACGGCGCCGAAGCCCTAGCTCAGCGGCCGTCAGACGCTCAGCGGACCGTGGTCCCGGCAGCGAGCCCTCCAGTCCGTGGGCGTGACCACCACGTTGAGTCGCCGACCGCAGGCCGTGCAGTACCGGGGGGGCTCGTAGCGCCCGGTACACGCTCCGCCGCTCGGGCACCCGTCGGCCGCCGCACCGCAGCCCGAGCAGTGATGGACCGCCGGGCCTGTCCCGGTCGGTGAGGTGGCGTCGGCCGGTGGGGGCGGGGGCATGGCAGGCGCTCTCAGATGGCCGACGACAGGGCGCCGATGGGCATCCGCAGGTCGGCCAGCATGGCCAGGTCCTCGGCCGGGGCCCGGCCCAGCGTGGTCAGGTAGTTGCCGACGATCAGAGCGTTGATGCCGGCGGTCATCCCCATGGCCTGCAGCTCGCCGAGGGTGACCTCCCGGCCCCCCGCGTAGCGCAGGATCGCGGCGGGGAGACCCAGCCGGTACAGGGCGATCCAACGCAGGGCGTCAAGGGCACGAACCGGTTTGCGGATGGCCAGTGGCGTGCCCGGTCGGGGATCGAGGAAGTTCATGGGCACCTCGGCGGGGTCCAATCGGGCCAGCTGGCCGATCAGCTCCAGGCGCTGGGCATCGGTCTCGCCCATCCCCAGCAGGACCCCGCAGCACAGCTCCATGCCCGCATCCTTCACGTCCTGGCAGGTCTGCCACCGCTCGTCCCAGGTGTGGGTGGTGACGATCTCGGGGAACTTCGAGCGCGCGGTCTCCAGGTTGTGGTTGTAGCGGTGGACGCCGCCCTCTGCCAGGCGCACTGCTTGGCCGGGCTCGAGGATCCCGGCGGAGACGGCCACGTTGAGCCCCGTCTCGGAGCGCAGCAGAGGAACGAGGTCGAGGATGCGGCACATGGTGCGCTCATCGGGGCCCCGGACGGCGAGCACGATGCAGAACTCGCTGGCCCCCAGCGCCGCAGTCTCCCGGGCGGCGGCCAGCACCTCGGCAGTGTCGAGGAAGGGGGTGGCCAGAACCGGGGTGTCGAAACGGGATGACTGGGAGCAGAAGTGGCAGTCCTCCGGGCATCCCCCGGTGCGGGCCGACAGGATCCCCTCGATCTCCACCGTCGGACCGCACCACGCCAGACGAACCTCATGGGCCAGGGCGGCCAGGCTGGGCACGGCCTCGTCGCCCAGCGCGGCAAGGTCGGCGAGCTCGTCGGCGCTCAGGCGGCGGCCCTGGTCGACGAGGACATCTCGGGCCGCGGCGAGGGTGGCCAGGTAGGTGGCCTGAGGTGGCACGAAGTGAGTGGCGGACACGGATGGTTACCTTAGGAGCCGTGCCAAGCATGGACGACACGGCCAGGTGGGCCGAACGCGACGCCGCCCGGGTCTGGCACGGTTTCACCCAGATGGCGGCCTACGCCGACAATCGCCCCCTGATCATCGACCGGGCGGAGGGACGGGAGCTGATCGACGTCGACGGCAGGCGCTACCTCGATGCCATCTCCAGCCTGTGGTTGACCACGCTGGGACACCGGGTGGCCGAGCTCGACGCGGCCCTGATCGACCAGGTGGGCCGCGTCGCCCACTCCACCATGCTGGGGAACGGCAACCGGGTGGTCATCGAGCTGGCCGAGGCCCTGGCCACGGTGGTGCCCGTCGACGACCCCCGCTTCTGCTTCGCGTCTGACGGGGCATGCGCCGTCGAGCAGGCCTTGAAGATGGCGTACCAGTACTGGCACAACGAAGGGGTGGCCGGCCGCCAGCAGTACCTGGTGCTGGGCGACGCCTACCACGGCGACACCATCGGCTCTCTCTCCCTCGGCGCCGGCGGGTTCGGGACCGACCTCTACGACCGGCTGCGCTTCGGAGGGGTGATCCGCACGCCCGGCTACCGGGACAGCGACTGGCTGGCGGCCGGCCTGGCGGCGCTGGAGCGCCACGGCCCGGACCTTGCCGCCGTGGTCCTCGAGCCGGTGGTGCAGGGCGCAGAGGGCATGTGGATGGCCGATCCGGGCGACGTCGGGACCTTCGCCCGGGCCGCCCAGGCGGTGGGCACGCTCGTGGTCCTCGACGAGGTGGCCACCGGCTTCGGTCGGACCGGCACCCTCTTCGCCGCCGAGCAGTGCGGCGTGCGCCCCGACCTGATGGCCATCGGCAAGGGGCTGAGCGGCGGGTACCTGCCGATGAGCGCCACCGTGGCCGCCGGCAGGGTAGCCGACGCCTTCGCCGGTCCCGACCTGGGGACGAAGACCTTCTATCACGGTCACAGCTACGGGGGGAACGCCCTGGCTGCCGCGGTCGCCCTGCGTCACCTGGGGCTCCTGGCCGAGTGGTCGGTGCTCGACAACGTCACCGCCCGGGCCGCCCAGCTGCAGCGCCGCCTGGACGCGGACGTCGCGCCCCTCCCCCAGGTCGGTGCGGTGCGCCGCCACGGGCTGCTGGCCGGGGTCGCCCTGGCTCCGCCGGCCGGCGAGCACCGCTGGGGACGCACGGTGTGCGGGGCGGCGGTCGAGCGCGGCGTGCTGCTCCGCCCGTTGGGCGATGTGGTGGTCCTCGTGCCCATCCTCACGTCCACGGCCGACGAGATCGACCGCATCGTGGACGTGGTCATCGACGCCGTGGGAGCCTGCGCCCGATGACCTGGCCGGCGTGGATCGCCGACCAACTGGCGGCCACCGCCGAGGCGGGACGATGGCGCCAGGTCAACACCTACGACGGGCGGGGCACCACGCTGGTGACGGCCGACGGCCGGACGCTCACCTCCTTCGCCGCCAACGACTACCTGGGCCTGGCCGGCCACCCGGCCACCGTGGCCGCGGCCCATGACGCCCTCGACCGCTGGGGGGCGGGAACAGGCTCGGCGCGCCTCATCGTCGGTTCCCGGCCCATCCACGCAGAGCTCGAGCGGGCCCTGGCCGAGTGGAGAGGCACCGAGGCGGCGCTCGTCACCCCGACCGGCTACCAGGCCAACCTGGCCGTCCTGTCCGCCTTCGGACCGGGTGCCAGGATCGTCTCCGACGAGCTCAACCACGCGTCGATCATCGACGGTGCCCGGCTGGCCCGCACCGATGTCGGCGTCTACCGCCACGGAGACGTCGACCACGCCGATGCCTTGGTGGCCCAAGCAGGAGGCCGGGCGCTGGTGGTCACCGACTCGGTGTTCTCGATGGACGGCGACGTGGCGCCGGTGACGGAGCTGTCGGCTTGCTGTGCCCGCCGGGGGGCGTTGCTGGTCCTCGATGACGCCCACGCCGTCCTCGACGTCCCCGACGCCGACCCCGAGGCGGCCTGCATCCGGGTCGGCACCCTCTCGAAGGCCCTCGGTGCCCTCGGCGGCTACGTCGCCGGGTCCCGGGCCGTGGTGGACGTGCTGGTCAACCGGGCCCGGCCGTTCATCTTCACCACCGCCCCCGCCCCGGCGCCGATGGCCGCCGCCCTGGCCGCCGTGGAGATCTGCCGGTCCCCCGAGGGTGACGCCCTGCGGGGCCGCCTCCGCCACCACGTCGACGCCGTCCGGCCCGGTCACCCCTCTCCCATCATCCCGTTCGTCATCGGCGGCGAAAAGGCGGCGCTGGCCGCTGCCGCCAAGCTGGTCGGCGCCGGGTTGGTCGTGCCCGCCATCCGCCCTCCCACCGTCCCGGTCGGGACGTCGCGCCTGAGGGTGGCGCTGTCCGCCGGCCACACCGACGACCAGGTCGCCGCCCTGACCGCCACCCTCGACTGCCTCGGGCTCCGTTGCTGTCCCTGACCAGCCGACCGGACCGCCTCATCGTGGTCACCGGGACCGGCACCGGGGTGGGCAAGACGTGGGTCGCCGCCGGGCTGCTGCGTTCCCTGGCGGCGGCAGGCCGACGGGTGGCGGCGCGCAAACCGGCCCAGTCCTTCGATCCCCGAGACGGGTCGCCCACCGACGCCGAGCGCCTGGCTGGCGCCACCGGGGAGCAGCCCGAAGCCGTCTGCCCCCCGCAACGCTGCTACCCGCGCGCCATGGCACCGCCCATGGCGGCTGCGGCCCTCGGAAGGGCGCCGTTCACGATCGCCCACCTGGTCGCCGAGGTCCAGGGCAGCTGGCCGGTCCCGGCCCCGGAGGTGGCCGTGGTGGAAGGCGCCGGCGGGGTCGCTGCGCCGCAGGCCGACGACGGCGACACGGTCGCGCTCATCGCCGCCCTGGCCCCCGACCTCGTCGTCGTGGTGGCCGACCCCGCCCTGGGCGCCTTGAACCTGGTCCGCCTGTCCCTGGCCGCGCTCGGCTCCCACCCGGTGGTCGTCCACCTCAACCGCTGGGACCCCGGCGACGACGTGGCCGTCGCCAACCGGCGCTGGCTGATCGAACGCGACGGCTTCACGGTGACCACTGTGCTGGGCGCCCTGGCCGAGATGGTCGACGTCGGCCAACACAGCGACCCTGGGCTCCGGTGATGACCTCGGTGCTGCCGACTCCCGGGCCACCCGCTGGATCCGTTGACGACGTCCTGGCCCCGCAACGCGCGAACACCATCACGGCTACGAGATCATCTACCGCCTCAGCAACGAGCTTGGGGAACGCCCGGCCAGGCTGGCGTCGAGCACCTCGACGGTGTGAGCGACAGGCAGCTCGACGCCTCGGCGGCGCAGGCCGGCAGCGATCTGCAGGGTGCATCCGGGGTTGGCGGCGACCAGGAGGTCGGCACCGGTGTCGGCGACGTTGGCGGCCTTGCGATCCCCCAGCTCGGCGGCGGCGTCGGGGGCCAGCAGGTTGTAGACGCCGGCCGACCCGCAGCACAGGTCGGCGTCGGCGATCTCGACCAGCTCCACGCCGGGGATGTCGCCCAGCAGCCGGCGGGGCTGAGCTCGGATGCCCTGGCTGTGCGCCAGGTGGCAGGCGTCGTGGTATGCCACCTTCATCTCCAGGCGGTGGCGCATGGCCACGGGTTCGGCGCCGGCCAGGAGCTCGGCGATGTCGGCGGAGCGCCCGGCCAGATCGACGGCTCGGTCCCGGTACCCGGGGTCGTCGGCCAGCAGCTCGCCGTAGTCCTTCACCGACGTGCCGCACCCCGCGGAGTTGATGACCAGGGCGTCCACGTCGAGGCTCCCGAAGGTGTCGATGGTGCGCCTGGCGAACGCCTTCGCCTCCTCCTCGCGCCCGCTGTGCTCCGACAGGGCCCCGCAACAGCCCTGCCCGGGTGGGACGACGACGTCGAAGCCCTCGGCGACCAGCACGCGCGCCGTCGCCGCGTTGACGCCGGAGAAGAAGGCCTGCTGCACACAGCCGCTCAGCAGGGCGACGCTTCCCCGCCGCCGGCCGTGTGCGGAGAGCGTTTCGGGGACGTCGACCGCGGCGCCGATCGGGGGCAGCAGCGAGGCCATGGTGCGCAGGGGCTGAGGTAGGCGCTCGAGGACCCCTCGGCGGCGCAGGAGCCGCTCGAGGCCGGAGCGCTGGTAGGCCCGCAGCGGCACCCGCAGGACCCCGAGGCGGCGGCGGTAGGGGAACACGGCGAAGATCCCGGCCCGCAGCGCCCGCTCCTTGCCGGTCCGCGTGTGGCTGCGCTCGACCTGGGCCCGGGTGGCGGTGATGAGCTGGTCGTAGCGAACCCCCGACGGGCAGGCGGTGACGCACGCCATGCACCCCAGGCAGGCGTCGAGGTGACCGACCATGGAATCGGTCATCTCCTCGCCATCGAGGCCCTGGGCCATGAGGTGGATGCGACCGCGCGGCGAGTCCATCTCCTCGCCCCACAGCGCGTAGGTGGGGCAGGTGGGCAGGCAGAACCCGCAGTGGACGCAGTCACTGATCACCGCCGGGTCCGGCGGTCGGTGGTCGTCGAACGCTCCCATCAGATGCTGTCTCTCATCAGATGCTGTCTCTCATCAGATACCGCCGACGAAGCGGCCCGGAGCCAGCAGGTGGTGGGGGTCGAAGCCGTCCTTGACCGAGCGCATCAGGGCCAGGGCGGGTACCGGACCCCAGGCGTCCATGCCGGCGCGCTCATGCGCCGGCGCCCGGAGCACCACAGCACTGCCGCCCACCGCCCCACACAAGCGACGGGCGGTAGCGAGGATGCGGTGGACGGTCCCGGAGGGTGCACCGGCGCCGATCCCGGCGTAGAGCACTCCCACCCCTGCGGAGCCGTTGATCTCGACGGAGGCGCCTACCTCGGCGGCACAGCGGCGGAGCCCGGCGATCAGGCTGCCGACCTGGGTGATGGTGGTGGTGGCCTTGAGCAACGTCTCGCCGGGCGCCAGGCCGGGCATCGTCGCCCACCACGCCGGCGACTCGAAAGAGGTGCCAAAACCGGTGCCCACCAGCTCCCGGGCGGCGTCCAGGCGCCCCTTGAGCCCGCTTTCGGTGCCGTCGAGGAGGGCCACGACCTCAGCGGGGCCGTCACCGCCGTCGTGGACCTCGAGCGCCGCCGGGGTGATCCGGGCTGCGCCCAGGGCGGCCACAGCCCGCTCCACGGAGCTGGCGTCAGGCGTGGCGACGGTGAGCCAGGCGGACCGCTCGGGGATGGGGTGAAGCCGCAGGAAGGCTTCGGTGACGACACCCAACGTGCCGTAGGAACCGGCGTAGAGCTTGGCCAGGTCGTAGCCGGCCACGTTCTTCACCACCCGGCCGCCGCTGGTCGCCGAGCGCCCGCCGGCCACCACGACGGTGATGCCGAGGAGCAGGTCACGGACCGCGCCGTGGGCCAGGCGCAGGGGCCCGGCCAGGCTGGTGGCGATGATCCCCCCGACGGTGGAACCCGCTACCACCTCGTCGACGGCCAGGCGCTGCCCGGAGGAGGCCAGCACGGCCTGCAGGTCGGCCAAACGCACCCCGGGCTGCACCCGGACGACCAGGTCCCCGGCGGCGTGGTCGAGGACGTTGTCCAAACCTGAGACATCCACGACGAGGTCCGCTCGGCGCGGCGGAGACCCCCAGTCCAACTTGGTTGCCGCCCCCCGGACCACGACGGTGGCCCGGGCGTCTCCGGCGGCGCTCAGCACCGCAGCCACGTCGTCGGCATCCCGCGCCGTGACCACCGCCCCCGCCTCCACGCCGTCGATCCGGTCCGCGTCACCACCGGGGCGCATGTCCAGGCCGGCTCCCAGGGTCACCGCCGTGTCAGAAGATGTCGGCAAGCCCGGCCTCCGACAGCGGGTGAGCACCACGGTTGCGGCCCGGGACCTCACCGCACAGGCGGGGCGTCGGGAAGATCTTGCCGGGGTTGCACAGGTTCTGAGGGTCGAACGCGGCCCGCAGGACCTGCATGGTGGCCAGGTCGTCGGGGCCGAACATCCGGGGCATGTGCTGGGCCTTGTCGACCCCGACGCCGTGCTCGCCGGTGATGGACCCGCCGTGGTCGATGCAGATGTCGAGTATGGCCCCCGACAGCCGCTCGGCGGCATCCCCCTCCCCGGCCACCCGGTCATCGAAGAGGACCAGGGGGTGAAGGTTGCCGTCACCCGCATGGAACACGTTGGCCACCCGGACCCCGCTGCCCTCCGCCAGGGCGGCGATCTCGCCCAGGACCTCGGAGAGGGCGGTGCGGGGGATGACCCCGTCCTGGACGATGTAATCGGGGCTGATGCGACCCACGGCGGCGAAGGCCGACTTGCGACCCCGCCAGATAAGGGCCCGCTCGGCGGCGTTGCCCGCCACCCGGATCTCCCCGGCGCCGTGCGCCCGGCACAGGGCCTCGACCGCCGCCGCCTCCGTGTCGACCTCGGCGGCCGGCCCGTCGAGCTCGATGACCAGCACCGCTCCGGCTCCGGGGGGATAGCCGCAGCCCACCGCCGCCTCGGCGGCCTCAATGGCCAGGGCGTCCATCATCTCGACGGCCGCCGGGATGATACCGGCGCCGATGATGGCCGAGGTGGCGGCTCCCGCGTCATCGGTGCTGTCGAAGCCGACCAGGACCGTGTGGACGGCGTCCGGGATGGCGATGAGGCGAACGGTGACCTGCGTGGCCACCCCGAGCGTGCCCTCCGAGCCCACGAACGCCCCCAGCAGGTCGTAGCCGGGGGCGTCGAGGGTCTTGCCGCCGCCCAGGCTGACCTGGTCGCCCGTGGGCGTGACGATGTCGAGCCCGGTGACGTGGTTGGTGGTGAACCCGTATTTCAGGCAGTGCGCCCCGCCGGAGTTCTCGGCCACGTTGCCACCGATGGAGCACACCTGCTGGCTGGAGGGGTCTGGCGCGAACTGGTAGCCGGAGGAGGCCGCCGCCTTGGAGATGTCGAGGTTGATGACGCCCGGTTGGAGGACGGCGCGCTGGTTCGCTGGGTCGATCTCCACCAAGGCCCGGAGCCGGGAGAGGACGATCAGCACGCCGTCGGCGTGGGGAAGCGCGCCACCCGACAGCCCGGTGCCCGAGCCGCGCGCCACGAACGGCACACCGGCCCGGCAGCAGGCCCTCACCGTGGTGGCCACGGCGCCGGCATCGGCGGCCAGCACGACGATGGCAGGGACGACCCGAAGATGCGTCAGGCCATCGCACTCGTAGGTCCGCAGGCGTTGGCGCTCGGTGATCACCGCTTCCGGCCCGAGCCGGTCAACCAAGAGGGCGGCCAGCGCCTGGAGGTCGGCGAACGACGGTGACCGGTGGGCGCCGGGGTCGGCGACCTGTTGGTGCGGCGCGGACGTGACCATCGCCCCATGGTAGGAACCAGGACCGCCGAAGGGGGCGCTAACCCGTCGCTCCCGTCAGCTCGGCCTGCCACGACAGCGTCACGCCCCGGGGCGGGTGGAGAACCAGGGAGAGCGGGACATCGGCCACGGCCGTGGTGCGAAGGGTGACCGCCTGCGAGCCGGCCCAGCCGCGAGCCAGGACTCCCCCGTTGCCTGCGAGCAGGTCGACCTCGCAGGTCGGGGAGCCTTTCTCGGAGACCACGGCGGTGACCGGCCCGCCGGTGGCATGGAACAACCGGCTGATGGTGGCCGGCGGGCGCAGCTGGGCCGGTGGCCCAGCCCGGACCGTTGCCCGAGGATCGGTCGGCCCCACGACGGCGACGGCGATGACAACCGCCACGGTGATGGCACAGATCACTCGACGGCGACGCTGCGCCGGCGTGGGCGGAACCCGGCGGATCACTGAGGGACGGTCCTCCGACACGGGCGGCCGGTGCGGGCGGCCAGGCCGGCCCGGGCCCGGAACAACAGTTGTGTGGTGGCGTTGACGCTCAACCCCAGCTCACCGGCGATCCCGGCCACAGGGGCCTCGTCCCAGTAGAAGCGGCGGAGGGCGTAGCGCTGCCGGGAGGGGAGCTCGGCGACGGCCGCGGCCAGTCGGGCCGCCTCGTCCGCGGCCTCGACCGCTGCTTCGACTGGCTCGACGGGCCTTGCTGGAGGATGGTCGTCCGGCACCGGCGGGGCGTCCTGCAGCTGGAGAGCCCGACGCCGGCGGTCGTGCGCGGCGTTGCGCACACAGGTGAGGAGGTAGGCCCGGAAGCACTCCGGGCGCCGGAGACCACCAAGATGCTCGAAGACGTTGGTGAAGGCCTCGGCCACGGCGTCGTCGACATCGGCGTGGCATCCCACGAGCCGGCCGGCGACCCCGCGGGCCACCCCTCCGTGCCGCTGAAAGAGGGTGGCGAGAGCCTCACCGTCGCCGCGTTGGGCGGCCAGAACCAGGTCGGCGTCGGTCATCAGGGGACCGGTGGGGTTCAGGACGGGGCTGGCAGAGGCAATCGGGGCCATGGGTCGTATCCCTTCGCATGTGGTCGGATGCCGACCACCCTGCGATGCCCTCCTGGTCACCAACCTTGGCAAGTCCTTGCAGGGTTCTTGCCCCAATGCGCTGACCAGGGGCTTTACCAACCCGAAATGCTCAAACTCCGCCGGAGAGGACATTTCCCCTGGCCCACGGCCACGGCAAGGTCTAGAAAGGTGCACAAGCGAAGGAGGGATGGGTGGCATCCACGAGAACGCGGCCGGCGGCGGACCACGCCGGTTTCACCGTGCCTGGCTTCGCCGGGCCGACCCCGACGCTGCGACGATCCAGGAACCTGCCGGGCGCCTTCCTCGGGATCCTCCTGGTGGTCGTGTGCTCGTTGGCCGTAGCCACCCTGGCCTCGTCCAACGGCCAGCGAACCCAGGTCCTGATCGTCGTCAAACCCATTGCCGCGGGGACGCCCATCCAGGCGGGGTCCCTTCGATCTGCCGGTGTGGCCGCCGATGGCATCGTTCGAGGCATCCGAGCCTCTCAGGCGGCGACGGTGATCGGTCGGATCGCCGCCGACAACTTGGTGCCGGGCACCCTGCTGGTCGGCGCTGAGCTGGCCACCGGGCCGCGGGTGGCGAAGGGCAGGACCATCGTCGGCCTGGCCCTCAAACCGGGGTTCCTTCCCGGCGGTCTCTCGTCCCAGGACACGGTCACCGTCGTCGACACGCCCGCCAGTTCGGCGACGTCGTCCGCCAACACCGCCGGCGCCATCTTGGCCAGCAATGCCGTCGTCTACTCCGTCGGGGCCGCCCCGGACGGCCAGGCCAGCCTGGTGTCGGTCGAGGTCCCAGCCGCCAACGCCGCCGCGGTGGCGGAGGCGAACGCCCAAGGCAGCGTCAGCCTGGTGCTGGTCGGAGGCTGACGATGGCGATGGTGGCGTTCGGATCCAACCGCTCGCCCGGGCTGACGACGGCGATCCTGGCCATCGCCGCCACCTGGCCGGCGCCTCGGCGGGCCATCGTTGCGGAACTGGATCCCGACGGGGGCACCGTGGCCGGCCGCCAGGTTCTCCCGCACGATCCCGGATTGATCAGCCTGGCCGCCGCCGGCAACCAGGGCCTCAGCTCCGACCTCGTCCTCGCCGGGGTGCAACAGCTTGCCAACGGCACCCTGGTCCTGCTTGCCCCGCCCGGCCCAGACCGGGTGACCGCGTCCCTCGATGCTCTGGGCGCCGGGGCCCTCGGTCGGACCCTTGCGGGACTTCCGGGTCTCGACGTCCTTGCCGATTGCGGCCGGCTGGATCGCCGCTCGCCGGCGCTGCCCTGCGTCCAGGAGGCTGACGCGGTGGTCTTCGTGGTGCGTTCCAGCATCGAGGACGTCGTCGGCCTCCAGCACCGACTCCAGACCCTCGAGCTGCGATCGTCGATGTGCGCCATCGTCGCCGTCGGTCGCCGCCCCTACCCGCCGGAGGAGATCGCCCAGGCCTTCGACATCCCGGTGATCGGCTTCGTCGAGCACGATCCCCGTGGGGCAGCGGTGCTGGGGGCCGGTGGGCTTCCCGAGCGATCCCCGCTGCTGCGCAGTGCCGAGGCCGTCTCCCGGGAGATCCTCCGCGCTTTGCCGGGGCCGGCCGCTGTCAACGCCGGGGACTCGGTGCCCTTCGTCGACAGCCGGCGTGCGCCGTCCGCCCTGCCCCCCACCCATCCTTCGCCAGCAGCGTCGCCCAGCACGCCATGACGCCGCCGACCGACGCCGCCGACATCAACGTCGGGGATGGTCCCCTGACCCCGGCGGCCTTCGAGCGGGAGCCGTTCGAGCGAGAGCCGTTCGAGCGAGAGCCGTTCGAGCAAGGGTGGGATGAGGTGGACGAGGGTCTGGTCAGGCGCATCAGGGAGAAGGTGGCCCGAGGTCTGTCCGAACGCCACGCCGAGCGGGAACGTGACGGCCTCGACCGGATCAACCGGCGAGACGAAGAGCAGCTCGCCGTCAGCCTCATCAACGAGCAGCTCCGGGAGCACGCCAAGGACCAGCTCAACCAGGGCCGCCCACCCCCGAGCACCGCCGACGAGGCCGCCGTCCGCAAGGCGACCGTCGACCTGCTCTTTGGTCTGGCCGCCCTCCAGCCGCACCTGGAGCGAGCCGATGTCATCAACCTCCACGCCGAGGGCGGCCAGCCGGTGTGGCTCGATCTGGTCGACGGTCGGACGGTCCGGGGCGCACCGATCGCCCGCCATGGTGACGACCTGATCGAGTTCGTCCGCGAGCTGGGCCGGCGGGTCGGCATCTCCGAGCGGCGCTTCGATCCCGACCGGTACCGCATCAACCTCCAGCTCCCCGACGGCTCGCGCCTGTTCGCCCTGGGATGGGTGACCCGCGAGCCCCATGTGTTCATCCGCCGCCACCGCTACCTCGACGTCGGCCTTGGTGACCTCCCGGCCACCATGTCACCCCTGCTGGAGACCTTCCTGGCGGCCATCGTGGGGGCCAGGATGAACCTGCTGATCGCCGGAGGCATGGCCGATGGGAAGACCACGCTGCTGCGCGCCCTGGCCTCGGAGATGGATCCGGGAGAGCGAATAGTGACAATCGAGTCGGACTACGAGCTCGCCCTGGACCGCTTCCCCCAACGTCACCGGGAGGTCGTTGCCATGGAGGCCCGGGAGGCCAACATCGAGGGTGTCGGGCAGGTCACCTGCGCCCAGCTGGTCCGCGACGCCATGCGCACCTCCAGCCAGCGGGTCATCGTCGGCGAGGTGCTGGGCGACGAGGTCGTGCCCATGCTCAACGCCATGAACTCGGGCTCCAAGGGCTCGATGTGCACCTTGCATGCCAACAGCTCCAGCGAGGTGTTCGACAAGTTGGCACTGCTGGCCGCCCAGGCTCCCCAGCGGCTCGACTTCCCCACGACCTATGCGCTGGCCGCCAACGCCGTGGACTTCACCATCTTCGTGTCCCGCTCCGCCCAGGGGGATCGGGTCGTCTCCTCGGTCCGGGAGGTGGCCGGGTTCGAGGAGGGCCGGCCGCTGGCCAACGAGCTCTTCGCCCCCAACAGCGAAGGCCACGCGGTGCCCACAGGTGTGCCCGTATCGGACCGTCGCCGCCGTTCCCTGGCCTCTGCCGGATTCGACCCCTCGTGGTTGTCGCGCTCGGGGGAGGTGCGGTGAGCGCTCTCCTGGCCCTGATGGGGGCCGGCATCGGCGGTGGCCTGTGGCTCATCGTGTGCTCCGTGGCCAAGACGCCGTTCCTTCGACCGCGCCAGCGTGCGCTCGGCCGGTGGAGGGAGGATCTCGGCATCCGCCTGGCGACGCTCGCTGCCGCTGCCCTCGCCGCACTGGCCCTCACCCGCTGGCCGGTGGCGGTCATCGCCGCTGGAGGCCTGGGCTTCTTCGGCCGCGACCTGTTTGGAGGTCGGGGGCGACGAGCGGCCACGGTCGATCGTTCGGTGGCGGTGGCCGCCTGGGCGGAGATGTTGCGCGACACGCTGGCCGCGTCGTCGGGCCTCGAAGAGGCGATCGCCGCCACGGCGCCTCTGGCCGCCCCGAGCATCCGACCGGCGCTGGCCGGCCTGGTAGCTCAGCTCGGACGGGTGCGCTTGGCCGACGCCCTGGCCAGCCTGGCCGACACGCTGGCCGATCCCACGGCCGACCTTGTCGTCTCGGCCCTGATCCTGGCCGCCCGAGGTGAGGCGCAGAGCCTGGTCGACCTTCTCGGCTCCCTGGCCGAAGCTGCCCGCGACGACGCCGACATGCGCCTGCGGGTGGACGCCAACCGGGCCAGGATCAGGACGTCGGTCAAGGTCATCGCTGCGGTCACCATCGCCATGGTGAGCGGCCTGGTCCTGTTCAATGCGACCTACCTGCGGCCCTTCGACTCGGCCGGCGGACAGGTGGTGCTGGCCGCCGTGTTCGCCGGCTTCGCCGGTGGCCTGTCGTGGCTGAGCCTGATGAGTCGCTACCAGGCACCCGACCGGTTCCTGGCGCAGCGCAAGGTGGTGGAGCGGTCATGATCCTGCCGCTGCTCCTGGCGCTCGGTGCGGGCATCGGTATCGGGTTCGTCCTGGTGGTGGCCAGTGTTCGTCGGCCACCGCCGGTGCTCGCCGACGCCCTCATCCGCATCTCCACACCGCGGGGCCTGCTACCCGCCGACGCCACCGGCGACCGGGTCCTCGTGGCCCTCGGCCAGGCGGTCGGCTTGGAGCGGCTGCTCACCACCACGGTGCGCACCGACCTGCGTGCCCTGGGGAGGACGACCGACGCCCACCTGGCCCGCAGCATGCTCACCGCCCTCGAGCTGGGACTGGTCCCACCGGCCGTGACGGGCCTGCTCGCTCTCTCGGGGACCGCCATCCCCGTCGCAGTTCCCGTAGGCGTCGCCGTGTGCTTCGCGCTGGGAGGCGCGCTCCTGCCCACAGCTGCGTTGCACCGGGAGGCCGAGAAGCGACGTCGGAGCTTCAAGCACGCGCTGGGAGCGTTCTTCAACCTCGTCGGCATCAACATCGCCGCCGGCAAGGGCATCGAGGGGGCACTGGAGACGGCGGCGGCGGCCGGTGACGGCGAGGCCTTCCGAGAGATCCGCCAGGCCCTGTATCGGGCAAAGATCACCGGCGAAACCCCATGGGCCGGGTTGGACGGACTGGGTGAGGAGATCGGTGTCGCCGAGCTGCGCGAGCTGGCCGCAGCCGTCGGCTTGGCCGGCGACATCGGCGCCCGGGTCAGGGCGTCGCTGGCGGCCAAGGCACAGACGCTTCGCCATCGAGGGCTGTCCGACATCGAGGAAGCGGCCAATGCCGCCAACGAGCGAATGTCGCTGCCGATCGTTCTCCTCGTCCTGTCGTTCATCGTGTTCATCGGCTACCCCGCCGTCGATCGGATCATGACCGGGCTGTGACCGCTCGGTCGTACCAGGAAAGGACCTGTCCATCATGAGGATCCCTGCGGAAGTGCAGACCCTGATCCACTGGCTCCGTGCCCGCTCCGCCGCCTCTTCGTCCGCCGCCTCCTCCTCGGCCGGTGACGACGAGCGCGGGGCGAGCATCGTGGAATGGGTGATCATCGTCGCCGTGTTGGCCGGCCTGGCCATCGCCGTCGGCGCCATCATCGTGTCCAAGGTCACGGCCAAGGCCAATGGCATCAACCTCGGCAACTGACCTGGTGGCCCATCGCGGGCCCCCGAGCACCGGCGACGAGGCCGGATCGAGCGCCATCGAGATGGTGATCCTCTTTCCCGTCACCCTCTTCTTGGTCCTCGTCATCGTGCAGTTCGGGATCTGGTACCACGCTGCGGACATCGCCCGGGCGGCAGCCCAGCAGGGGGTGAGAACGGCCAGCGCCTACGGCGGGACCGCCACTGCCGGGCAGGCTCAGACGTTCGCTGTCCTGGACGAGAACGGGCGAAGCCTCATCCAATCGAGCCAGGTCACGCCCTTCCGCGATGGTGCCCTGGCTCGGATCACGGTCACCGGACGAGCGCTGACGGTGGTTCCCATCCTCCACCTGCTCATCCGGGAGTCGGCCACCGCGCCGGTCGAAGCGTTCCGGCCGCCCCCCGGACCGTGAACGTTCTGCGCGGGAGCGACGAGCGGGGATCGATGTCGGTCGAGCTGGTGCTGCTCACGGTCCCGCTGGTGGTCATCATGGTCTTCGTCGTCGCCCTCGGCCGGTTCTCGTCGGCCCGCAACCAGGTGGACGAGGCGGCCCGCGACGCGGCCCGCCAGGCATCCCTGTACTACCGCTCAGGATCCGAGGCGACGCGCCAGGGCACCGACGTCGCTGACCAGGACCTCACGGGCATCGCCTGCGCTGACCGCCTCGTCGCCGTCGACACCTCGGCCCTGCGACCCGGTGGAGCGGTCACCGTCACCGTCAGCTGTCACGTTCCCCTGGGCGACCTGGTGCTCCTCAAGGTTCCGGGAACCAGAACGGTGACCGCCACCTCCACCTCGGTCGTCGATACCTACGTCGAGCCATGAGCACCCCGACCGACGCCGAGGGGGGGTCCGTGACCGTGTTCGTGGTGGGCGTCTTCGTCGCACTGATCGTGGTCGCCGGGCTGGTGCTCGACGGGGGCACCATCATCGCCGGGCACCGGGAGGCGGACGCCGAGGCCGAAGGGGCAGCGCGCGCCGGCGCCGAGGCGATCGCCGGAACCGCTCGAGGCGCTGTCGTTGTCACCGTCGACCCCCGGGCCGCCCAAGCGGCCGCAGCGCGCTACCTGGGCGCCTACGGCCACCACGGGCAGGTGACCGTGGTGGGGGACCGGGTGACGGTGTCGGTACGCTTCACCGAGAAGCTGCAGGTTCTCTCCATCGTCGGGCTGACATCGAAGTCCGTGACCGGCCGTGCGTCGGCCACTGCGCTGGTGGGCGGGGCCGGGGTGGGTCCATGAGCGAGTGGGACGCGCGGCGGTCCCTGCCGGCGAGGCCGTGACGGATCGGGCCCGTGGCCTGGCCGCGGCGGCCGGACTGCTCGTCGCCGTCGGCGGGGTGCCTGCGATCATCACGGTGCTCGCCGGCGGTCCCCCCTCGACGATCCCCGCCTGGCACCAGGTGGTCCGCGCCCTCGGCCAGCCCATCACCGACCATGCTCTGCTCAGAGCGGTAGCTGTCGTCGCCTGGGCCCTGTGGCTGCTGTTCGCAGCGGCCGTGGCCCTGGAGGCACTTGCCTTCGTGCGCCACCGGCCGGGACCATCGGCGACCCGGACGGGACTGCGCATACCCGGGTTGCAGGGACTGGCCGGCAGCCTGGTGCTGGCCGCCGTGGTCGCTCTCCCCAGTCGTGCCCCTCCGGCCATGGCGGCAGGCGTGGCGTCACCGTCGATGATCCCAGCGGCGGCCACCGCCAGCCTCATGACCGCCCACGTCGATCCCCTTCAGATGGTGGCGGGGTCCCCGGCTTTGGTGGCTCCCGCCGCAGCGGTCCCTGCCGGTGTCGCTCCGTCGGCCTTCGTGCGCTACAGGGTCGTCCGGTACGACTCACCCTGGGAGATCGCCGAGCGCCACCTGGGCAACGGGCTGCGCTGGCGGGAGATCGTCGATGACACCGGTGCCAGCCTGGTGGTCGAACCCCCCTTGGCCGCCGGGCCGAGCGAGGAATCATCCCCCGGTGAGGCATCGTCGGCCTCCGCACGCATCATCTATCCCGGTCAGGTGCTGCTGCTGCCCCCCGACGCTGCTGGGATCCCCGGCACAGAAGCGGCCGGCCCTCCCGTCGGGGCCGGCCCTGCACCGGTGACCACGGCAACGCCGGTGGCGCCCGTGACGGTGTGGACCGGTGAGGCGACCGCCGTCGGCACCGAGGAGCCGTTCCACGCTGAGCAAGGGACGCCATCGCCGGGCGGGGGCACCCATCCAGAAGCGGTCCAGGCCTCCGGGTTGACCCCGACACCGGCAAGCCACTCCCCTGTCGTCCCGCTCTCCGAGCTGCTGCTGGGCGCGGGGCTCGTGGCCAGCGCGACGATGAACGTCATCCACGCACGGCGCGCTCGCCAGGCCGGCCACGCCCGCCGTGACGAACGGGTGCCTTTGCCTGACCTGGCACTGCGCCGCACCGAGCTCGCCCTCCGGGGCGCAAGGACCGACCATGTCGTCACCGCCACCCACCGGGCCGTCGCCGCGCTCGCCTCCGACCTGGCCCGCGCCGGCCAGGCGCCTCCGCTGATCGGCGGCGTTCTGGCCCACGACGATGCCATCGAGGTGCTCCTCGCCCAGCCGGCCACTCCCCCGCCGCCGTGGCAGGCGGTCGCCGGCGGACGCCACTGGAGGATGGCCATGACCGACATCCCGGTCGGATCGGACGGCAACCACCCCGAGCTGCTCCCCGGACTCGTGCCCATCGGGCGGGAGACCGGATCGGGCTCCGAGGTGCTCCTCAACCTGGAGGCGTCGGCGGTGACCGGGGTGTCGGGAAGTCCCGAGACCGCAGCGGGACTGGTCCACGGCGCCGCCGTGGCCCTGGCCGGCCTGCCGTGGGCCCGGTCCGCCGACGTGATCCTCGTCGGCTTCGGCCACCTCCTTGCCGGCTCCCAGCCCCACATGCGCGTCGCCTCCTCGGTGGCCGACATCGGTGACGAGCTGCGTGCCGTCGCCGAAGCATCGGCGTCGCGGCTCAGGGCCACCGGAGCCACCCACATCGCCGCCGGGCGGCTGGTCGACGGGGCCGACGGGTTGACGCCGACCATCATCGTGGCCCCCAATCCACCGTCGGGCGACGAGATCAACGTCCTGGCCGAGGTCTGCCGCCACGACACGGCCATCACTGCGCTGGTGGCCGGCGACATCGCCGCCCCGCGCATGCTGCGCACCGAGACAAACCCGTTCTCCGTCCCCGACCTCCACATCACGGTGACCCCCTCGATCCTGCCCGGCTCCGAGCTCGCCGCGGTCAACCAGATCCTCAGCGTCGCTCTGTCGGCGTCGGGGGTCGGTCCCGACACCGCGCCCTACGACGGCTTGGTCAGCGGCGAGCGCTCGGACGAGAGCTCCGGTGCGCACCTTCCGGGCTCCGAGGCTGTCGTCGTCGTCGAGGTCCTCGGGCCGGTGGAGGTCAACGGCGCCGGCGAGTTCCGCCGGCCCCACGCCAAAGAGGCCGCCGTGTACCTGGCCATGCACCCCCGTGGGGTGGCCGAGCACCAGCTCGACGAGGCCATCTGGCCGGAACGCCACCTGGTCAAGGCCACCACCAGAGACCCCGTGGTGTCCGCCACCCGCACGGCCCTGGGCGGCCCCGACCGCATGCCCCACGCGCAGGGGCAAGGCCCCGACAAGCGCTACCGCATCACCGACCGGGTCGGGTCCGACTGGCAGCGGTTCTGCGCCCTCCACGCCCACGGCCGCCAGGCTCGGGCCATCGGGCCCCTGCGGGCCGCCCTCGACCTGGTGCGGGGCCGCCCCTTCGCCGACGTGGTGGCCGGGCCCGGCTATGGATGGCTGCACCTCGAAGGACACCTGCACCACATGGAAGCTGAGGTGGTCGACGCTGCGGACCTGGCCGGGGAGCTGTTCCTCGAACAGGGTGATCCCGTCGCCGCCCGGTGGGCCACCAACCGGGGCCTGGCGGTCAGCCCGTATGCAGAGCGACTCTGGGTCCGGCTGATGGCAGTGGCCGACGCGCTCGGCGAGGCGCAGGAGGTCGAGCACATCCTCGTGGAGATGAACCGCAGGCTCGACCTCGACGGTGACTACAGCCAGCTCCATCCCGACACCATCGATGCCTACCATCGCTACTCGCGCCGCAACGACCGGCGTCGGGCCGGGTGACCACCGGCGGCGTCAGGTAGCGGTGCGGAGCAAGGACCGGACGATGGGCTCGAAGTGCTCGAGCGGCTCGCTGCGGTAGTCAGCGTCGAACGCTGTCTGGTCGTACTTGGCGCAGAACTCCTCAGCATGCTCGAAGTACGGTGAGTCCCGGTACTGCTCGCGGGTGTCTGGGTCCCGGCCGATGTGCTGCCAGAAGTAGTAGCCCTGGAAGATCCCATGGTGCTCGACCATCCAGCGGTTGGCCTCCGACACGAACGGCTTGACGATGGCCGCACCGATCGCCGGGTGGTTGAACGGGGAGAGCGTGTCGCCGATGTCGTGGAGCAGGGCGCACAGCACGTACTCGTCGTCTCGGCCATCGCGCTGGGCCCGCGTCGCCGTCTGCAGGGAATGCTCCAAGCGGTCCACGGGGAAGCCTCCGTGGTCGTTGCGCAGGTAGCCGAGCTGCTCGAGGACGTGGTCGGCGACCAAACCCTGGGTCACGTCGAGCCGGGGGGTGATGATCGCCCAGTCCTCGGCGGTCGACTCCTCGAAGGAGCGAAACGTGGTCAATCTCACCGGCGTGTTCGTCATCTGTCTCCCATCCCGTCCGCCTGCTCCAGACTGGTACAACCCTACCGCTCGGGTCGAGACCGCCCGGCGTCTCGACGCCTGATGTCAGGTGACATGCACGACGCCGTCGGAGGCACCACCGACGCGCCACACGCCTGCCGTCGGTGTCCACGTCTGGCCCCCGAAGCTCACCGTGGTGAACCCGAGCTCCTGGGCGTGGGCGGTGAGCCATCCGGCCAGGACCCAACCCGTGGCGGACGACACCGCCGTGCCCGGCCGCACCGATCCCAGCTCGGCGGTCAGCGCTGCGCTCCATCTGGCCGTCACGGGGATGGCGCTCGGGCTGAAGTGGCAGGCCAAGCCGGCCGGAACCTCACCGGTCAGGGCAATGGCCAGCGACCGCGCCTCGGCCTCCTGGGCGGCGTAGGCCTCGGGCGCAGCGCTGTGCTGCACGTCCTGCGCCGCCCGAGTGACGGCGAGGCTCTCCCACCCCGGGAGCCGGGTCAAGGCGTGGTAGAAGGCGGTCGACGTGTAGACGGGGTTGCGCAGCTCCCTCGGCGTGCCCCACCCCTCCGAGGGCCGTTGCTGGAAGAGGCCCACCGAGTCGCGGTCACCGCTGGGGAGGTTGATCAGGCGTGACTCCTGCAGCGCGGTGGCCAGGGCGATCGTCACCGCATGATCGGGCAGACCGAGTCGGTGACCGACGGCAGCGATGGTCGCCGCGTTGGCCGCCTGCTCCGGCGTCATGATGAAGCGCCCTCCGGCGGTGCTCACCGCACAAGCCGGGGTGATGGCCGCCCGGGTGTGGCCACCGGAGACCAGACCGTGGATGCCCCAGAAGGCCAGTACCACGACGAGAAGGACGACGCCCACCTTGACCCACGGTGGCGGCCTCCCGTTCCCCGTGTGTCCCCTGGTACCACCAGGTTCGTCGCCCCCCGACCCGTTCCCGAGCCGGCGGGAGGGTGGCGCCGCAGTGCGCTCGTCCAGCCCCAATGGGCGGGTGGGACCGTCGACTCCGGGCACTCCTCCATGTTGGTCGATCACGCCCGCCGTGTTGGTGCACCCCCGCGGACCAGCGCGTCGGGGACGACCGACCCTCCCGGGGCCAGTACCTCCGGGTACCGTCGGGTTCATCGTGGCACGAACCGGGCCGAGGCCGAGATGGGTGGCCGTGGCCGGCATCGTCGTCACCGGATGGCTGGCGACGAGCTGCCGCGGCATCGCCCCGCCGACCCCGGCGTCGGCCACCCGCTCTGTGTGCGGGTCGATGGCCATGTTGAAGGGCCAGGTGAACCCGCCCAACGAGGCCCCGGTTGACCTTGCCGCCGTGTCGAAGGCCGACCGACGCCTCCTGGGAGAACTCGGGCCTCTCAGCCTGGGCGGCCCCGGAACGGTCGCTCAGCAGCAGATCGGCGAAGACGCCAACGCTCTCACCCGGGAGCTGGCGGCGATCACTGCCGGACGCGGCAACGGTCCGGCGGCGATGCAGACCATCACCAAGATCCAGCACGAGTGCGCCAAGCTGCGGCACTGAGCGCTGGGGGCTTCCCCCGTAGGGTTCCGAACGGCGGGCAAGTGTGCGCAGCCTGCGAGAGCAGTGCAGCAGGGTCCTTACCCGGAAGCTCCGATGCAGTCCACGACGGCGTAGGCGCCCGTCGACGTCCTGATCACCGGGGCATGGTTGGGCTGGTCGATCTCACAGGTGATCGAGCCGGTACGGCGGCTCGAAGCGGACTGGGCCGTCAACCCATACGTCCGATGGTTGTCCGGGACGGTCAACGTGTAAGGAAGGGCGGCACTCCGGTGCTGCTGCTCCTGGGCGTCCCCGATGATCGTGACGGAGATCGCCATGGACGTTCCGGCACCGGTCACCTTGAAGGTGACCCCTGTCGGCACCTTCCTCGTCGTTGCGGTGGTCGGCGCCGCCGCGGTCGGCGCCCGAATGGGCCTGGTGGTGGACGGCGCGGCGCCGGCAGGCGTGGTGGTCGTCGCAGCAAGCGAGGTGTGGGTTGTGGGTGTAGCCACAACGTCGTTCTTCGATCCGCCTCCCGCGACGCCGAGCAGAATCAGGGCGCCCCCGACAACCCCGAGGACAGGGATGCCGATCAACACCTTCCTCGGCCACCTCTTGAGCACACGAACGAGACCGCCACCTCTCGACGGCGGCGAACCGCCCTGGGGTGGCGGCGACTTCCATCCGCCGCCTGATTCGCTCATGACCTGGTCCCACTTCCGGGGGCTACTCTCGCCCCGACGGCGCAGCGTAGCCCCCGAAGGGGTAGGGCACGGCCGCCCAACAGACTCACTGCGACACACGACACACCGACTCACCACGACCGCTCGCCCATACTGGGGATCGAGGAAACCTTTGGATTGCCCACCACCCGGCTTCTGAGTGGACCCCTGGGCGGCGACCAGCAGCTCGGGGCCCGGATCAGCGAGGGCACCGCAGATGTGCTGATCTTCTTTTTGGGATCCCCTCGAACCGCACCTCACGATCCCGACGTCAAGGCCCCGCTGCGCATCGCCGCCGTGTGGAATGTCGCCGTGGCCTGCAATCGCTCGACGGCCGACTACATCATCAAGCGGCGGGGGCTCTCGTTGGTGTCGTTGGGTGTAGGTGGCTGCGCGAGGAATCACCAGAGCCCGTAGTGGCTGACCGGGACGACATGGTCGGGTGCGTTGGAAACGGATCCTGTCCGCTTGATGGGCCCCATCGTTCGAGTCGGTGGCACCGGCCGCAAGGCTTGGCATCCTGCTGGTGCGCCGAGCCGCCCGAGAAGGGGGGCTCTTGCCCGACATACTCCATACCGTGCCAGCCTGTGATCTTGAGCTCCTGTGTGGCGAAGTAGCGACCAGATTGCCGGTCCGTCCGGAGGAGGATCCATTCGTCTTCAGTCGCCAGTCGCTGCCCGAACCTTCGTCGAGTCTTCGCTCAAATCACCTGGTGCTGCGGAAGGGCATCAGGCAGAGCGACGATTGCTACCGCTCCGATACCGTAGATGTCTTCGCCAACGGTGCGACGCTGCGCCATCTTGCCATTCTGACGCTGGCTGTGCTCTTCCACCCCACACCGGGCGAAGTTCAAATCCTCCTGACACATCCCGAGTCGCAGATCAAACACTTCCGGATCCGTTTCGACCACCGGTCAGAGGACCAACCCCACGGCTACTGGGCCACGCCGACGGCACTGGAATACTCCGTGGAGGGTCCGTTTCCTCTGGTGAACATTGTCGACCGACGCCACCGCCCAGGCCTGCGCCTCACCTGCGAGGAAGGCTATCGGGGTGACATCGACGAAGCATGGCGGTTGAGGGACACCGTCGTGGGATTCGGTGGCCAGGAAGCGACCGTCGCCATCGCTACACTGCTGTTGGATGCGGCCGTATTCCCCTTCCCGCGCGCCGAGTACCAGCTCGAAGGCCCAGCCGGCAACGATGTGCTCGAACCACTCAGCGCCGACGTTCGAATCATTCTTCCCGGGAGCGAGCTCTGGGACCTCGCCGCCGTCAGGGGCCAGGGCTAGCCAGTTCAAGAATCCTTGTTCGACACCTGGGCCGAGGCCGCGATCGACGAACTGGGAGGTGTCCTTGCACCACTGTCCGTGACGATGTGGTGTCCCTCCGGGTGAATCGGACCCGTTTCACGGTCCTATTGTGCCATACACAATGAGTTGTGCATGGCACAAAACACCAAAGGTTCAACGTCAGGGTGAGGTCATGCTCATGTCAAAGCTGCCGTCCTCTCGAAAAGGGCGTTCGTAGCATCGTTGGCACGATTCATTTCCTACCAGGGCCGAAGCTGGCCGGAGGCGGTACTACCGGGCGATCGTGCCGATTCCGGTCACGTCGGACCGCACCCCGGCGCCGACCCGGCCTGTGACGAGGATCCGCGCAGGATCCTGGACGCGACGCTCGGTGCGGCCTCTGACGAGGACCGTGCGGGGCGATCACCTCACAACGCAACCCCATCCCAGTCAGCAACCGGTGCAGCTCGTAGCCGGTCGGGCCCGCGTCGTAACACGCCACCAACGAGCGGGGATCGTCGAACCGGGCAACCAGGCGACGGACCGACGCCTCATCGTGAAAGATCTTCTCGACCTCAGGGACGTCGTCTTCGGGAGCGAGGATCCCCACCGAGATCGAGTCCTTGTGGACGTCGAGCCCAAGATGGATGAGACTTCGCTGCGACATACTGGACATGGCCGGCTTCCTTTCTGAATGTGGCTCCGGCTGCCAATGGTGGCTGATCCACGCACCTGGCAGACCGGGAGCCGGCCATTCCATACTGACTAACCTCGATCCTCGGGACGGGTTATTCCAATAGTCGGGTTGAGATTTAGCGTGGCGGGAAGCCGAAGCGTAGCGTCCGTCCGCCCCACCAGGGGATGGGCAGGTCGAGTTCGGGGTAGCCGGCGTCGATGAGGACGGGGGTGTAGGTGCGGGCGGCGAGGTCGACTCGGACGTGGTCGTGGTTGACGACGATCTTGCCGGTGTTGTCGAGGAAGTGGCGCCAGAGGCGGTCGGGGGTGGCTTGTTCGTAGCGGGGCAGTTTGCGGGCCAAGAGGCGGTAGGCGTTGCCGGCGAGCACGGTGAGGGTGGTGTCGAGATCCACGTTGAGGGGGAGGCCTGAGGCGAGGGCGTTGAGCCCGAAGCCGGAGATGTCGGCGTCGAGCTCGTTCTCGATGATCATCCGCTCGGCGTAGCGCCCGAAGAGGTCTTTGGCGGCGGTGGTCAGGTCGTTGGTGATCAACAAGGTGGGGTGTTGGTGGCCTATGTTGCGGATGGCGATCTGGCGCAGTGGTATGCCGATGCCTTTGAGGTGGATGATCTGCTCGTGGATGTGGGGGTGGCGGTAGCGTCCGGCCCTCTTGAGGTTGTGGGTCGTCCACGCCGTGGCTGGGAGGGCGGCGAGGGCTTCGAGGACTTTGGGTCCGCGTTGGCGAAGCGTGAGGAAGGTGATGCCCCTCGCTGCGAGCTCGTCGAGCATCTTGTAGGTGGTGACTCTGGAGTCGAAGACCAACAGGCCGGGGTCGGCGCCGGCCACCCGGGACCAGTAGTCGGCGAACGCGATGACCTCGTTTGCTTGTTCGGCTTTGGTCACATCGGCGTTGGCGTAGACCATCTCGGTCGAGGCGTGGTCTTGGGCGAAGAAGGTGAGCACCGAGCGGGTCCGCTGCGAGCGCGAGGCGACGTAGTGGTCTTCGAGGGGGACCTCGGTCCCGTGGTGGCGGATCGAGTGGAAGTCCAAGTTGAACCCGGCCTCGCCCGAGTACAGCCCGACGGCTCGACACCGGCGGGCCAGGCCTTCGAGCAGGGCAACATTCGAGGAGCGGCGCACCCGGTAGGAGTAGCCGGTGAGATGGGTGGCCTTGGGGATGGCGGCCAGTCCGACGGCCAGGCCGAGACCGGGATCGGCGCCGAGGGGGAACGCGTTGGCAGTCCGGCCCTTCCGGGCCGCCTTGACCAACAACAAAGAGGCGAGGGACTGGAACGGGGAAAGAACCTTGGTGCCCGGGTAGCGGGCGTCGGCGACCAGGGTGTCGATGCCGAGTTCGACGAGGGCAGGCAAAAGCACGAACAGCCCGGCGTGGTCGCAGTCGTAGCGGATGCCGGTCGGCCACTGCCCGATCGGCTTGGCCTTGACCGGGCTGAGACGCGGCGCGGGCCCGCTGTGGCCGCGTCCGAGGCGTTCGATGCCCTCGGCGTGCAAGATGGCCCACACGGTCTGGGCCGACACCGGAGTTCCTTCCATCGAGACCCGCTCGGCGATCTCGGTCACGGAGCGGTCCTCGGCGCGCAAGGCGAGGACCTGGTCTCGTATCCGCCCGGACTTGCGGGGCCCGCGCGGTCCGGGCTTGGAGGAGCGGAAGAACTCGCTGTGACCGGCTCGTAGCTCGGCGGCGAGCTGGTGCACGGTAGCCGGCGAGTAACCGAAGCGGGCCCCCACGTCCGCCGCGGTGGCGTCGTCGACGAAGTAGGACCGTAGTGCTTCATATCGGCGCTGTGCGGGCTGTGCGGGTGTGACGAAATACTCTGCCCCGACCCGCATACCTCAGGCGGTCTTTCTGAACGACATGAGATCATTGTAGAGCGATATGCGAGCACCGGTGGTGGACCCGGCTGCTTCCACACGGGTAACAGCCTTGTAACTACAGGGATGTTGGCTTTGAGCATCCAACGGCTCAATCCTCAGAGCACGATCCGCCAACATGCCACACCGACCCAGTTCAAGAAGATCCCCTAGACCCTCCACGGACCCGATCTGTAGAAACCCAGTCACCTCAAGGGTTTGCGGTTCGCCCGGTCACTTCAAGCCCGCTCTCCAAGCCGCCTACAGCAGTCCCGAGGATCGAGGCTAACCGCACGTTGCAGGGGCCTCGCTGCGGGGGGCCACCGGTGGCGACCTCCGCCACCAAGAGGCTGTACCGCGGACACGGTCCGCGGTCAGAGACGGTGGCCCGGGCGTGGGAGGCTCAGG
>JALYZO010000112.1 GCA_030945745.1 Actinomycetota bacterium
CCGCCCTGGAGGCGGCGTGTGCGGCCTTCTGCGCCGAGGTCAACGCCCGGGAGCACCGGGTGACCCGCCGTGCCCCCGACGAGATGGCCGCCGAGGAGCGCCACCGCCTGCACCGGCTTCCTGATGCCGCCTACACCGCCGCCTTCGGGGTCGGCCGGATCGTCGGAGCGAACACCCCGGTCATCGCCCACGACGGCGGTGAGTACTCCGTGCCCCACCGGCTGCGGGGTGAGACGGTGTGGGTCCGCGCCCACGGCGACGACATTGTGATCACCCACGTCGCCAGCACCGGCGCCGTCGAGGTCGCCCGCCACGAGCGGACCACGCCCGGCAATCCCCGCCATGTCCCCGAGCACTTCGGTCCCAGTCCCGAAGGCCCCCTGCACCGCAGCCCCCGGGCGACCAACGACGCCGAGGCCGCCTTCTTGTCCCTGGGAGCGGGGGCGGCGCTGCGGCTGACCGCCGCCGGTGAGGCCGGCGTGGTCCGGCCCCGGCCCAAGATGGCCGAAGCCGTGGCCCTGGCCGCCCTGCACGGGACGGCGACGGTGGACTGGGCCCTGGGCCACGCCGCGGTGATGGGCCGCTTCGCCGAGGGTGACGTGTGCTCGATCATCGCCCACCGGGCATCGGCCGCTCCGGGCGAGTCCCGTCGGGCCGATGAGGCCCACACTCTGCAGCCGGGCACCTCCGCCTGGAAAGGCTTCGGCCGGTGAGGGCGCCCGAGCCCCCGCCTCTGGCCGAGGACCTGGAGGCGCTGCTGCGCCGGCTGCGCCTGCCTCACATCCGCCGGGCCGCCCCCGAGGTCATCGCCACCGCCCGGGCCCAGCGCTGGGAGCCGGCCGAGGTGCTCAAGGTCCTCTTCGGCGAGGAGCTCGCCGGCCGGGAGCGGTCCTCCCTGGCCACTCGCCGGGCGGCGGCCGCCTTCCCCACCGGCAAGACCTTCGAGTCCTGGGAGCCCGCCGCCTCATCCATCGCCGCCCCGACCCAGTCGGCCCTGCGCACCCTGGAGTGGGTGCGCAGGAGGGAGAACCTGGTGGTGTGCGGGCCGTCGGGCACGGGCAAGACCATGTTCCTCGAAGCCCTGGGCCAGCTGGCGGTGGAGGCGGGGATGAAGGTGGCCTGGTTCGCCTTGGAGGACCTCGGCGCCCTCGTCCGTCGCCACCGCGCCGACGACACCGTCACCCGGGGCGTGGCCCGCATCCTGCGCTCGGAGTTGGTCGTCGTCGACGACATCGGCCTGCTTCCGGTGAGCCCGGATGCGGCCGAGGGCCTCTACCGCCTCGTCGACGCCGCCTATGAGAAACGCAGCGTGGCCATCAGCTCGAATCTCCATCCCTCCGGCTTCGACGAGCTGATGCCCAAGACCCTCGCCGGCGCCACCGTCGACCGCCTCCTGCACCACGCCCATGTCTGCGTCACCACCGGTGACAGCGTGCGTCTCCAGCAGGCGACCACCGGAAAGGGGGTGAAGCCCCTGGCATGAACCGCGCAGTTCTGGTGGCCGTCACCGCGCGGTTCTCATGGCCGCCAGCGCGCAGTTCTCGTGTCCGCCTCCGCGCGGGTTCCCGTGGCCGTTGACACACTTCCCGCCCGGGCCAGGGGACGCAGTTGATCGGCCGTGGCAGCATGGGCTGTGGCCCTACTGGTCGCCCTAGCGACGCGCTAGCTCATCCTCGACCGCCTTGCGTCGTACTCGCCAGTCCCGGGTCGCCTTGGGGTTGCGACCCGTTCCCTGCTGAGAAGAACGCTCACGTTCCTGAGCCAGCGCCAGCCGCTCCTGCAGCTGCGGCTCCGATAAGCCTCCAAGGTCTCGATCCCAGTGCTTGAGGGAGTTCTTCCAGCGCGACATTGCCCCAGTTCAGCAGGGGCGTGACGGCGGGTGGGCGCATTCGCAGGCCTTGCGCGATATCCAGAACTCCTGACATAGAGGAAGCGCCCTCTCCGAAGACCGTTGCAGCACAACGGTTCCGAGCTTGCGGCAAGTCCTCGCGCACCAGCGGCGTGAGAAAATCGTTGTCGTCCGATCGGCTCGTATCGAGCAGGACAGCACCTCGCTCGGCCCGGTGGCGACAGAGCCGGATAGGCGCTCCCACCTGGACATTTGCCTCCCACGGTGCCCGGTACAGAAGGCCTCCTCCCGGTTGTCCACAGCGTCACCGGGCGCCAACCGCCTCGTGAAGGAACTCACCATGTCCGGAGTTCTGGATTCATCGAGCCCGTTGACGTCTAGCGCGATTGACGCCGATCCTGTATCCCGGCATCGACGTACCTTCAGGCCGGGACCCTGGGGCGGCCGACTCGTAAGACCTCATCCTGCCGATACCGCTCACGAACGGGGACCGCCCTACCGACGAAGTACGGCACGTACTGCTCGATGGGTACGCCTCCCTGTAGGTTCGGAAACCGTTGACTTCGCAAACCGGGCGATTGAGCGGGACGGGCAAGACCATGCTTGTCATCTCCCTGGTCGGCGTCGGCTTCCTGA
>JALYZO010000158.1 GCA_030945745.1 Actinomycetota bacterium
GTGGGCCCGGTGGGGTTCGAACCCACGACCAAGGGATTATGAGTCCCATGCTCTCACCACTGAGCTACAGGCCCGAGGCCGCGCCAGGAAGGACGGCGATCAGGGACGCTAATCGCTCCCCCCGGCAGGGAGCGCATCTCCGATTTCGGTTGCCGGGGGGGAATTGGCGAGAATGCAGCCGCTCCCGTGGTGATCGTCGAGACGACCCTCCCACACCCACGAGGTTCTGCGGCGCGCCAACGTGTCGGCATCCGACGTGGGCCAGGTGCGGCGGCAGTGTCCACAAGGTCGGCGCCCAGACCGCCAATGGTGGCATCCAGCGTAGAGGAGGTCGCCCCGGCCCGGGCGTGGAGAACATGAGCATGGTGCCGCTCGGCCCCGATGCCCGCTGGCCTCAAGCCGGTGGCCCGACCGCTCGGTGTCCACACGGCCGGCAGCGCCTCCCATGCAACCCGGTGTTCATGCTCGTGACCTCGCGTGCCGTGGCAGCGGCCTGGGGACCGGCACCCTGCAAGCGCCGGGCCTAAGAGCTCTCCAGCCAGGCCGGGGCCTGGGACAGCAGGAACGTAGAGACGGCCAGGGCACGGTCCAAAACCTCGCAGAGCAGCTCCTCGCCGACGAGGACCTTGGCCAGCGACACCTGTTGTCGGGCGACGATGGTGATGCGACGCTCAGCGGGATCGGTGGCCGACGCGAAGCTGTCGATGGCCGAGGACTCGAGGGGGAGCTCGACACCCCCGATGCCGGCCAGATCGATGGCCAGGCGGAGCAGGTCGGGTCCATGGGGGAGGGGGGGCAGGGCCCAGGTGAAGGTCAACGGGAAGGCCAGCTCGTCAGGCGGCTCGGCGTCCTCGGGCAGGGAGGTCACCATGTCCTCGAAGGCCAGCAGGATCCGGGGGTCGACCTCCAGGGCAAGATGCAGGTCCAAAGGACCGTCGCAGCCCTCTTCGGGATGCAGATCGACCTCCCAGGCCTGGCGTAGCGAGTAGGTCTCCACGTAGTGCCGCTCGTCATGGACATGGAACCCGTGGTCCACTGCGTGGTCCTTCAGCTCAGCGACGTAGCCCGGCACATCAATCACAGCCACCACGACCACTCTAGTGGTCGGAGCTGTCAGAGCCACAGAGGCCTACCTCCCGCTGTCGGACCCCGGCATCCAGCGGTAGCGGGTCCAGCCGTCAACGGGTGCGGCGCCCAGCCCGGCGTAGAAGGAGATCGCTGCGCTGTTCCAATCCAGAACGGACCACTCCACCCGCCCGGCACTGCGCGTCCCACCCCGTCGGGCGCCCGCTCGAACTCTGCCAGCTCGACGATCATCGCCTCGATGTCGGCCAGGTGCCCCGGTACGGCTTCTCGCACGGCCACCGGGGGCGCCGTAGCTCGGGCACGGTACGGTTCGGGGCATGGACGCTGCTCGGGTGGCAGATGTGTTGGACCAGGTGGCCGCGGCGGTGGCCGACGCCCTCGAAGGCCTCGACGACTGGGGCTTGGTCCACACCCGCGAAGGTCAGTACCGCCACGACCTGATCGCCGATGCGGCCGCCCTGGCCGTCATCGACGAGGCCGGTTTCGGGGCCGTCTCCGAAGAGTCCGGCGTCCACCATGGGGACCGGCCCATCACGGTCGTGCTCGATCCGGTGGACGGTTCGACCAACGCGTCTCACGGGCTTCCGTGGTGGGCAACGAGCGCGTGCGCCATCGATGCCGAAGGTCCCCTGGCGGCCGTGGTGGTCAACCAGGCGACGGGCACCCGGTACCGGGCCACCCGGGGTGGGGGAGCGACCAAGGACGGCAAGGCAATCGAACCTACGGGCTGCCGGGAGATGGGCAAGGCGATCGTGGCGTTCTCCGGCTACCCATCACGCCATCTGGGATGGGCGCAATACCGCTCTCTCGGTGCGGCCGCCCTCGATCTGTGTGCGGTGGCCTCGGGCTCCTTGGACGCGTTCATGGATTGCGCCCCGACGTCGCTCGCTCCGTGGGACTACCTCGGAGCCTTGCTCGTCTGCACCGAGGCTGGAGCCTCCATCACCGAGGTGTCGGGTCGAGATCTCGTGGTCACCGAGTTCGGTCCCCGGCGAACACCGCTGGCCGCGGGCACCCCTGAGCTCCTGGCCCAGGTCGTGGACGGCAGGCGGTCGATGAAATGATCGTTCGGATTGGTCGGAAAATAGGTTGACGTGGATCCACGACCGTGCTGTCATGGGCGCGCCAGGGACCTGTTTCGCCGCGCTGGAGCCACCAGCCGCCGTATGGGAAGGGAGCGCCGTTGTGAGCATCACCGACATCACCGACCACGTTGCCGTTCCTTCGGCGGACATCGCCGCCATCCCGCCGACCGTCGCCTCCGTGGTGACGGCAGGCGCCTGGGATCACCCGGCGAGCCGAACCTGCTTTTACCTGACGGCGAACCCGATCAACCAGCGACCTCTGAGCCCCCCGGGTTGGTTGTCTCCCTGAGGCAACGACATCGGAACGCAGGACCCAGAGGCCGCCGGGATATCCCGGCGGCCTTTGTCTTGGCCGGGCCAGCAACGCTTACCACACGCCACGTCTACCTGTGCACACCCACAACGAGGACCCACGAACCATGAGAGGGGACGGCGAGATGTTCGCCACGGAAGTGATCACCGAGCTCATCGAAGCGCTCGACTCCGGACCGTTGTGGTCCGATGCTTGCTGCCGGGACGGATCGGGCGCCACGACGGGCCTGTTCTTCTCAGATCAGATCTCTGACATCGCCTTGGCCAAGGCGATCTGCACCGAGTGCAACCACCTGACCGCATGCCTGGACGGAGCCCTCGAACGGGGGGAGCCGTGGGGCGTGTGGGGCGGGCAGCTGTTCGTCAACGGACGAATCCTCGCCCAGAAGCGGAGGCGGGGCCGCCCACCGAAGAACCCTCGGCCGGAGGTCAGCCTGAGCGCCTGACCACCAATACTTTCGGCTCGACGAAGGGAGGACCTGGCGGTCAGCGGCCGGGGGTCCTCCCTCGGGTCTGCGGAGCGTTGCTAGCCTTCGTGCCTCGGCGTCCGGCTCACTGCTTCAGGCCGGGGCCGCGAGGGCGTATAGCTCAGTCTGGTTAGAGCACTGCCCTTACAAGGCAGGTGCCGGGGGTTCGAGTCCCTCTACGCCCACTCGTTGATTGGTCATCAGGGCAAGGGGTGGGGCGCGGTGATCGGACCCATCATCCCGGCACCACGCTACGAACAGTTCCGCGTCCTTGGCCTTGGCGAATGCTGCCACCACCTGTGCTCCGCAGCGAACTCGGAAAGGGTAGCGATCCCGGCTGCCCTCGATGGTCGCTCGATCAACGGTTACCTTCAGCACATCGCGTCCTCCCAGGCATGCGAACCCTTTTCAGGTGCGTCACCGGGGACCCGGGTAACCGAGGACGAGATGCCCTCACTGCCTCAGCTTACACTTTCGGGCCGGAGAGGACCTGCCTAGCGCACCAGCCCGGCAACCTCACCGGGGGCGTAGCGGTAGATCACCCGCCCGGTGACCCGCGACGGCGCAACAGGCCCGAACGTGCGGCTGTCGGTGCTGGCCTCCTCGTTGTCCCCCCGCACCTCGATCCCATCGGGACCCACCGAGTGCACCCGTTTGATCAACATCCGCCCCGGTAGCCGGGGATCAGGGAGCGCGACGACGCTGCCTGGTCCCCACCGGGCCCACCGGGACACCAAGAGCCGATCACCGGGCGCGAAGGCGGGGGCCATGCTGGTCCCTACGACGCGGACCCGCCGCAGCGGCCAGCCCTCGGTGATGATCGAACGGCGCACGTGGGTAGGGTTACCACTGCGCAGGACCGTTCTTCGGCATCCGCTTACCAAGGAGCAACTTCATGACAACGATTTCCCGCATGCTCGGCCTGATGGATCGCCTCGCTGCACCGACGGTCGCCCACGCCCACTGCGACCTGCCGTGCGGTGTCTACGACCCGGCGCAGGCCCGCATCGAAGCGGAGTCGGTGAAGGGCTGCATCGAGAAGTTCAACGGGTCGGACGATGATGTCTTCAAGACCCGGGCCGTGGCCATCAAAGAGGAGCGGGCCGACCTGGTCAAGCACCATCTCTGGGTGCTGTGGACCGACTACTTCAAGCCCCCCCACCTGGAGAAGTACCCCCAGCTCCACGAGCTGTTCTGGAACGCCACCAAGGCCGCCGGTGAGACCAAGAAGAGCACCGATGTGGCCGTTGCCGACGACCTGTTGAGCCAGATCGCCGAGATCGACAAGATCTTCTGGGAGACCAAGAAGTAACTGGGACTCAGCTGATGGTGAGGCCGCCGTCGACGGTCAGGGTCTGGCCGGTCACATAGCCGCCGGCATCCGACGCCAGGAACAGGAGCGCGGCGGCCAGCTCCTCGGGGTGGCCACCGCGCCCCGCTGGCAGGCGGCTGATCTGGTCGTCCAGGTAGCCCGGCGAGTACTGGTCGGTCATCTCCGAGGCGAAGAACCCGGGGACCAGGGCGTTGACCCGGATGCCCTTGCGCCCCGTCCACTGTCCGGCCAGGTCCCGGGTCAGGCCCAGCAGGCCGGCCTTGGATGCGGCGTAGGCGGCCTGGGGGAGGCCGGCATTGACCACGCCGATCACGCTTGAAACGTTGACGATGGAGCTGCCAGGCGTCATGACCTTTGCCGCCGCCTGCGCCATCCAGTAGCAACCCGAGAGGTTGACGTCGATGACGGAGCGGAACTCCTCCTCGGTCTCCCGGGTGGCCGGCACGGCGGTGCCGACCCCGGCGTTGTTGACCAGCACGTCGACGCGCCCGAACGCCTCGCGGGCGGCGTCGACCAGGTGGATGCAGTCCTCCCGGCGGGCCACGTCGGTGGCCACCACCAGGGCCCGCCGCCCCGCCGCTTCGACGAGGCGGGCGGTGGTTTCCAACTTGTCGGTTCGCCGGGCCCCGAGGGCCACGTCGGCACCGGCGGAGGCCAGGGCCTGGGCGAACGCCACTCCCAGGCCCGACGATGCGCCGGTGACGATGGCGACCCGATCGTCGAGTCTGAAGCGGTCGAGCACGGTCATGGCAGGCAAGCTAGCCAAGGGACCGCTGCGGGACACCGAAGGGTCTCCGTCGGCTTCGGGATTGCGTGCTATCCCGGCGAATCGGGGAAGCTTGAGGGCATGGCCCAGACCACGACGCCCACCGGACCCAGGAACCCGGTGCAGTTCCTCACCGCGTTGGTGCGCGGTGACGGGCGCACCGACCCGACCCGTCACCGCAACGTCCAAGGTGGCGCGTCGCGCGCTGCGGTGCTCGGCGCCGGTGACGGCCTGATCACCAACGTGTCGCTGATCCTGGGGGTGGCCGGGGCCAGCACGGCCGCCGCCCCCGTCCGCCTGGCCGGGGTGGCCGGGCTGCTGGCCGGGGCGTTCTCCATGGCTGCCGGCGAGCTGGTGTCGGTGCGGGCCCAGGATGAGCTGGTGCAGCGGGAGATCGACGTGGAGCGCGAGGAGCTGGCCACCGAGCCGGAGGCCGAACGCCGCGAGCTGGCGGCCATGTACCGCAGCCGGGGCGTCCCCGCCGCGGACGCCGAGACGGTGGCCGACATCCTGTCTCGCAACGAGAAGTTGGCGCTCGACACCCATGCCCGCCTGGAGCTGGGCATCGACCCCGACGCCGAGGGGTCGGCGTGGCAGGCCAGCGTGGCGTCGTTCGGGTCTTTTGCCCTCGGCGCGTTCCTTCCCCTGATCCCCTGGCTGTTCTTCGGCGGGGTCGAAGCCGTGGTCATCTCCGTGGTCATCGGCGCCGTCGCTTCCCTGCTCCTCGGTGCGGCGATCGGTGCCCTCACCGCCCGAGGCATGGTCCGCACCGCGTTCCGCCAGTTTGTCGCCGCGGCCGTGGCTGCCGGCATCACCTTTGCGGTGGGCCGCCTTCTGGGTGTCAGCACGTCGTGACCGTGCTCGACGGCCACCAGGTGCTCGACCGCCGCCGGGTGGCGGTCGGTGCGTTGTTGGCCGAGGGCGGGGAGGGGAGGGTGCACGAGGTCGTGGGTCGCCCCCAGGTGCTCTACAAGGCGTTCCGGCGGCCGGTGCCCCTTGACGCCGTGGCTCCCCTCCTGGCCTGGCGGCGGCACCTCGCTCAGGCCGATCCGGGCATGGCCGACCGGGTCACGGCGTCGACGGCGTGGCCCACCGCCGCTGTGGTCGACGACAGCGGCGTGGCAGGCACGGTCAGCGGCCTGGTCATCCCCCGGGCGCCGGAGCGCTTCTCGATCCGCCATCGCGACGGCGTCGGCCACCTGGCCACCCTCAGCTACCTGACGGCCGATCCGCGGCAGCGCTCCGCGGCGTACGGCCTGGCTCTGCCGCCGGCGGCGTCACCGCCCAGGATCGCCCTGGTCTACGCCCTGGCCCGCCTGCTGGAGGCGTTCACCGCCGGTCCTGCCGCTCTGGCCCATGGCGACCTGTCCACCAAGAACATCCTTTGGTCACTGCGCGCCGCCCCCGAGGTGTACCTCCTGGACTGCGACAGCAGCCGGCTGTTCGGGGCGGACGGCAAGCCGCTCGATGCCCGCCCCCGTCCCCAGGTGGCCACCCCCAACTGGGATGACCCGGCCGCCGCCCTCAGCGGAGCGGATCCCGGTCCCCTGTCCGACCGGTACTCGCTGGGCCTGATCTTCCTTCGTGTGGTCGGCGCCGCCCACTATCCCATCCAGGCCCGCCAGAAGCGGGGGGAGGAGATGGTCATCGACTTCGAGATCCCGCCCTGGGGGCGTCGGGCGCAGCGCCTGGGCCGCGATGCCGAGGTCTGGGACGTCTGCGGCCGGGCCCTGGGCGTCCGGGACCCCGATGCCCGACCGGACGCGTCGGAGTGGGTCCGGGTGCTGGAAGCTACGTTGCGCGACGTGGGCGCCGCCGGGCTGGTCGATGCGGTTTGCGCGGCGCAGGGTGGCAGCCCGAAGACGCTGGACCGGGGAGCGCTCGCAGACACGGCGCCGGCCACCTCGGCTCGGGGTCGGGACCTCGATGTGATCGTGCGTGCTGTCACCGCCGAGGTCCGCCCCGAGCATTGGCGGCCCCAGGCCACCATCCCCGCCCCCCGGCCGGCGGATCGCCTGCCGGTGGCGCCCTCGGTCACCGCCGTGCCGGCCGCCGCCGGGAGGCCCAAACCCTCGTTGGTCGTCGCCCCCTCCCCGCCGGTCCTCCAACAGGTCAAGAAGAACCTGCGGGTGGCGTGGCGGTGGTGGCTGCTCACACATCGGCGCACCCTGTGGGCCCTGCGCTCGCCAGGTCGACGCCGGCGGGGTGTGCGACGCCTGGTGTTCTGCGCGGCGACGGACTTCGCTGGCGGCTGCGTGGCGCTGTTCCTGGTGGCCATGATCGTCAGCCCGTTGCTGGGCATCTAGGCTACGTTGCCCTTCGTGATGACGTCGGACACGGTCGGGGTCGAGGAGCGCTACGCGGTCTTTCCCTTCTACCTGTGCCTGGATGTCTCCGCATCCATGAGCGGCGAGCCCATCGACGGCGTGAATGCCCAGATGCCTGCGCTTCGCCACGCCATCGGTGAGGACCCGGCCATCGCCGAGGTCATCCGCTTCGGGGTCGTCACCTTCAGTGACGTGGCCCGCACCGTCCTGCCGCTCAGTGACCTGAGCATGGTCCAAGAGGTCCCGGCGGTGACCGCCCAGGGACGGACGTCGTATGCGTCGGCGTTCGAGCACCTCCGGGCCAGCATCGAGGCGGACTACCACGCCAGCCGGGCGGCGGGTGACCGCTGGTACCGGCCCGCGGTGCTGTTCGTGTCCGACGGCCGGCCCACCGACGACGAGGAGCGCTGGCGCGCCGCCCACGGCCGCCTGGTGGCGCTCACCTGGAAGCGCCACCCCAACATCTTGGCGTTCGGCTTCGGCGACGCCGACCCCGAGGTGCTCAAGGTGGTCAGCGAGGCCAAGGCGAACCGGGCGTTCATCGCCTCGGAGGGCGCGGAGCCGGCCCGGGTGGTGCCCGAGCTGATGGCCGGGCTGGTGTCGTCGATCGTGAGCTCGTCGGCCAGCGTTGCAAGGGGGGAAGCCGAGCTGGTCCCGCCCGACGTGGCGTCCATGACGCCCATCCCCGTCGACCAGCTCGACTGAGTGCTGGCCACGGCATCGTTCGGCCGAGCGTCGCCGGCGTCCGCCGCGCCGTGGAAGCTCCGCGCCGGGGGGACCTCGTCGGATGGGGGGATCCGGGCCGAGACCGGCGACGTCGAGGGCTGGGCGCTGCGAGCGGCCAGTGTGGTCGGCGTCCGTCATCGCCTGGCTGCTCTGGGCAATGACGACGCCTTCGCGTGGCGGGCCGGCGCGTCCGCGCTGATGGTCGCGGTGGCTGACGGGGTGAGCAACGTCGCCGGCTCAGCGGCCGCTGCCCTCCGGGCCGCCGGGGTGGCCGTGGACGCCGCGGAGCGGGCCGGGGGGGACAGCGCCCGCATCGTCCTGGAGGCCGCCGTGACTGCTGCCAATGACGCTCTCCGAGGCGGGGAAGGGGCGACCACACTTGTCGTCGCCGTGGTGGCCGCCGACGGGACCGCGACCGTGGCACGGGTGGGTGACAGCAGCGCGTTCGTGCTGGCCGGTGGCACCTGGTCAGAGCTGTTCACATCGTCGGTGGGGGGCGGCGACGGGGGCGTGGTGTCGACCACCACCTCGGCGCTGCCGGCCGGCTCTCCCCGGCTGGAGACCGCCGTGGCCGGCCTGTCGCCCGGCAGTGCCCTCGTCCTGGTCACCGACGGGGTGGCCGACCCGTTGCGCGACGGTCCCGGGACGGTCGCTCCCACCCTGGCCGACGGCCTCGCTGCGCCGCCGGATGTGGGTGACCTGATCAGCCTGGTCGATTTCTCCCGGCAGGGATGCCACGACGACCGCACCCTGCTCGGGGTGTGGCGGATGGCTCGGGCCGGTGCTCCCACCTGTCCCGTCGAGGAGGCGTAGGTGTCGGCCAGCGAGGACATTCGCCTCCTGGGGCGCATCCTCGGCCAGGTCATCGCCGACCAGGACGGTCAGGACGTCTACCAGGTGGTGGAGGCCATCCGCCAGGCAGCGACCGCTGAGCGGCGCGGTCGGTCTGAGGCTCGTCTCGTTCCCCTCCTCGACGGTCTCGACGACGCCATGACCTTGCCGGTCGTGCGGGCCTTCAGCACCATCTCCCTGCTGGCCAACATCGCCGAGGACGTCGCTGAGAACCGGCATTACCGTTCGTGGGTGGTCGGCGGCCGTCGGGGCGGCCCGCGCACCTTGCACCACACCATCGAGGGCATCCTGGCCGGCCCGACGACCACCGACGACCTGGCCGACCTGGTCGGCCACCTGCTGGTCGGGCCGGTCCTCACCGCCCATCCCACCGAGGTCCGCCGAAGGACGTCCCTCGACCGTAGCCGCCGCGTCGCCGGCCTGCTGGAGGAGCGGCACGGGTCCGACTTCGACGAAGAGGAACGCCGGGCATGGGAGGCGGCCATCGTCGTCGAGATCCTCAGCCTGTGGCAGACCGACATACTGCGGCCGACCCGGCCCCGGGTGCGCGACGAGATCAACACCGCGCTCCGCTACTACGACCTGACCCTCTTCGAGGAGGTGCCCCGCCTGCATGCCGACCTGGCCCGCGAGCTGCGTGCCGCAGGGGTGGCTGGAGCGGACGATCGGCCAGTGATCCGGCTGGGCTCATGGATCGGCGGCGATCGCGACGGCAACCCGAACGTCGACGCCGAGGTCCTCGACTACGCCATCAACCGCCAGGCCACCAGCGTGCTCGCCCGGCATCTGACGGCCCTGCGGCGCCTGGCCATCGAGCTGTCGATGTCGGCCGACCTGAACGCCGTGGGTGCTATCGTCGAGACGCTAGCCGAGACATCAGGCGACGACTCCCCGTTGCGGACCCGGGAACCGTACCGGCGAGCCGTCAACGGGATGTACGCCCGCCTGGCCGCCACCGCCAAGGTGGTGGTCGGCGCCGTGCCCGGCACCGAGCCCCGCGCGGAGCGGCCCCCCTACGCCCGCCCTGCGGACCTCGTCGCCGACCTCCGCGCCGTCGAGGAGTCCCTCACGGCGCATGGGGCTGCAGCGCTGGCGGAGGCCCGGGTGGGCCCGGTGCGCCGGGCTGTGGAGGCGTTCGGGTTCCACCTGTGCTCGATGGACCTGCGCCAGAACGCCGAGGTCCATGAGGTGGTGGTCGCTGAGCTGCTGGCCCGGGCGGGGGTGTGCGGCGACTATCTGGCGCTCGGGGAGGACGAACGGGTGGCCCTGTTGGCCGCCGAGCTCGAGCGGCCACGCCCGCTCACCGCACCGTGGATGGTGTGCAGCGAGCAGACCACCGACGAGCTGGCCATCCTGGGCCGCGCGGCAGAGGCCATCGCCGCCTTCGGTCCTGCTGTCGTCCCCAACTACGTGATCTCGAAGTCCGCGGCGGTCAGCGATCTCCTGGAGGTGGCCGTGCTCCTGCGGGAGGTCGGCCTGTGCCGGAC
>JALYZO010000164.1 GCA_030945745.1 Actinomycetota bacterium
CCCACGACCGCCGTGCTGGCGGCGATCGTCGCCCTGGGAGCGGCCGGCTGCGGCACGAGCAGCCCCACGGGCGGAGGCCAGGGGGGCGTCATCGAGGTGGTGGCCGCCGAGAACTTCTGGGGCAGCGTGGCCGCGCAGGTGGGTGGCGGCCATGTCCGGGTGACGAGCATCATCTCCGACCCCAACGCCGATCCCCACAGCTACGAGCCGACGGCATCGGACGGGCGGGCGGTGGCCATGGCCGGCCTGATCATCGACAACGGGCTCGGCTACGACCCGTGGGCTCCCAAGTTGCTCTCCACCGACCCTGGACGGCGCAGTGTGGTTGACGTCGGGAAGGTGCTCGGCCTCCACGGCGGGGCCAACCCGCACCGGTGGTACAACCCGGGGGATGTGCAGCGGGTGACCGCCACGCTGTCTACGGAGTACTCGAAGATCGACCCCGGCGACGCCGGCTACTTCCGGGCTCAGGCCGAACAGTTCGATCGGTCCGGGCTGGCCAGCTACACCGAGCTCATCACCGAGATCAAGGATCGCTTCAACGGCACCGTGGTCGGGGCCTCGGAGTCGATCTTCTCCCTGCTGGCACCGGCATTGGGCCTGAAGGTGATCACGCCCTACCCGTTCCTCAAGGCCATCAGCGAGGGCAGCGACCCTTCCGCGGCCGACAAGGCCACCATCGACAGCCAGATCAGAGACCACCGGATCAAGCTGTACGTCTACAACAGCCAGAACACCACGCCCGACGTCAACGCCCAAGTGGCCGAGTGCCGGGCGGCGGGGATCCCGACGGCGACCATCACCGAGACCCTGACCCCGGCCGGCTCCACCTACCAGGCGTGGCAGTCCCGCCAGCTGCGGGGGATCCTCGACGCCCTGTCCAAGGCCGCCAGCCGATGACCATGCCACCGACCCGAGAGTCTGTGCCGACCCTGCGGGTCAGCGATGCCACCATCAGCCTGGGTGGGCGGGTCATCTGGCATGACATCGCCGTCGACGTGGCGTCGGGGGAGTTCGTGGCCGTCCTGGGGCCCAACGGTGTGGGAAAGTCCACCCTGATCAAGGCCATCCTCGGTCTGCTTCCCCTGGCCCGGGGCGAGATCTGCGTGCTCGGCCGTCCTCCCGCCGAGTCCCGCTCCCAGGTCGGCTACCTGCCCCAGCGGCGCAGCTTCGATCCGGGGTTGCGGGTGCGGGGCACCGACGTGGTCCGCCTGGGTCTGGACGGTGCCCGCTGGGGGGTGCCCCTTCCCGGGAACCGCTGGTTCTCCGAGCGCCGGAAGGTCGAGCAACGCCGCATCGACGAGGTCATCGACCTGGTGGGGGCATCGGCCTATGCGGAGCGGCCCATCGGTCAGCTCTCCGGTGGCGAACAACAGCGGCTCCTCATTGCCCAGGCCCTGGTGCAGCAACCTCGACTGCTGCTCCTCGACGAACCCCTCGACAGCCTCGACCTGCCCAACCAGGGGGCGGTCGCCGCGCTCATCTCGGCCATCAGCAGGGCCGAGGACGTGGCGGTGGTCATCGTCGCCCACGACGTCAACCCCATCGTCAGCTACCTGGACCGGGTCATCTACCTGGGCCCCAGCGGGGCGGTGGCCGGAACGGTGGAGGAGGTCATCACGGCCGAGCAGCTGACCCGCCTCTACGGCACGGCGATTGAGGTGCTGCGAACCTCCGACGGTCGCCTGGTGGTGGTGGGCCAACCCGACGCCCCGTCGCTGCACTCCGACCGGCACGGCTCGTGACCGGCGTCCACCTGCGGTGGGATCTGGTGGCCGACCTCCAGCAGCTGTTCGCCTACCACTTCATGGTCAACGCCCTGCGGTCGGCGACGATCACCGCCGTGGTGGCCGGGATCGCCGGGTGGTTCATGGTCCTGCGCCGCCAGGCCTTCGTCGGCCACACCCTTTCGGTGGTGTCGTTCCCGGGGGCGGCCGGAGCGCTGGTGGTGGGCGTGGCCAGCCTGTGGGGCTACTTTGCGCTGTGCATCGCCGCCGCCGTGGTCATCAGCGCCGTCCCCTACTCTGCCGACCGACGGGGGTTCTCGGGGGAGTCGGCCCTGGTCGGCGTCATCCAGGCCTTCGCGCTCGGGTGCGGCTTCCTCTTCGCCCACCTCTATCCGGGCTTCCTGTCGGCCACGCTGGACAACCTGCTGTTCGGGACGTTCCTGGGGGTGACCGACGACCAGGTGCTCGTCCTCGCCGCCGTCGCTGCCGCCGCCGTGGCCACCCTGGCCGTGATCGGCCGGCCGCTGCTGTTCTCGTCGGTCGATCCCTCGGTGGCCGCCGGCCGGGGCGTACCGGTGCGGCTGCTGTCCGCCATCTTCCTCATCGTGTTGGCCGTGGCCGTCGCCGAGATCAGCCAGATCACCGGCGCCCTGCTGGTCTTCGCCCTGCTGGTCATGCCCCCCGCGGCCGCTCAGCAGCTCACGTCGCGCCCGTCGAGTGGGCTGATCCTCAGCGTGGTCATCGGCGTCGTCGTGGTGTGGCTGGGCGTCGGCGTCTCCTACTTCTCGGCGTACCCGACGGGGTTCTTCATCACCACCTTCGGCTTCGTCGCCTACGTCGCCGCCGTGGTCACCAACCGCTGGGTCCGAAGGCCGGCGCTGGCCCTATGACCGACCCGCTGACCGGCATCGCCCACCTGTTGTCCCACGGCTTCATCGACCGGGCATTCGTGTTGGGCACGCCGGTGGCGATGGCCTGCGGCCTGGTCGGCTACTTCGTGGTCCTCCGTGCCCAGGTGTTCACGGGTGACGCCCTGTCCCATGTCGCGTTCACCGGCGCCCTGGCTGCCCTGGCCGCCGGCATCGACCTGCGGATCGGCCTGTTCGCCGGGTGCGTGATCTTCTCGGTGGCCATGGCCGCGCTCGGTACCCGGGGGCGGCCCGACGACGTGGTCATCGGCAACACCTTCGCCTGGATCCTGGGGCTGGGCGTGCTGTTCCTGACCCTCTACGCCACGTCGGGCAACGGGGGGAACGCCACCGCCGGACCCAACGTGTTGTTCGGCTCCATCTTCGGTCTCAGCCGGTCGCAGACCATCGTCGGCGCCATCGTCGCCGTCGCCGTGGTGGTGGTCATGGTGGTCATCGCCCGGCCCCTGCTGTTCGCGTCGATGGACGAGGCGGTGGCCGCGGCCCGGGGGGTGCCGGTGCGGTTGCTCGGCGTCGGGTTCCTCATCGTGGTGGGCGTCACCGCCGGCGAGGCCACCCAGGCGGTGGGAGCCATGCTCCTCCTCAGCCTCCTTTCCGCCCCGGCGGCCGCCGCCCAGGCGCTGACCGGGCGCCCCTGGGTCGCCGTCGTCGGCTCTGTGGGCCTGTCCGTGGCCGCCCTGTGGATCGGCATCACGGTGTCCTACGCCGCGCCCGACATTCCCGTGTCGTTCGCCATCATCGGGGTGGCCACCGGGCTCTATGTGGCCGCCCTGGCCGGCCGCCGTCTCCGTGGGGTCAGGCCGGGCTCGGCTCGTTGGTGAGGACCTCGGCGCCGTCGTCGGTGACGACGATGGTGTGCTCGAACTGGGCGGTGCGCGACCCGTCAACGGTCACCGCCGTCCACCCGTTGTCCCACATCTTCTCCCGCCACGAGCCGATGGTGATCATCGGCTCGATGGTGAAGACCATCCCGGGTTCCATGATGGTGGACGCCTCGGGGGTGTAGTAGTGCGGGACGGACGGGGCGACATGGAACTGCTCGCCGATGCCGTGGCCGACGAAGCTGCGGACCACGCCGTAACCGCCGGCGGTGGCGTGATCCTCGATGGCCCGACCGACGTCGGAGAGGGGACGGCCGGGGCGGGCGGCGGCGATGCCCAGCTCCCGACAGCGCCGGGTGGCGTCGATCAGGTCCAGGGAAGCCTGGTCCACGTCACCGACGGTGAACATCGCCGAGCAGTCGCCGTGCACCCCGTCGATGTAGGCGGTGACGTCGACGTTGACGATGTCACCGATGACCAGGGCGCGATCGTCGGGGATGCCGTGGCAGATGACCTCGTTGACCGACGTGCAGATCGACTTGGGGTACTCGTGGTAGTTGAGCGTGCTCGGGAAGGAGCCCCGCTCAATGTACGCATCGTGGGCCACGACATCGAGCTCCTCGGTCGTCACCCCGGGCGCGACGGCCGCCCCTGTGACTGCCAGGACCTCGGCGGCGATCCGGCACGCCCGGCGCATGCGCTCGATGACCTCGGGCGATTTGACCATGGCTTCGTCGTCGCGTTGCACCACGCCGGTGCGGTAGTAGGGCGTGGGCGCGATCCCCTGGGGCACCGGGCGCATGGGCGAGACCTGGCCGGGGAGGACCTTGCCCTCCAGGACCCGGTGGCAGCGCTTGTACTTGCGGCCGCTGCCGCACCAGCACGGATCGTTGGACTTGATCGTCGCTTCGGCCACTGCGGTCCTGGTCATTCCTCGACCAGCTCGATCAGGGTCCCGAACGAGGCCTTGGGGTGCAGGAACGCCACCGTCGTGCCCCGCGACCCCGGCCTGGGGGCGTCGTCGATGCTGCGGGCCCCAGCCACCTTGGCCGCGTCCAGAGCCGCTGCGCAGTCGGCCACCCGGTAGCCGATGTGGTGCAGGCCCTCCCCTTTGGCGTCGAGGTACCTGGCGACCGGGGAATCGGCTCGGGTGGGGGTGAGCAGCTGGATGTAGGAGTCGGCCACGGCCAGGAGGGCCTCCTCGACGCCGTCGTGGTCGACAACCTCACGGTGGGCCACCGTCGCCCCGAAGGTGTCGCGGTACCAGGAGATGGCGGCGTCGAGGTCGCGCACGGCGATGGCCACGTGATCGACTTCGGTCAGCAGGGACTCACCCGTCAAGGTCATCGAACCAGGATACCGCCCGTCGTTGCCTCATCTGGGAGCGGCACGTTGACGCTGCGGACCCGCCGAGTTCTCTGCCGTCGAGCTCGGAGGCTTGCCGTCACGTGATCATGAGCCAGGTCCTGGGCGCAGGCGCCGGCCAGGTCCCGTCCCGCCATCGCCCTCGGCACCCGATCGGCATGTCGGGCAACCGTCTGGCCCTCACCATCCTCTCGGAGCCGCGGCGCCGGGGCGGCGGTCTTGGCGTGGCCGCGTTGTGCGGTGGCGGCGCTCACCACCCCGCTGGGCCCGGGTGCGCCGTCCTAGTCGAAGGTGCGGCGCCCCTCCAGGGCGCGCCCGAGCGTCAGCTCGTCGGCGTATTCCAGGTCGCCGCCCACCGGCAGACCACTGGCGATGCGGGTGACGGCGACGGGCAGTTCCTTGAGCAGCGACGCCAGGTAGAGGGCGGTGGCATCACCTTCGATGTTGGGGTTGGTGCACAGGATGATCTCGGTGATGGGCTCGGTCTCCAGGCGGGCCAGCAACTCACGGACCCGGAGCTGGTCGGGCCCTACCCCGTCGATGGGGCTGATGGCGCCCTGGAGGACGTGGTAGCGGCCGCGGAACTCCCGCGTCTTCTCGACGGCGACGACGTCACGGGGTTCCTCGACCACGCAGATGAGGCCCTGGTCGCGCCTGGCATCCCGGCAGATGTCGCACTCCGTGGGGGGTCCGGCCAGCGGCTCGCCGTCGTCGCCGGTCAGCGGGATGTCCCCTTCGGCGACGTTGAAGCACCGCCGGCACCACGACACCCGCTCCTTGACCACGGTGATCGCATGGGAGAGACGCAGGGCATCCTCGGGCGCCAGCTTGAGGAGGTGGAAGGCGATCCGCTGGGCGGACTTGGGGCCGACGCCGGGGAGGCGGCCGAGCTCGTCAATGAGGTCCTGGACAGCAGCGGCGTACATCTAGGGGAGGGGCTGACTCACAGGCTGGCTGATCACAAGCCGAGCAGCCCGGCGGCACCGCCGAGGCCGACGCCACCCATGGCCTGGGCCTGGACCTGGTTGGCGTGGCCCACCGCGTCGCGGAAGGCGACCAGCACCAGGTCGCTCAGCAGATCGGCGTCGGCCGGATCGATGACCGAGGGGTCGATGACCACTGATTCGACCTCCATGCCGGCGGTCATGGTGACGCGCACGGTTCCCCCGCCGGCACTGCCCTCCACCACCTGGGCCGCGGCCTGGGCCTGGGCGGCCTGCAGGTTGGAGGTGACCTCCCCCAACTGGGACAGCAGCTGGGTGAAGTCGGGGGTCGGCGATTCGTTCCCTGTCGGCTGTCGATCCGTCACGGGGCGACCTCCTCGGCACCGGGGAACGCCTGGAGCAGGCGTTGTTCGGGGGACACTACCGCCGGGCCGGCGTCTTGGAGGGTCTCGAAGTCGTAGTCGTCGGGGTCGTCGGGTGGCCCTCCGGCGGTGACGGGGACGGCGCCGTCGTCGACCACCAGGCGAAGGGGAACTCGCCTCCCGAACGCTGCCGCCAGCGCCGCTTCGGCTTCTGGCCTGACGTGCTGCGCCCGCGACAGCAACCCCTGGTCGGGCAGGGCGAACACGGCCGAGGTATCGTCGGTGGCCACGAACCGACCCGGGGCGAAATACACCCGGACACCAGGCCGCAAGGCGCCGAGGATGCGGTCGCCCCAGGCCTGGGTCAGCTCATCCCTCGACGGGAGGCCACCCGCTGGGGGCGTTGGTGGACCGGCGGGTCCCGTGGTGGCCTCTGGGCGGGCGGGGCCAGGAGCGGGCTGGGGGGATGACGCCTGCGTCGGGGCACCGGCGACGGCCGGGCGGCGGTGGGCACCGAGCGCTGAGCGGGCACCGTCTGTTGGCCGAGGCGGTGGTGGGGGTGGGGCGCCGACGCCCGTCCCCGTGGTGGCGGGACTGGCGGGTTTGCTGACCAGGGTGGCCGCCGCCAGGTTCGCTCGGCCGGGGCCGCCACTACCCGGGCCGGGGCGCAGCGGGGGACCCGGTGCCTGTGCTGGGGGAGCCGTTTGGGGCGCAGTTGGGGCAGCATGCCGGTCTGCCGGTCCGGGGGCCGCTGCCGTGGCCCCGGAATCCGGTGGGCGTCTGGTGCCTCCGCCCCCGCCCGGCCCCGGAGGCCGGCGGGCTCCGTCAGACAGGGCCTGCTCGAGACGCTCGATGCGCTGCAGGAGGGCAGCCGGCGACGGATCGGCGGCCGGGCTGGCCAGGCGGACCAGGGCCACCTCCAAGGTCACCCGGGTATCGACCGAATCGCGCATGTCGACGGCCGCCCGGCCGATCTCCTCCATGGCCCGCACCACGGTCGCCAACCCGAGCTGCCGGGCTTGGGCCTCGACCTGATGGGCCGCCTCGTCGGCCAGCGGGACCAGGCTTCGGGCCTGGGTGGCCAGGAAGCCGTTGCGTAGGTGCTCGACCAGATCGGCAGCCAGCCGGCGTGCGTCTCGGCCGCTGTTGAGTGCCTCGGCGACCGCCAGCAGGACCCGTCCGGCATCCCGCTCGGCAACGCCGTCGATGATGTCGGAGACCACCGACCCCTCATCCTCCACGGAGCCGGCCGCTGCTACCTGATCGAGAACGGACAGGGCATCGCGGGCAGAGCCGTGCCCCCGGCGAACAACCAGGTCGAGGGCTTCGGGCGGGAGACCGAGGGCGGCTCGCTGGTTGACATCGGACAGCAGGCCGGCGAGGGTCTCCGAGCCGAGGAGGCGAAACTCATAGTGCTGGGTGCGGCTCCGAATCGTCGGCAGCACCCGTTGAGGGTCCGTGGTGGCCAGGACGAACACCACGTGCCCCGGCGGTTCCTCCAGGGTCTTGAGCAGGGCACTGGCCGCGTCCGCCGTCAGCTGGTGGACCTCGTCGACGATGTAGACCTTGTGGCGGCCGCTGGTGCCGAGCGCCACCCGCGACAGAAGGTCCCGCATCTCGTCGAGCTTGCGGTTTGAGGCGGCATCGAGCTCGTGGACGTCCACCGACGAGCCCGCACGGATCGACAAGCACGACGGGCACGTGGTATCTGGCTCCCCGTCAAGGGGGTTTGCACAGTTGAGGGCCATGGCCAGGATCCGGGCGGTTGACGTCTTGCCCGTCCCCCGGGGCCCGCTGAACAGGTAGGCATGGGCCGCCTTCCCGTCCCGCACCGCGTTCCGCAGGGCTCGGGTCACATGCTCCTGGCCGAGGACCTCAGAGAATCGCTGGGGCCGGTAGCGGCGGTACAGCGACTGGTACGGCTCGGTTGCGCTCTCGTCGACCACGGCAGGCAAGCCTAGGACAGGGACGGGACAGCGGCCCGATGTCCTCCATCGGGGCGCAAACCCGGGCGACGAGACCTGGCGTCCGGCGCAGCGGTCAGGCTATCTGCGGCACAGGTTGCGATCCGCTGAGAGCTGCTGCCGTCAGGCCCTGACCCGGTTCACGGTGCATCCTTGCGCAGGACCCGACCGCCGCGCCCGACGCCAGGTCTGTGCCGACACGATAGCGTGTGCTCCCGCAGTGACGAGGAGGGGTGCGAGAGCGGCCGAATCGGCACGATTGGAAATCGTGTGTCCTTCACGGGACCGTGGGTTCAAATCCCACCCTCTCCGCTGTAAACCACCAGTTCAGAGCGGTTTTCTTCGAGAGTTGGGATCTCGAAGAACGGCTCTGGATGGGGGTGACCAACACGTTGACCACCACAGTGACCACCATCCGTTTGACCACCGCCAGCAAAGCGGCCTACGCCGAGGAGCGGCCGCTCAGGGTCACGCCCTCGGACCAGGGGGGTCAGCGCCCGAAGCGCAGGGCGCGGTCCATGGCCGTCGCCGCGTCACGCATAAGGTTTGGCATGACGTGCGTGTAGGTGTCCATGGTCAGGGCGTAAGAGGAGTGCCCGATGGTCTCCATGACAACCCGTGGGGCGACCCCCTGCGCCAGCAGGAGGCTTGCGGCCGTGTGACGGCAGTCGTAAAGGCGGCGGTGAGGAAGCCCTGCGCGCTCCAGGAGCCGAGCGAAGCGGCGCGACACGTCAGTCCTTGAAAGTGGCGACCCCCTCGGCGTGGTGAACACCAGGCTCCAGTCATCCCAGAGTGGACCGGCTGCCATCCGCTCCTCTCCCTGGCGGCGACGATGTGCTCGGAGTGCCTCCACGCAAACGTCGGGAAGGGGAATGGTGCGGCGGCTGGTGCGGGACTTCGGTTGGGTGAAGACGTAGCGGCCATCGTGACGGGCCAGGGTGCGACGAACCCTCACCGTCCCGCCGTCGAGGTCCACGTCGTCCCACGACAATCCAAGAGCTTCACTCGGTCGAAGCCCGACGGCCAGAGCAACCAGGTAGAAGGCCTCCAGCCGATCGTCCGTCACAGCGTCGATGAGGGCGGGCACCTCCTCGGGACTGAATGGGACGACGGGGATCCGCTCGAGCCTGACGGGCTCGACGAGAGTCGCCACGTTGCGCGAGACCAGGCCCCACCGACAGGCCACTGCCAGCGAGGCCCTCAGGGTGGCATGGATGTATTGCACCGTTCGCGGCGCCAGCCCCTCGGCCAGCTTGGCGTTGACCACTGCTTGCGCGTCGGCCGGGGACAGCTTGGCCAACGGACGGTGACCGACCAACGG
>JALYZO010000168.1 GCA_030945745.1 Actinomycetota bacterium
CTCCTGGGTCGTAGACGTCCACCCTGAGAGGTTCTCACGCCCCTGTGACCGTCTCGAACGAGTTTATGAACGAGTTCCGACAGGAGCGCAGAATGACGCCGTTCGTTGTCGCGCCACAGCTGGCGACGGGAGCCTAACCGGCGATATGTGTGGGCCCTGGTCTTGGCAAGTCCGGTCTCCGAAGGACAAGCACGCGCCAAGGCCTGCGGGGTCAGTCTCGCTCGACAGATCTCTCGCCCGTGATGCCGCACTTCGGTCACCCTCAGGACCCGATCAGACAGGCGGCGATCAGTTCCATCTCTTAGGGAGATGTGCCATGGATGTGCCATGGCGACCCGGGTGGTCACCTGCCGAGGAGGATTGCAGGGCCAAAACCCCTGGTCAGGATGGTGGAGACGATGGGATTCGAACCCACGACCCCCTGCTTGCAAAGCAGGTGCTCTGCCAACTGAGCTACGTCCCCGAGATTTAGGCCTCTGAGCAGAGACTTTGCCTCCAACAACGATCAGTGAGGGCTGGGACACCGCTCTTGCAGCAGAAAACCGGCATACGGCGGACGCTGAAAGACACCAGCGCCGTACCCAGCGTAGGCGACTCAGCGAACCTCATCCGAACCTGGATCCGTATTCCTGATCGAGCACGGGATGCCGATCGGAGCGGTAAAGCTGACACCGCCCACTACGCCGCCAGCCTGGTTGACGCCTACGGCCCGGACGCCATCGGGTGGGCCACGCTGCCGGACCAGCGCTCCCGCCAAGAGGTGGAGTGGCCCGGACGAAGGGCAGCGTCCCGGGAGGCTCGATCCTGCCGGCACACACCGTGACTGCACCGGGACGTCTCCGGCCGGATCACCTCGTGTTTGGCGTCGAGGCTCGCGGCCTGCAGATCGGGCGCTTCGAGAACGGCCAGATCGTGGAGCGGTCGGGTCCGACCGACGAGCTCGGGATCATGAGTCAGATCGGCGCCATGCCGTAGAAGGCCGCCGGACCGTGCTGCCTATGAGACCGTGCTGCCTATGAGACGGTGCTGCCTATGAGACCGTGCTGCCTATGAGACCGTGGAGTTGTAGCGCCGGACGTCGAGATAGCCGAAGACCAGCCCGATGGCGGCGGTCCACAGCAACGCCTGGACGACCAGCGACGTGGTGCTCTGCCCGGCGAAGAGAGCATGGCGCTGAGCCGGGGTGACGTTGCCGAGCGTCAGGTCACGCACGGCGTTGATGACCGTGGTGACCGGCTGATGATCGGCGAAGCCGCGCAACCAGCTGGGCATGGTGGTGGTGGGCACGAACGCGCTGCTGGCGAAGGTCAGCGGGAAGATCACCGGGAAGGTGGCGGCGTTGACCGACTGGGCATTGCTGGCGAACAGGCCGACCAGGGCGAAGAGGAACGACGTGGCCAGCGTGAAGGCCAGAAGGACGGCGAAGCCGAGGATGAGCCCGGGCACGCTGTGAGGCCGGAAGCCCACGGCCAGGCCGACGAGCACGATGATGATCAGACCGGCCAGGTTGCTCACCATGTCAGCGGCCACCTGGCCGGCCAAGACGGCGCTGCGGGCCATGGGCAGTGACCGGAGCCGGTCGATGAAGCCCCGGCCCCGGTCCTCGGCGAGGGCGAACCCGGTGTTGCCGGACGTGAACATCGCCGTCTGCACGGCGATCCCCGGGATCAGGTAGTTGACGTAGTCGATGTCGCCCAGGCCCCGGATGGCGCCCCCGAAGACGTAGCGGAACAGCAGGGTGAACATGATCGGCGAGATCAGCGTGAACACCACCTGGTCGGGGGTGCGCAGGCGCCGGCGAAGGTTGCGGCCGGCCATGGCCGCGGCATCGCCGAAGGCCAGACCGACCCGGGATCCGGCCCCCAACGCCAGGTCGCTCACTGTGCCCCCTCGGCGGCCGGAGCCGGCTCCTGGTCGTCGCTCGGTGCTTCACCCGTGAGGGCCAGGAACACCTCGTCGAGGCTCGGTTGGCGAAGTTGCAGCGAGCTCACGTCCATCCCGGTGGTCTCCAGGCGACGCACCACCGCCGAGGTGGTCGCCAAGCCCGACGTGGTGGCCACCCGCACGGTGAGGCCGTCGACCACCGGCGCGTCCTCGCCCACCCCGACCAGCGCCTCCGCTGCACGCACGGCCGAGGCCTCATCGGCCAGGACCACCTCTACGGCGGTTCCGCCGAGGCGAGCCTTGAGCTCCATCGCCGTACCCTCGGTGATGACCCGCCCGTGATCGATCACACAGATGCGGTCGGCCAGCCGGTCCACCTCCTCGAGGTACTGCGTGGTCAGGAGCAGCGTTGTGCCATCGGCGACCAGGCCGGCGATCACCGACCACAGGTCGTTCCTGCTGCGGGGATCCAACCCCGAGGTCGGCTCGTCCAGAAACAGCACCGGCGGCCGGGCAACCAGGGCGGCGGCCAGGTCGAGGCGGCGCCGCATGCCACCGGAATAGGTCTTGAGGGAGCGTCCGGCGGCGTCAGCCAGCCCGAACTGCTCCAGCAGCTCGGTGGCCCGGGTCCGCCGCTCGGCGCGCCCCAGATGGTTGAGGCGTCCGACCAGGACCAGGTTCTCCATGCCGGTGAGGACCTCGTCCACCGCCGCGTACTGACCGGCCAGGCCCATGACCCTGCGGGCCCGCGCCGGCTCGGCCACCACGTCGATGCCCGCCACCTGCGCCCGCCCAGAGTCCGGGGTCAACAGCGTGGTCAGCACCCTCACGGCCGTGGTCTTGCCGGCCCCGTTGGGTCCCAGCAGCCCGAGCACGGTGCCGGCGGGGATCTCGAAGCTCACCCCGTCGAGAGCCCGGACGCCGCCCTTGAACGTCTTGACGAGCGACTCCACGACGACCGAGGAGGCGGTGGCAGCACGCACGCCAGAGGTTACCGCCAGCCCTGGACGGTCTCGGGCGCATTTTTCACCTCGTCCATCGGCCCGCATCCCCTCAGGCGTTTGGGCGGCGGGCCGTTGATCTCGCCGGTGGTGGCCGGTGGAACGCAAAGGGGCCACCGGCCAAATCGTTCTGTGTGACGAAAGCGTGCAGCGGCGCACCGTTTCGTCGCGCAGAACGGGGCGGCCGCTCAAAGCGTGGGCCGTTGGATCTGGGCCCATTGGGGGCTGATCGGCCAGCGGGCCTCGGTCAGCCCGCCGAGCCCGCTCCGCCCGGCACCGAGTCTCAGTGCAGGGTGGCCGGGGTCACCGGGGTGGCGGCGAACCCGGGGGGCGCCGGCTGGGCGGGCGCCGGCGGCGGGTTGCCGTAGTTGGTGCTGTCGCCGGCGAGCGAATCGACCACCTTGGTCCCCCAACTGCGGTCGCTGCGGGCCTTGTCGACCAGCTTGGCGTGGTCGATGCGGCCCTGCTCGGTGTGCGCCTCGACCCACTGGGCGGCCAGGCCGTTCGCTGCGCTGCACAGCGACGACTGCAGCCCGGAGGCCTCCGAAGACGACGTGTTCATGTTGCCGGAGAAGGTCTGGGCGAAGGTCCCCTGCCAGCCCTCGAGCGCCACTTTGGCGGTGGCCACCCGGGCCGGCTGGTAGCTGACACCGATGTCGGTGCCGGCCTTCCACAGAGCCCGAGCAAGTTCGAGAGCGGCGTCGAAGGGAAAGGTGACGTTGCCCTGAGCGTGCATACCCATGAGGCCAGTATCGCCGGAGGAGGACCGGGCGACTCTGGGGAGGGCTCCCCAGTTCGCCGGTGTCAGGACCTCCCTACGCTGGCAGGGCAGCCCCCGGCGAGGAGAATCGCGTGGCAATCAGCTCGGCAAAGCCAGCCAACATGGAGAAGTTCGTCGCTCAGGCGACGCCGGCCAGCGCCGCGATGGCGTCGCAGGTCGCCGCGCTGAAGAATCAGATCAGCTCGTATGTGGCGATGCCGAGTGACTACCGGTTCACCAACGGCGACGCTTTGGGCGGCCAGGCCGCCACCTACATCAGCCAGAACCAGGCCGACGAGCGGTTCGTGACCACGGTCCGCCAGGCGTTCGTGGACGCCGACGCCACCACGCTGTCCAACTCGCAGATCGCCGGCGCGCTGGGCAAGGCCGGCGTCTCCGCGGCGCCCCGCCAGGCCATCACCATCAACCAGCCCAGCTTTCAGGGCAAGCCGCTCGACTCGGGCTTCTCCGACGACCCGGTGTGCACCGCCACCGGGCACTTCTTGGAGATCGAGACCGACCTGGTCCTGCCCGGGCCGCTCCGGGTCCTGGCCTGCACCCGCACCTACAGCTCCCGGTTCCTGGCTTCGACCAGCCTCGGACGGGGCTGGTACGGCTGGGCCGACGCGTCGCTCACCAGCAGCGATGCCGGCGTGGACTACACCGGGCCCGACGGCCAGATCGCCACGTTCGGCGCCGACGGCGACGCCATTGCCCAACATCCCGAAGTCGAGGCCGTCATCGAGCGCCGCCCCGGGGGACTGCGGATGCGGTGGAGGTGGGCTTCGCGCTTCGGGGCGATGACGTGGGACTTCGCCCCCGACGGGCGCCTGGAGGCCATCGTCGACCCGTTCGGGGGGACGACCACGTGCAGCCATGACGACGACGGCCGGCTGGTGGCCATGACCCACCAGGGCGGCCGCCAGGTGGTGGTGGTGTGGGATGGGACACGCGTCGCCGGCCTGCGGTCCAGCGACGGCCGGACGGTGACCTACCGCTACGTGGGCGACGACCTGGTCGGCGTCGAACGACCCGGCGGCGCCCAGACCTACGCCGTCGACGACGCCGGCCACATCGTCGAGGTCGTCGATGCCGACGGTGTCCGCCTGATCGCCAACACCTACGACGACGAGGGCCGGGTTCTGGCCCAGACCTCCCCGTTCGGGCGGACCACGCGCTACGCCTACCTGGCCCCCCGGACCGTGGTGGTGGGCGACGACGAGGGCGGGCCCTCGACGCTGTTCCGCCACGACGTGGCCGGCCGGCTGGTGGAGCTGCGCAGCGCCAACGGCACGGTGTCCACCCGCTCCTTCGACACCGCGGGCAACGCCGTTCAGGTCGTCGACTTCGACGGGGGCAGCACCGACCGGGCCTTCGACATCAACGGCAACTGCGTCTACGAGCGCCAAGCCGACGGTTCCAAGCGTCAGTGGCGCTACGACGACACCGGCCGGGTGGTCAGCCACACCGGCCCGATGGACGCCGAGACCCACTACAGCTACCAGGGAGGCGCCACCTGGCCCAGTGCCGTCGACGAGCCGCTCGGCCAGCGGACCACCTATGAGAGCTCCGACGGCCTGCCCACCCGTATGACCGACGCCGACGGGGTCACCGTCGAGATCGAACGCGACGACGACGGGGTGGTCGTGGCCCTGACCAACGC
>JALYZO010000192.1 GCA_030945745.1 Actinomycetota bacterium
ACCGCTACGCGCTCGACACCGAGTTCCACCGAGAACGGACGTACTGGCCCAAGGTGGCCCTGGTCCAGGTGGCATGGGCCGCCGATGACAACGGCCCGGCCGGGGTGGCTCTGATCGACCCCCAGGCCGTCGACCTGGGTCCGCTGGCCGCGGTCCTGGCCGGCCCAGGCACGATGGTGGCCCACGCCGCCGATCAGGACCTCGAGGTCCTCCATCTCGTCTGCGGCCGGGGACCGTCCCGTCTCTTCGACACGCAGGTGGCTGCCCGGTTCGCCGGCTGGGCGTCGCCGTCCCTGACGTCGCTGTCGTCGGGTTACCTGGACGTCGAGGTGACCAAGGGCGACCGGCTCACCGACTGGAGCCGTCGACCGCTCACCGACTCGCAGCTCACCTATGCCGCGGCCGACGTCGACCACCTGCTGGATCTGGCGGGTGCGCTGCTCGCCGACCTCGACGCCCGGGGCCGCCGGGCGTGGGCGGAGGAGGAGTGCGAGGCCGTGCGAACCCGCCCCTACGGCGCTCCGGATCCGGCGAGGGCCTGGTGGAAGCTGCGCGACTGCCGCAAGCTGCAGGGATCCGCCCGTGGGGTCGCGCAGGCCGTGGCCGCCTGGCGTGACGAGCGGGCCCGGGAGCTGGATCAGCCGCTGCGCAGCATCCTGCCTGACCTCGCCCTCCAGTCGATCGCCCAGAGCGCGCCGACGACGCCCACGGCCCTCAGCCGGTGCCGGGGCCTCGACGGTCGACACCTGCGCCCCGTGGTCATCGACGGGATCCTGGCGGCGGTGGTGCAGGGCAGGAGCCTCAAGGCCGATCAGTTGGCCCTCCCGCCGAGCGACGAGGTGCCCCGGGAGATGCGCCCGGCGGTCGCCCTGGCCGCCGCCTGGGTGGCGCAGCTGGGCCGGGAGCGCCACATCGACGCGGCCCTGCTGGCCACCCGCGGCGACATCGGGACGTTCCTGAATGGCGATCCGGCATCCAGGCTCAACGAGGGTTGGCGGGCCGAGATGGCTGGTGAGCCGCTCCGGCGACTGTTGGCCGGTGAGGCCGCCCTGGCCTTCGATGGCCCGGGCGGGCTCACGCTCGAGGCCCGCTCCCACCAGCCGTTCGACATCCATGCCCGCGCCAACAGGCCCGGGCCGGGGTAGACCAGGGCGTGCTCAACCCCGCTCATCCGCAGGTCGCAGGTCGATGCGCAGCGTGAGCACCCCGTCGGCGACGCTGGCCTCGGCGTCGCCGATCATGGCGTAGTCCATGAAATCGACTCTGGCCTGGTCCACGAACCGCTTCCGCTCCACGCCCTCGACGGGTGGCATGGGGCGCTGGCGGACGGCCTTCGCACGGGCCTGGAAGCGGGCGATCATGCCCTCGACGTCGAGCTGTTCTGCCATGCGGGTCATGCTAAGCGTCCGCCGGGCTCCACCTCGCCCCGCACGCCGCCAGAAGGTGAGCTCCCGGCGGCGGTATACGAGGCCGGGCAGCGATACAGTGGGGTCGTTTACTGACACGTCTCGATCGTCGGGAGCAGCACGTGAAAAAGGGACGGCATCGGCGCTTCGAAGAAGCGCGTGCACTGAAGCACTCCACCGAAACCATTGTTGAGCCGTGTGCAGAGTGCGGTGCTGAACCTGGTTCCGAACACGCCTCGTGGTGCTTGGCCATGGAGGACGAAGACGGGGAAGAGCGCTCGGACCACCAGGCGCCGTACGCCTGACCGTCAGGTGTCTCGCTGACGCAGCACCGGATGGGGGAGCGGGACGCCAGCTCCCTCGGCGCTCCGCTGCTCCAGGTAGCGGCTGATCATGCCGGCCACCGGCGCGCCGACCAGGGCGACGATCTCGCCGGCCATCTCCTCGTACACCGGGCGGTGACCGGTGAACGCCGAAGCCTCCTCGGTGCACCACCAGTGGAACTCCTCCCCGCCCCCACCCCAGTGCTTGCGGTCCCACTGGGTGACGGTGGAGCTCACGTGGCCGTCGTCGGCCACCGTGTCCTCCCGGCGCAGCGGGAGCTGCCAGCAGACGTCGGGCTTGAGCTCGTGGGGCGCCTCGCCCCGCTCGAGCGCGGCCCGGTGCAGGGCACAGCCGGCGCCCCCGGGGTAGTCGGGCCGGTTGAGGAAGATGCAGGCCCCGTTCACCAGCCGGGTGATCCGGGTGCCGTCCCTCTGCGTCCGCACGATCCCGCCCTTCCTGGCCTGATCCCGGAACTGCCAGGTCTCCGGGCCCAGGGTCTTGGCGAGCCGCTTGGTACGGGCCACGTCCTCGTCGTCGGTGAAGTGTGCCCCGTAGGAGCAGCAGCCCTGCACCAGCTCCGGCGCTGCGCCGGTGAGCACGCCCTGGCACCCCTTGCCGAAGATGCAGGTCCACGGCGAGAGGAGGAAGGTCACATCGAACGTCCACGTCCGCTCCTCCTGGGGATCCTCGAAGGTGACCCACTCGTGGGCGCCGAGGGGCACCTCGGGCTCCGTCACGATGCCGCCTCGAAGTGGGCGCTGCCCACCTCCTCCTCCCCTTCCACCACGAACTTGAGGTCGACGGGCAGGCGCCCAGTCGCCGACAGGATCCCCCGGGCGGGGTCGGCGGAGTCAGCGAGCACCAGATCGGGCATTCCCGCACCGTAGTGCAGCATCTTGCCTACGCTTCTCGGGATGCGTCGTCTCCACCGGGCCCGTTGGACGGCAGCGGCGCTGTCGGTGGCTATGGCGGTCGGAGCCTGCGGGAACGCACCGACGCACCGGGCATCGGAGCCTCCTTCCTTGCCACGTCCCGCACCGCCGGCGTCACCGACAACGCCCACCACCGCAGCTCCGGCCGCTACGGCGACGCCGGTTCGCCCGGTCAGCTGGCATCCCTGCGGGTCGGGGGAAGGACCGCAGGGCTATCAGTGCGCGGAGGTCATCGTTCCCCTCGACCCGTCCCATCCCGGATCGGCCACGTTGCCCCTGGCCATCGACCGGCTCCCGGCGGTGGGAGCCAGCGGCGGGTCGCTCCTGGTCAACCCGGGCGGTCCGGGGGCTTCGGGGGTCGACGAGTTGCCGACCATCGTCGGGATGTTGAACCCCGATGTGTTGCAACACTTCGACGTGGTGGGTTTCGACCCCCCCGGGGTCGGCCACAGCGATCCGATCGTCTGCCTGGACAACACGGCGCTCGGGCAGTACCTCCACGTGGACCTGTCTCCACCCGACCAGGTCGGGCTGGCCGGCCTGCTGGCCGCTGACCGACAGTTCGGCGCCGGATGCCTGGCGCGCAGCCGCGCCCTGCTCAGCCATGTGAGCACCGTCGACGCCGCCCGGGACATGGACCTGATACGCCAGGCGCTGGGCCAGGCCAAGCTCACCTACCTGGGCTTCTCCTACGGCACCTTCCTGGGAGCGACCTATGCGCAGCTGTTCGGGGCCAAGGTGCGGGCCATGGTGCTCGACGGTGCCATCGATCCCAGCCTCGGAGTCCTGGCCCAGTCCAGGGCTCAGGCGGCCTCGTTCGACTCGCAGTTCCGCCAGCTGGCCGCCACCTGCGCAGCGGATCCGTCGTGCCCCTGGCACGGCGCCCCAGCGGGAGGGGGCAACGCCTTGACCGTTGCGTTCGCTGCCCTGTTGAACAGGGTCCGCCACCAACCCATCCCCGTCGGCAACCGCAGCGTCGGGCCGTCGGAGCTCCTCTATGGCACGGCAGCGGGGCTCTACAGCACCGGGTCCTGGCCGGTGATCGAGCAGGCCCTGGCCGATGCCGAGGGTGGCGACGGGACGGTCATGCTGGCCACGTTCGACAGCTACGTGCAGCGCTCCGCCAGCGGGACCTACTCCAACTCCGTCGAGGCCCAGGCGGCTGTCAACTGCCTCGACGATCCTGCACCATCCCAGGCGGCAATCATCGCTGCGGGACCGAGCTTCGCGTCCGCCGCCCCCGTGTTCGGTCTCTCGGTCCTCTACGGGGAGCTGCAGTGCGCCCTGTGGCCCGTGCCTGCCACCGCCAGCCCCCACGTGATCACCGCCCCGCAGGCACCCACCATCGTGGTGGTGGGCAGCACCGGGGACCCGGCCACGCCCTACGCCGGGGCCCAGAAGCTGGCCGCAGCCCTCACGAAGGGCCTGCTGCTCACCCGCGACGGCGGGGGCCACACGGGCTACGGCGCCAGCTCCTGCATCCGCCAGGCCGTCGACCAGTACCTGATCTCCCTGGCCGCGCCGGCCCCGGTCACGACCTGCCCGAGCGACCCCGGTTGAGGTCCGGCTGAGCGTGCGCCAGCGGAGGCTCGTCGCCCTTGCCGTTCTGGCCGTCGCCGGGCTCGTAGGCGCGTGTGGCAGCTCGACGAAGCCAAGCGCACACGCCGGCACCACGGGCCGGGTGCACTGGCAGGCATGCGCCCCCGATCAGGGCCCTCACGGCTACCAGTGCGCCAGCATCGCGGTGCCCCTCGACCCGGTCCACCCCGGGCCGGCGACGATCAACCTGGCGCTGGACCGCCGCCCGGCCACCGGAAACCGAAGCGGCGCACTGCTGGTCAACCCCGGCGGGCCGGGAGTGTCGGCCGTTGACGCCCTGCCCCAGATCGTCGGCATGCTCGGCGCCACCGTCAAGACCCACTTCGACGTGGTGGGCTTCGACCCTCCCGGGGTCGGGCACAGCGCGCCACTCGCCTGCCTGGACAACAGCGCTCTGGCTCAGTACCTGCATGCCGATCCGGCCCCCCCCGGGCCGGGCGGGATCAACGAGGTCGTGGCCGCCGACCGACGGCTCGGGTCGGCGTGCAGAGCGCACAGTGGGGCCATCCTCAGCCATGTCAGCACCGCCGACGCCGCCCGGGATCTGGATCTGGTGCGCCAGGCCATGGGGGAGCCGACGCTCAACTATCTGGGCTTTTCCTACGGCACGTCGCTCGGGGCGGTCTACGCCCAGCTGTTCGGGCCCAAGGTCCGCACCATGGTCCTCGATGGCGCCATCGACCCCAGCCAGGGCGCGCTGCCGTTCCTCCAGGCCCAGGGGGCATCCCTCGACGCCCAGTTCCGCCGGTTCGCGGCGGCGTGCGGGGCGATGGCCTCCTGTCCGTGGCGGGTCGGTGGTGGGAAGGGAGGCGACCTGGTGACGGCGTTCCAGGAGCTGGTGAACCGGGTGCGCCAGCACCCCATCGGTGTGGGCCAGCGGAGCGTGGGGCCGGCAGAGCTGCTGTATGGGACCATCGCCGGCCTGTACAGCACCCAATCGTGGCCGGTCATCGACCAAGCGTTGGCAGACGCCGAACGGGGGGATGGGATGTTGACCCTCGCCGCCTTCGACCAGTACGTAGAGCGTTCCGCCAACGGCACCTACGCCAACACCTTCGAAGCGGAGTCCGCCGTTAACTGCCTGGACAACCCTTCCCCCAGCGTGACGGCCATCGCCGCCGCCCAACCCGGGTTTGCCCGGGCCGATCCCGTGTTCGGCACCCTGGTCCTCTACGGCGAGCTGTCGTGTGCGGTGTGGCCGGTGCCGGCCACGTCCGGCCCGCAGCGGATCACCGCTCCCCAGGCACCGCCGATCGTGGTCATCGGCAGCACCGGCGACCCGGTGACGCCGTACTCGCAGGCCCAGAGCCTGGCATCGCAGCTGACCCACGGGATGCTGCTCACCCGGGTCGGCGACGGCCACACCGGCTACGGGGCCAGCGCGTGCGTCCGTGACGCGGCGGACGCCTACCTGACCGACCTGACGATACCGGCGACCGGGGCCTCGTGTCCGAGCGACGCCGGGCACTGAGAGAAGCGGGGAGACCGGAGCGATGGCAGGGGAGTTCGAGGACATTCGCCGGCGCCTGGAGGTGATCTCAGAGGAGCTCACGGACCTGGGGATCGCTCGGTTGCGCGACTCGATCGACGCCGGGGGCACGGAGCTTCCCGTCGACGAGCGCCGGCTGGCCCGGGCTCGGCGAGCCGTCAACAAGGCAGCCGCCATCCTGGCTGAACCTGATGACGGCGATGACGCTCGAGGGGCGGACGCCACCTAGCTGTAGGGGGGGCCGGGCTCCCAGGAGAGGCCGGCAGGCCGGATGGGGGCGGCCGGCGGGGCGCTGTCGAGGACGTTGAGGGCGTCGACGAGGTCCCGCAGCCGGGCGTAGGACATGCGGTCGAAGCGGACGGCGATGCGGGCCAGGTCGGGGAAGTCGGCGCCGCGACGCTCTGCGGGGAGAGGCCGGTCGAGCACCTGGACAGGACCGGTGATGACGTCGGCGAAGTCCCCGCTCAACCGGTCGGCCTCAGCGGTCGTCGGCTGACGCTCCAGGCGGATGACCAGGCGGTCGCCGACCCAGCGCAGGGAGTGGTAGTTGCGGTAGAAGTCGACGATCTCGGCGGCGGCGTCCTCGACCCTGTCGACGATCCGGTAGAGGTTGACGTCGTGGGGGTTGACCAGGCGCCGGGAGGACACCTCTTCGCGCACGAAGCGCTCCCAGCCCTGCCAGTACCCGGCGCCGGGCAGGTCCAGGAGGACCACGGGCGCCGGTTCGGCCTTGCCGGTCTGCAACAACGTCAGGAGCTCGAAGGCCTCGTCGAGGGTTCCGAAGCCCCCGGGCAGGACGATGTAGCCGAAGGACTCCTTGATCAGCAGGAGCTTGCGGGTGAAGAAGTACTTCATGGACACCAACTTGGGGTTCGAGGCGATGAACGGGTTGGCGCCCTGCTCGAACGGCAGGCGGATGTTGATCCCGAAGGCGTGATCGGGACCCGCCCCCTCCAACCCGGCGGCCATGATCCCCGGTCCCGCCCCGGTGACCGTCGACCAGCCATTGGTCGCCAGGAGCGCCGAGAGGTCCCGGGCCAGGGCGTAGAGGGGATCGCTGGGCAACGTTCGGGCCGAGCCAAACATGGTGACCTTGCGGATGTGGCGATAGGGGGCGAAGACCTCGAAGCCCTCCGCCATCTCCCGCAGGGCGGCGTTGGCGATCTTCAGATCCAGCCGATCGGTGGGGTCGGCGGCCATGCGCAGGACCGTGGTCAACATGGCCGTCAGCTGGTCCCTGTTGGCCCTGACGCCGACGGCGTCCAACAGGTCGCTGCACCGCTGCTCGAGATCCTTGGGCAATGACGTGGCGGCTGCCGACAGCGGGCTGTTGCCGGCGGCTGGAGGCGTCGGCTCAGGGGGCCGGGTCATGGGTGCCCCTCAGCGGGGAGCGGCGTCCCGGTCGACCAGCCACAGGACCCGGTCGGCAACCACGCGGCCGGCCGGCAGGTCGACGCCGTTGACGACGTCACTGAGGGCCTTGCGCTTCGCTTCTCCGCTTACCGTGAAGACCACCAGCCGTGCCCGGGAGATGCCCGAGTAGGTCAGGGTCATGCGTGGATGAGGGTTGCGTCCCGACGGGTCGGTGTTGACGGCCACCAGTTGCCCGGGGTCAGCATCGAGGGCCGGCGAGTCCGGGAACAGCGACGCAGTGTGGCCGTCGGCACCCAGACCGAGGTGGATGACGTCGAGCCGGCCGACCTCGCCGAGGCGCAACTGGTAAGCGTCGGGGCCCTCCTCGCAGCTCATCGGATAGACGGCATTGGCGGCACCGACGCGTTCCAGGAGCGCTTGGCGCCCGAGCAGCTGGTTGGAGTCGGGGTCGTCGGCGGGGACACAGCGCTCGTCGCCCCAGTACACGTTGACCGATAACCAGTCGACGCTGGCCGCACCCTCCTCGGACAAACGCTCGTAGCAGACGCGTGCGGTCGAACCACCCGACAAGGCCAGGTAGAACAGCTCCTCCGAACGGCTGCCGAACGCGTCGATGACCGTCTGGGCAAACGCGCCCGGGAGGTCATCGACGACCTTGAGCTCTCCGTGCACGCCGTGCACACTAAAGGTCCTCGCCCGGCCCCGTCGAGTGGAAGGGCGCGCCTGAGCGAGGGTGTCACCCTACGAGTCGGCGTGCAGCCGGCTGGCCTTGTCCGACAGCGAGCTCAACAGGTCCTCGAAGCTCTTGGTGAACGACGTCACGCCCTCCTCCTCGAGGCGGAGGGCCACGTCCGCCATGTCCACCCCGGCTTCGGCCAGGGCCTGGAGGTCTGACTCCGCCCGCTCCACGCCCTGGTCGACGGTGCGCGCCACCGTGCCATGTTCGGCGAACGCCTTCACCGTGGCATCGGGCATGGTGTTGACCGTGTCGGGACCGATCAGGCCGTTCACGTACAGCAGATCGGGATACGCCGGGTTCTTGGTCGATGTCGACGCCCACAGGGGCCGCTGGGGATGGGCCCCCTGGGCGGCCAGGGACTCCCACCTGGGACCGGAGAACTGCTGCTGGTAGAGGTTGTAGGCGGTCTTGGCCTGGGCCACGGCGGCCTTGCCACCCAGGTCGGCCGCCGGGCTGGCCAGCTGCTCGATGCGGCGGTCCACCTCGGTGTCGACCCGGCTGACGAAGAACGAGGCGACGCTGTGGACGTGGCGCAGCTCGCCGCCGGACGCGGCGAACGCCTCCAGACCGGCGAGGTAGGCCTCGATGACCGCCGCGTAACGCTCAACGCTGAAGATCAGCGTGACGTTGATGTTGCGGCCTTCGCTGATCATCTGGCCGACGGCGGGCACGCCGGCCTCGGTGCCGGGGATCTTGACCATGAGGTTGGGCAGCTCGATGCGCTGGTGGAGCGAGCGGGCGGCGGTGATCGTCCCCGCCGTCTCGTTGGCCAGCTCGGGCGCCACCTCCAGGGACACGAATCCGTCCTTGCCGGCGCTGGCATCGTAGACCCCCCGCAGGACCCCGCAGGCCTCGGCCACGTCGTCGATGGCCATGTCCCAAAAGGCGTTCTCGACGTCTCCCCTGTCGAACGAGGGCTTGTCGAGGAACGAACGGAACTGCTCGTCATAGGCGTCGGAGCCGGTCATGGCCTTCTCGAAGATCGTGGGGTTGGACGTCACCCCCCGAATTCCCTGGGCGACCAGTTCGCCGAGGCCGCCGTCCCGAAGGCTCGGTCGGTTGAGGTTGTCGATCCAGGGACTCTGGCCCTGGTCGTCGTACAGCTCGTGCAGACGGGTCATGCGTCCTCCTCATCCTCGAAGTCGTTCATGTCGTTGACCAGGGTGCCGGCGACGGCCGCCACATTGGCGGCGGTGAAGCCCAGGTCGGCGAGGACCTCCTCGCCAGGACCGGATTCGCCGAAGTGGTCGATGGCCACCGACTCGTCGGCCCAACGTGCCCACCCGAACGAGGAGGCGGCCTCCACCGACAGCACCGGGGACCCGGGGCCGAGCACCCGGTCCTGATACTCGTCGTCCTGGCCTTCGAACAACTCCCAGCTGGGCATGGAGACCACCCGGGCGGCGATGCCCTCATCGGCCAGCAGCTCGGCGGCCTCGACGCACACGGCAACTTCCGAACCGGTACCGATGAGCACCAGGTCGGGATCGTCGCCGGCGTCGATCAGGATGTAGGCGCCCCGCTCCACGTCGCCGGCGTGCTCCTCGGTGCCGGCCAGGACCGGGAGGTTCTGGCGGCTGAGGATGAGGGCGGTGGGGCCGTCGTGGTCGACGGCGATGCGCAACGCCTGGGCCGATTCGTTGGCGTCGGCGGGCCGGATGACCCGAAGCCCAGGCATGGCCCGCATGGCAGCCAGGTGCTCGATGGGCTGGTGGGTAGGCCCGTCCTCGCCGAGGCCGACCGAGTCGTGGGTCCAGAAGTAGATGACCTTGGCCTCAGAGATGGCTGCCATCCGCACGGCGCCTCGCATGTAGTCGCTGAAGACGAAGAAGGTGCCACCGACCGGTAGCGCGCCGCCGTGCAGGCTCAGGCCGTTCATGATCCCGCCCATGGCGTGCTCGCGGACGCCGAACGCCAGCGCCTGTCCCTCGGGATGCTCCCGGCTCTGGGGCTCGACGTTGTCGAGCTTGGTGCCGGTGTTGCCGGTCAGGTCCGCTCCTCCCGACATCAGCCCGGGAACCTTGCCGACGATGGCATTGAGGGTGGTGTTGGTGGACTTGCGGGTGGCCACCTTCTCACCCACCTCCCAGGTGGGCAGGTCGTCAGCCCAACCGGGAAGGCCCTTGTTGGCCCAGAGGGCATCCCATTCGACCCGGTCGACACCGGATGCACCCAGGCGCTCCCGCCAACGGCGGTGAGCCGACTGGCCACGCTCGCCGGCCTTGCGGTAGAGGGCGAGCACCTCGTCGGGTATCCAGAACTGCTCGTCGGCGGGGAGGCCGAGGATCTCCTTGGTGGCCCGGATCTCGTCGTCACCCAGCGGGCTGCCATGAGCCCCTGCCGTGTCGGTCTTGTTGGGGGAGGGGTAGCCGATGTGGGATCGCAGGATCAGCATGGAGGGCCGATCCTCCTCCGCCATGCCCCGGCGCACGGCGGCCTCCAGGCCGCCGGCGTCGTTGGCCATCTCGCCCAGGTCCTCCACATGCCAACCGTAGGCCTCGAAGCGCTTGACGGCGTCGTCGTTGAGGGCCAGCTCGGTGGGACCGTCGATGGTGATGTGGTTGTCGTCGTAGACATAGACGAGCCGACCCAGGCCGAGATGGCCGGCCATGGACGCCGCCTCGTGACTGATGCCCTCCATCAGGTCGCCGTCGCTGCACACCACGAAGGTGTGGTGGTCCACCACGTCGGCACCGTAGCGGGCTCGGAGGTTTCGCTCGGCGATGCCCATCCCCACGCCGTTGGCGAAGCCCTGACCGAGCGGCCCCGTGGTCACCTCGATGCCTGGGGCATGATGCACCTCGGGATGGCCGGGAGCACGGCTGTGCAGTTGGCGGAAGTTACGCAGGTCGTCGAGCTCCATGCCGTAGCCGGTCAGGTGCAGCATGGAGTACAACAGGATGCAGGCGTGGCCGCAGGACAGGACGAAACGGTCCCGGTCGGCCCAGTGCGGCTCGGCGGGGTCAAAGTCCATGATCCGCGTCCACAGCACATGGGCCAGCGGGGCCAGGGCCATGGCTGTGCCGGGATGGCCGGAGTTCGCCTTCTGGGGGGCGTCCATGGCCAAGCCCCGGATCACGTTGATCCCCAGCTGCTCGACGTCGGTTGGTTCGGGCTCAGTCGCTCCGCTCATGCAAGGACACTACCCAGGCTCAGGCCTGCGGATCGCCTCGGTCAGCCCGGCGTCACCTGACGTTCGCGAAAAAGGCCGATACTGATGGTGTCGGCCTCGCCCGGTGGGCTCGAGCCGCCCAACAGTGAAGCCGCCCCGCTGGCCAACAGCGCGGGGGCTGGATGTGGCTCCGATCCGCTGCGAGCCTTGCTGCCGACCCGCCGATCTTCGTCGAGGCGGGCTGCGGATCGACGGGTCTGCCACACCAGGGCCCCGGCTTCGGCGCCGTCCACGACCTGTCGGGCCCGCTGGGCCGCCCGCTCGGGATCGCGGACGCAGAACTGCACGACATCGCCGACCTGGAGCTGGGGGTCGGCGACCAGGGCGCTGGTGCTTGCGTCCCGTCCCCGAACGGCGTGGAGGGTCGGAGCGGCACCGGGCGTCGTGGTGACCTGCAGGTGCAGTGAACGGTTGATCAGAGCGATGTCGCAGGCCGGGACCTGGTCGCGGGCGATGTCGACCAGCACGGCCATGGCCGGGCGTCCGTCCAGGTCGACGACCAGGCTGCCCTCTGCCCTGGTGACCGTCGACGGCGAGCCGATGGGACGTCTGCCCTGCTCGACGATCACGGTCAGGTCCACACCGGGACCTACGAGCACCCCAACGGCGCCGGAGGTGTAGGTGGCACCGTCGAGGACGACCGGAGCGCCGGGCACTTCGGAGATGGCCCCGGCGATCGCCAGACCGCTGGGGAAGCAGCCGTCGGGGAAGGAGCGCTCGCCGGCGGTTCCGGCGGCGCCGGCGACGACGAGTCCTTGCGGCTCGAAGGAGCCACAAGCGGCCTCGGTCCATCCCGACGCCCCCCCGCCTGCGAGACGGACTGGGACCACAGGGCCGGTGTGGGCGGCCCACAAGCCGAGCGCATCAACCCTGGCGGTTTGGGGAGGTGACGGCAGCACGGCACCGGTGGTCACCTGGGCGGCCACCCATCCGAGCAGGACGGTCGGGGCCAGCAGGGAGCGAACGGCGGCGGCCGCATCCTCCAGCGCCCCGAGGTGGCCCGACGAGACCGCCAGGACCGCCAGATCCGGGTGGGTGCCGAGTTGGTCGATGACCTGGCCGATGACCTCGCCGGTGGCGTGAGCGGTGACCGGGTACGAGGACAGCGCGGCGGCGAAGGGCACCGCCGGCCTCAGGCGGCGGGGGCGAGCAGCGTGATGGGGACCACGGTGGGAGGGCCGTCAGGCAGCAGGCGGCAGTGGGCCTCGATGGTGCCGAGATCGGGGAACTCGAGCTCGCCGCGCACCAACCGGTAGGTGAACTTCCCCGGCTCCACCGTGAACGGCGACACGTTGCGAGCCACCTGTTCGCCCGCTTCGTCGCGGAACACCACTTCGAGGATGCCCTGCCCGTCCTCGTCTTGCCGACACCGCACCAGGACGATGAGGTGGGGGGTGATGGTGACCGGCGGCGCGGTCGGTGCCGGGGTGGAGAACATGATCCCCGTCAGGTCGATGCGTGTCGAGGGCCCAGGGGCCTGGCGGAGGTCGATGTTCTCAGCGAACAGAGCAGAAACGATGTCCATGGTGCCCGCAGGCTACGGGAGCCTCAGACCATCTCCGGGGTGCGGCGGGCCTTGGCGGCAATCTTCGGCTCCTGGTGGCGGACGGTGAGCCAGCGGAGCTTCTGGCCAAGGGAGATGAACCACCAGCCGGGATCGATCTCCCGCTTGTGCATGGCCAGGCGGGCCGACGTCGGAGCGGCGTGGTGGTTGGAGTGCAGTCCTTCGCCGGCGGTCAGCCATGCCAGCCACTGGGTGTTGGCGGCCAGACCGTTGAACGGGCGCCGACCGAACTTGTGGCCGACGGCGTTGACTGCCGAGTTGAGCAGCAGGTAGGTGACGACATGCACGACGGCCGCCAGGGCCACCAGCTTCCAGTCGCCCGAGAAGATCAGGAACAGGAAGCCGACGCCCACGGCCAAGCCGAGCAGTGGTCGATCGAACAGGGCCTTGTCCCAGCGGTCGGCGGGCAGGTCCTTGGCGTACCTGGCGAGCGTCTTGGGGTCCGCGGCCGCCCGACGGTAGAGGATGACGTTGCCGAACTGCACGTTGGCGAAGCCCTCCAGCCATGGTGAGTGGGGGTCGCCCTCCACGTCGGTGAAGGCGTGGTGCTTGCGATGGACCGCCACCCATTGGCGAGGACGGATGCCGACGGTGATCCACAGCGCGAATCGGCAGACGAAGTCGAGGGCAGGCGACATGGTGACGGCCCGGTGCGACAGGGTTCGATGCAGGTAGATGGTCGTCAGGAAGATGGCCACCTGCATGACAGCCAAACCGACGAGGACGGCAAGAAGGATCCCGGGCACGATGTCAATCTACTGGAACGGCCGGCAACTGGACGGCGGGCCATGGCCGGCAGGCCGGCATGGCTCCCCAGCGACCTCCCCCATTAGCCTTCAACGGGTGAGCGACGACGGGTCCACTCGGCGGTGGCGCCGTGTCGGCGGGGCTTCCATCGTGGAGCGTCGGGGTGCGTCGAGCGGCACCGAGGCCGAAGCGCCTCTCTGCCCCGGCCAGCCTGCGTCGGTGTGGACCCGGACGACCGCGTTCCGACGTCGGCGTCTCCGGCGACAGGCCATCGTCGTCGCATTCGCTCTCAGCGTGCTGGCCTGGATACCGTCTCCGGCGCGCGCCAAGGCGGCATCCCTGCCGGCTGGCCCCGCACCCCCCGCACCGACGACGACGACGCTGACGACGCCGGTCCTGTCGATCCGACGCGTGCCCACGTTCGTGGCTGCCTCGGTGGCCACCGAGCATCTGGGCGCCTCCCTCGTCAAGATCCTGACGAACCCCGCGCTCCACGTCAGCGGAGCGCAGAGCTGCGTCCAGGTCACCCAGGATGGCCGCACACTGTTCAGTGCCCAACCCAACCAGGAGCTGCTCCCGGCGTCCAACCTCAAGTTGCTCACCGCCACCGCCGCCCTGGACAAGTTGGGTCCCGATAGCCGCATCGTCACGCCCGTGGAAACCGCCAGCGCCCCGGTCAACGGGGTCATCTCCGGCAACCTGTACCTGGTCGGAGCCGGCGACCCCATCCTGAGGACCGCCGACTTCGTCGCCTCGCTCACCCACCCGGAACCTCTCTTTACCTCACTTGACCAGCTCGCGGCGCAGGTGAAGGCGGCCGGGGTGACGAGGATCGAGGGGTCGATCGTGGCCGACGAGAGTCGTTACGACTCGGCACGCGCCGGGGCCGGCTGGAAGCCCTCCTACCTGGCCGACGGGGTGGTGGGCCCCCTGTCGGCCGTCGACATCGATGACGGGTTCGGCTCCTTCATTGGGGGGGACGTGGCGTCGCCCCAACCCGCGGCCCTGGCCGCCGCCCGGTTTCGGAACGCCCTGGTCGCCGCCGGAGTCCGGGTGGTCGGGACGCCATCCACAGGCACGGCGCCCGCCGGGGCGGTGAGCCTGACCTCCATCGCCTCCCCGCCGCTGGCCGACGTGCTCGGCGCAGTGCTGCGCACCAGCGACGACACCGGCGCGGAGCTGATCACCAAGGAGCTCGGTCTGCGCTTCGGTACCGGGGGGACCACCGCAGCCGGCGTGGCGGTCATCCGGGCGGACGTGACCGCCGACGGCCTCCCCGTAGCCCAGCTGCAGGCGGCCGACGGCTCCGGCCTCGATCGAGCGGATCGAGCGACCTGCGCCCTCATGGCGGCCACCTTGACCAGGGCCGGGTCCGCGGGTGCGCTGGCGTCCACCCTGGCAGTAGCAGGCAGGAGCGGCACCCTGACCCGACGCATGGTCGGCACCCCGGCCGCCGGGCGGGTCATCGCCAAGACCGGCACCCTTGATGACGTGTCGGCCCTCAGCGGATTCGTCCTCGCTCCCGGGACACCAACCACTGCTCTGCCTCCGACCACGGGGCCGCCTGCGACGGGCGCCAGCGGGACAGGGTCCTCCCGTTCCCCGCTCGTCTTCTCCCTCATCGAGAACGGCGTGCCCGCGTACACCAGCGGGCAGGCCATCGGCGACCAGATCGCAGAAGCGCTGGCCGGCTACCCCGCGGGGCCGGCACCGGCGGAGCTCGGCCCCTTGCCCGTGACCCCTGTGCCCTGACCGCTGTGCCCTTACCGCTGTGCCCGTGAAACCCTCCCCTGATCCCCGCCCGTGACCCGCCGCCTGCCCCTCTTCCCCCTCGGGACCGTCCTCTTCCCGGGGACGGCCTTGCCCCTGCACGTGTTCGAACCTCGGTACCTGGCCCTCATGGACGACCTCACGGGGGGTGAGCTGGGCACACCGCTGATCACGCCGGAGTTCGGCATCGCGCTGATCGAACGGGGCCACGAGGTGGGCGGCGGGGATCAGCGCTCCCGGATCGGCACCGTGGCCCGCCTGGCAGACGCCCAGCACCTCGACGACGGACGCTGGGTGGCTCTCGCCGGAGGTGTCGGCCGTTTCCAGGTCGAGGAGTTCCTTCCCGACGACCCGTATCCGATGGCGGTGGTCGAGGATCTCGTCGACGATCCGTGGGGAGCCGCCTCTGGCTCAGCGCTCGGGGAGGCGGAGGCCGAGGTTCGCCGTGCTCTGGCGCTGGCCCTGGAGCTCGAGGACAGGATGGGCCCGGTGACCTTCGACCTCGACGACGACCCCGCGACCGCAGCCTGGCAGCTCTGCGGGTTGGCCCCCGTGGGCGATCTGGACCGCCAGCGGCTGCTGGAGACCGGCGCCCACGAGGCCCGGTTGCACCTGGTCAGATCCTTGACCGCCGAGGTGGCCGAACTGCTTGCGCACCGCCTCTCCGGCGGGTAAGGATCGGACGACTCGTACAACGGAGCACCTGTGGCGAACCCGACATCCCGTTTCTCTGTGAGGCCACCCGGGCGAGGTGATGGAGACGCGTCCATCGGCGTCTTGGCCCGCCAGTTCAAGGACCTGGTGATCGCCTACGCCAAGCAGGAGACGGTGGATCCCCTCAAGGTCGTCGTCCGCTTCGTGCTCTGGGGCGTTGTCGGGGCCCTGCTGCTCGGCCTCGGCGTCGGCCTGATCACGCTCGCCATCCTGCGGGTCCTGCAGGGGGAGCTCGGGGACCATCTGAGCGGCAGCCTCTCGTGGGTGCCCTACGCGGGCGGGCTGCTCTTCGCCCTGCTGGTCGCCGCCCTGGCTGTGTCTCGAATCGGGAAGGCGCCTCGATGAGCCCGGGGAAGAAGAACACCAAGCGGCCGGTGGAAGGCACCGGTGCCGACGGTCGTGTCGAGCTGTCGGACCTCAGCGCCAAGCTCAACGAGATCCGAGGCGAGGTCGACGACACCACCGACGCGGCCAAGCCGCTGCTGACCTACGCTGCGGTTGTCGCCGCCATCCTCCTGGTCGGCGTGACCTTCGCTCTGGGCAAGCGCCGGGGGCGCCGCAAGTCCACGTGGGTCGAGATCCGCCGCCGGTGACCAAGCTCCTGCGGTTGCTGATTCGCCACGGGCTCCGTCAGGGCTGGCGCCGCGGCCTGCTGGGCGGCAACCGGGTGTGGGTCGTCGTCGGTGGCGTGGCCATCATCGGGCACCTGGGCGCCCGGGCCCTCGCGGGCGAGCCGGACGTCATCTTCTCCGAGCTCCTGGAGCCGGGCCAGACCTTCACCGTCCGCCACGTTCCCCGGCCCTGACGCCCGCAGGTCAGAATGGCGATGTGAAGGTCCTCCTGCGCCATCCCTCCCGACATGTCGACGTCGACGGCCCCGTCCGAGTTCACGTCCTGCTCGAGCGCCTGGAGATCAACCGGGAATCGGTTCTGGTCATCGCGGACGGGACCCTCGTCACGGGGGACACCACCTTGCCGGCTGACGCCACGGTGGAGATTCGCCCCGTCATCTCCGGCGGCGCGCTGTGAAGTGCCGTTCCTGCGGCCATCCGGCGATCATCGACGTCCGGCGTCACAACGCAGCATTCTGCTCCGAGTGCTTCGTGCATCACTGCCGCGAACAGGTCCGCCGGGCAATCGCCGCCTTCTCCATGGTCGCCGCCGGCGACCGGGTGCTCGTCGCCGTATCCGGGGGGAAGGACTCTTTGGCGCTCTGGGACCTGCTGCTGGATCTGGGCTACGACGTCGACGGGCTGTACCTGGGTTTGGGCATCCCCGACTACAGCGACCCGTCCGCCGAGCCGGCCCGGGCGTTCGCCAGGCGTCGCGGGGTCCACCTGGTCGAGATCGACCTGCGCAACGATCTCGGCTTCGACATACCGACCGGAGCTCGAGCTGCCAAGCGTGCGCCGTGCTCCGCCTGTGGCATGTCCAAGCGGCACCTGTTCAACGCCGCGGCCGTCGAGGGCCACTATGACGTGGTGGCCACCGGACACAACCTCGATGACGAGGCCGCCGTGCTCTACGGCAACGTCCTGCGCTGGGACCTCGCCTACCTCGGCCGCCAGCTGCCGGTGCTGCCCGGAGGCGACGGCTTCGTCCGCAAGGTGAAGCCCCTGATCCGTCTCAGCGAACGAGACACGGCGGCGTACTGCGTGATCCGGGGCATCGACTATATGGTCGAGGAGTGCCCGATGGCCGCCGGCAATCGCCACCTCAACTACAAGAGTGCGCTCAACGAGGTCGAGGTTCGCTCCCCGGGGACGAAGTCGGCCTTCTACTTCGGCTTCCTCGAGCGTCTCGCCCCCCTGGTGGCCTCCGTGGCCGAGGAGGAGCGGGCCGATCTACACCCCTGTCCCGACTGCGGTTCGCCGACGGTGGCCGAACGATGTGCCTTCTGTCGTCTCGTCGAGCGGGCCGGAGGCCATGCCCGGAACCCGGCCGGCGGCGAAGGATCGTGAGCCGACCGTTTGTGGCCGGCGAGCGGATCCTCCTCATGGACAGCAAGGATCGCCGTTACCTGGTGACGTTGAGTGAGGGTGGCGAGTTCCACACCCACGCTGGACCGGTGGCCCACGACGTGCTGATCGGCACCGAGGAGGGGTCGGTGATCCGCTCCTCCCGAGGAGCCCGCTACCTTGCCGTTCGGCCCACCCTGGCCGAGGTGGTGCTGAAGATGCCTCGCGGCGCCCAGGTGATCTACCCGAAGGACCTGGGACCGCTGCTGATCCTGGCCGACATGTTCCCCGGAGCGCGCGTCTTGGAGTCGGGCCTGGGCTCGGGCGCCCTGTCGATGGCCCTACTGCGCGCCGGCGCCGACATCACCGGCTACGAGATCCGCGAGGACTTCGCGGATCGCGCCCAGGCGAACGTCGCCGGATTCCTGGGTGCCGGGGTGCTTGACCACTACCACGTCGAGGTCCGCGACGTCTACGCCGGCGTCGACGTGACCGACCTGGACCGGGTGGTGCTCGACCTCCCCGAGCCCTGGCGGGTGCTGGCCTCAGCCACCAAAGCTCTGCACTCCGGGGGGATCATCGTGTCCTATCTGCCTTCCATCACCCAGGTGGCCACCTTTCGCGAGGGCCTCGAAGCCCACGGCTTCGGCATGGCGGACACGATCGAGGTCCTCAACCGCAGCTGGCACGTCGAAGGCCAAGCGGTCCGGCCGGACCACCGCATGGTGGCCCACACCGGCTTCTTGACCTCGGCCCGCCTGCTGTACCCGCCGGCCGCGACCGCTCCCGGCGAGGTCGGCACCGCCGTGGGGATGGCCGCAGCCGGTGTCAGTGGAGACGAAGGGCAGCCATGAACCTCTTCGATCTGATCATCGTCGCCCTGGCCATCGCCGCCGCCATCGGCGGCTACCGCCTCGGCTTCCTGGCACGGGCCCTGTCGTGGGTGGGCCTGGGGGTCGGCCTCTACGTCGGCGCCCGGCTGGTGCCCCCGGTCCTCCTACACCTGAACCCGGCCTCGGCCGGCGGTCGGTTGCTCATCGCCGCCTTGGTCCTCGTCGGTGCCGCCTTCGCCGGCCAGGTCCTCGGCCTGGTCATTGGCTCCCGGGCCCATCGGGTCCTGCCCCTCGGCCCGCTCCGCCAACTGGACCGCGTCGTCGGCGCCGGGGTGGGTGTCGTTGGTGTGGTGGTGGCGCTGTGGCTCCTCCTTCCGGCCATCGCCTCGGTGCCCGGGGTCCCGGCCCGTGCAGCGCGCAACTCGGCCGTCTCCCGCTGGGTCTCCGCCCACCTGGCCCAACCGCCCAACACCCTGGAGAGCCTGCGGCGCCTGGTCGGCCAGAACACCTTTCCTCAGGTGTTCGGCTCGCTCCAACAGGGAGGCAGCACCGGGCCCCCGCCGGGCATCAACCCGTTGAGCGCCACGGTGACCGCGACCGTGGCCGCGTCGACGGTCAAGGTCGAAGGGCAGGCGTGCAATCAGATCCAGGACGGCAGCGGTTTTGCCGTGGCCCGGGATCTGGTGGTCACCAACGCCCACGTGGTGGCGGGAGAACCGAATGGCCAGACGGCGGTGATCCTGCCCTCCGGTCGACGCCGGCCGGCGACGGTCGTGGCCTTCGATCCCAACCGGGACCTGGCCCTGCTGTCAGTGCCCGCACTCGGAGAGCAACCGCTGACCTTGGTGGTCGGCAAGCAGGGCCAGTCCGGCGCCGTGTTCGGCCACCCCGGCGGCCAGGCCCCCCTGGCCATCACCCCCGCCCAGGTCTCCCAGGAGGTCACCGCCGTGGGACGGGACCTCTACGATCGCCACCAGACCAAGCGTGACGTCTTCATCCTGGCCGCTGCCCTTGCTCAGGGAGACTCGGGAGGAGCGTTGGTCAACACCGCGGGCGCGGTGATCGGGGTGGCGTTCGCCATCGCCCCGGACGCTCCGGGGACCTCCTACGCCCTGAGCACGACCGAGGTGCAGGCGGTGCTGCCCACCCGCTCTGCGGCGGCTGCCACCGGCGACTGCCTCATCGGAGGGTGAAATCCGCTCATCGGAGGGTGAGCCGCCCCTACTCCTCGATGAAGATGCACTCACCGGGACATTCCTCGGCGGACTCCTTCACAGCGTCTTCCATCCCGTCGGGCACCGCGGCAAGGCCGTCGTGACCACCGGGGTCGTCGAAGACCTTGTCGCCGTCCTTAACGTACGAAAGCCCATCGTCGAGCAACGTGAACACTGCCGGAGCGATCTCTTCACAGAGACCGTCGCCGGTGCAGAGATCCTGATCGATCCAGACCTTCATGGGTGTGTGCCTTCGCCTCGTTTGGTACGGAAACCTACCCCGTCACCCTAGCGGAAGAGCCATTCGTAGCCCGCGCGCTGTGGCACGCGCCACCCAGGCCATGCCCCGATGGGAGCGCTCGCATCAGTTGCCATGCCTGACGCAGTACCGTCGATGGCCAGAGACGCACGTCTCTGATCTGACAGGCCCATAGTCGAGCAGCACCAGAGTCCAGCAGAGCGAGGTGGCCAGTGACCGACAGCGAGGAGCACGAGGCAGGTTCCCCGGCGCAGCAGGGCGAGGTGGCGGAGCTGACCGCAGCCATGCGTGGCCTGGAGGACGAGATCGACCAGCTCCGCCGTCGCCTGGGCGACGCCCCCAAGCGGGTACGGACCCTTGAGGAGCGGCTCCTCGAGACCAAAGGCCAGCTGCAGCAGGCCATCTCACAGAACGAACGCCTGACCTTCACGCTGCGTGAGGCTCGGGAGCACATCGCCGCCCTGCGTGAGGAGGTGGACAAGCTCACCCAACCGCCGTCGGCCTACGGGACCTTTCTCGGTCACAACGATGACGGCACGGTCGACGTCTTCTCCGGGGGCCGCAAGATGCGCGTCGCCCTCCACCCCGAGCTGGCGGGGACCAGCCAGGCAGGGTCGAGGACGACCTTCGACGACATCGAAGAGACCAGGACCGCCACCGTCAACCTGGTCCGAGGCCAAGAGGTCGTGCTCAACGAGTCACTCAACGTGGTGCTCGCCCGCGCTGGGGAGGTGTCCGGGGAGGTGGTCACCCTCAAGGAGGTTCTGGAGGACGGCCGAGCCATGATCGTCGGCCGGGCCGACGAGGAGCGGGTGGTGGAGATGGCCGAGGGTCTCACGGCCGTGAAGCTGCGGCCGGGTGACGCCGTGCTGATGGACCCGAGGACCGGCCTCCTGCTCGAGCGCCTGCACCGTCCTGAGGTCGAGGAGCTGGTTCTCGAGGAAGTTCCCGACATCTCCTACGAGGACGTCGGCGGTCTGGACGGCCAGATCGAGGCCATCACCGATGCCGTCGAGCTTCCCTTCCTGCACCGGGACCTCTTCATCGAGCACAAGCTCCCGGCACCCAAGGGCATCCTGCTCTACGGACCACCGGGTTGCGGCAAGACCCTGATCGCCAAGGCCGTGGCCAACTCGCTGGCCAAGAAGGTGTCGGAGGTCTCCGGTAGCCGGGCCGCCCGGTCGTACTTCTTGAACATCAAGGGCCCCGAGCTGCTGAACAAGTACGTGGGCGAGACGGAGCGCCAGATCCGCCTGGTGTTTCAACGGGCTCGGGAGAAGAGCGAGGAGGGTGTGCCCGTCATCGTCTTCTTCGACGAGATGGACTCGCTGTTCCGGACCCGGGGCACGGGGATCTCCTCGGACATGGAGTCCACGATCGTCCCCCAGCTGCTCGCCGAGATCGACGGCGTGGAGACGCTGAAGAACGTCATCGTCATCGGTGCCTCCAACCGAGAGGACCTGATCGACCCGGCCATCCTTCGACCGGGGCGTCTCGACGTGAAGATCAAGATCGAACGTCCCGACGCCGAGGCGGCGGCTGCCATCTTCGCGCGCTACCTGACCCTGGACCTGCCCCTCGATGCCACCGAGGTGACGAACCTGGGTGGGGGAGACCCCCACAAGGCCGTCCAGGCCATGATCGAGCGCACCGTCTCGGAGATGTACCGCGACGACGAGGCCAACCAGTTCCTGGAGGTCACCTACCAAAACGGTGACAAGGAGATCATGTACTTCAAGGACTTCTCGTCGGGGGCCATGATCGAGAACATTGTCCGCCGGGCCAAGAAGCTGGCCATCAAGCGGACCATCGCCGGCGAGGGACGGGGGATCCGGACCTCGGACCTGCTCGAGTCCATCAAGCAGGAGTACAAGGAGCACGAGGACCTGCCCAACACCACCAACCCCGACGATTGGGCCAAGATCTCCGGCAAGAAGGGCGAGCGAATCGTCTACATCCGCACGATCATGGCCCAAGGTGAGGAGACCACGGGCGGGCGTTCCATCGAGCGGGTCACCACCGGTCAGTACCTGTGATCAGCACCCCGGCCGGGTATCGGCTGGGGGAGAGAGGGCGTGCGCGGGCAGGTCGAGACTGCGCTGTGGGTTGTCCTCGCGCCAGGTTCTTCTGCTCTCGGCCGGGGTACCTTGCGCAGCGGCCAGTACCGGTTAACGTCGAACTCGTGGCCATCGTGAAGGTGCTCGGTCTGGAGACCGAATACGGCATCATCATTCGGGGACCCGACGAGCCCAATCCGATTGCGGCATCGTCGATGTTGATCAACGCCTACGTCGCCGAGCTGTCCCGCCGGGTGCGGTGGGACTTCGAGGACGAGACACCGGGTAACGACGCCCGCGGGTTCGCCCGGGCCGGCTCGATGCCTCCCGAGGTCGAGACCCACCTGGTCAACACGGTCCTCACCAACGGAGCTCGGTACTACGTCGACCACGCCCATCCCGAGTACTCCACCCCGGAGTGCTCCGACGCCTATCAGGCCATCCTCCACGACCGCGCCGGCGAGGTCGTCCTGGCCCGCTCGGTGGACGCCGCATCGCGCCTGCTGGATCCCGGCCAGAGCCTCATGGTGTTGAAGAACAACTCGGATCGCAAGGGCAACTCCTACGGGACCCACGAGAACTATCTGATGGACCGCTCGGTGCCCTTCGGGCGCATCGTGGCCAACATCATGTCCCACTTCGTCTCCCGACAGATCTTCACCGGCGCCGGCAAGGTGGGATGCGAGGTCACCACCGGCGTCAAGCCCGACGTGTCGTTCCAGCTCACCCAGCGAGCCGATTTCTTCGAGGAGGAGGTGGGGCTCGAGACCACCCTCAAGCGCCCGATCGTCAACACCAGGGACGAGCCCCACTGCGACGCCCAGCATTACCGGCGCCTGCACGTGATCGTCGGTGACGCCAACCTCTCCGAGGTAGCCAACTTCTTGAAGGTCGGTACCACCGCACTGGTCCTGTCCATGATCGAAGACGAGTGGTTCGAGCGCCAAGAGCGCAGCCTCACCCTGCGTGCCGCGGTGCCCGCCATGCGCCACGTGTCGTGGGATCTGAGCCTCAGCTCTCCGATGGAGTTGGCCGACGGACGGTCCATGACCGCCCTGGAGATGCAGTGGGAGCACCTCGACCTGGCACGAAAGTACGCCGAGGAGCGAGGTCTCGACGCCGTCGGAGGTCCCGAGATCGGGGGTGACATCCTCTCCCGGTGGGAGCAGGTCCTGACCGCGCTGGAGTCCGACCCCATGAGCCTGGCCCACCAGCTCGACTGGGTGGCCAAGTATCGCGTCATCGACGGATACCGTCAACGTCATGGTTTGCGCTGGAATGATCCCAGACTGGCAGCCATGGATCTTCAGTACCACGATGTCCGCCCCGCCCGATCGCTCCATTCCCGACTGGGGATGGAGACCCTGCTCGACCCGGCCGCGGTGGAGCGGGCCGTCACCGAACCACCCGAGACCACCCGGGCGTACTTCCGCGGCAAGTGCCTGCAGCGCTGGTCGTCGCAGGTAGCGGCGGCCAACTGGGACTCAGTGGTCTTCGATCTCGGCGGCGACCCTCTGCGTCGTGTCCCCATGATGGAACCCCTCAAGGGCACCAAAGCTCACGTCGATCAATTGCTCAACAGCGTCTCCAGCCCCGCTGAGCTGGTAGAGCGTCTGGGCTCGTAAGAGAGAAGGCACCGATGGCCGAACGAGAACAGATCAAGAAGTCCGCTCCCGCCCGCACCGATGAGACCGTCGAGGATGTCCCCGCCCGCTCCGAGCGGGGCGAGGAGCTCAAAGCGGAGCTCGACGATCTTCTCGATGAGATCGACGAGGTCCTCGAGGAGAACGCCGAGGAGTTCGTCCGCTCCTACGTGCAAAAGGGTGGTGAGTGACCGCCCAGGTCCGATCACTGGCGTTGGTAGCGTGCACGGCGCCATGAGTCTTCCGATGTTTCGCCCAACCGATGGACCCGGCCCGGATTTTGCCGAGGTGTTGCGCCGGGTCGGTACTGAGCCGTACCGTCCAGGCCCCGCTCACGACACTCCGGTTTCCTTCGACATCCGTCACGGCACCACCATCGTCGCCGTCCGCTACGCGGACGGCGTCGTCATGGCCGGGGACCGACGGGCCACCGCAGGGTCGTCGATCGCCCATCGCACCATGGACAAGGTCCATCCTGCCGATCGCCACAGCGGCGTGGCCATCGCCGGAGCCGCTGGGCCGGCCATGGAGATGGTCAAGCTGTTCCAACTTCAGCTGGAGCACTACGAGAAGGTGGAAGGGGCGGCTCTCAGCCTGGAGGGCAAGGCCAACCAGCTCTCCCAGATGGTCCGCTCCAACCTGGGCATGGCCATGCAGGGCTTCGTCGTCGTTCCCCTCTTCGCCGGCTTCGACCTGCGCCGGGGGGTAGGGCGCATCTACACCTACGATCCGACCGGCGGCCGTTACGAGGAGACCGACTTCCACGCCGACGGCTCGGGTGGCCGCGATGCCCGGACCACGGTCAAGCTGGGCTGGAGCCGGGACCTGGATCGCACCTCGACCATCGAGTTGGCGGTCCGAGCGCTGTGGCAGGCGGCCGACGAGGACTCTGCTACCGGGGGTCCGGACCTGGTCCGCGGCATCTTTCCCACTGTGGCCACCATCACCGCCGACGGTTACGAGCGGGTAGCGGAGCCCGAGGTGGCCGAACGCTTCGCCGCCGTCGTCTCCGACCTGGCCGAGCCCGGTGCGGAGGCCGCCTCCTCCGGGGCCGCCAGCGCGTCGGTGGTCGACAGCGCCTCGGTGGGCGACGACGATGAAAGGGGCCGGCGATGAGCATGCCCTTCTACGTCGCGCCTGAGCAGTTCATGAAGGACAAGGCGGACTTCGCCCGCAAGAACATCGGCCGGGGGCGTCCGCTCGTCGCCATGGTCTTCGCCGAGGGCATCCTCATCTGTGCCGAGAATCCTTCCCGGTCCCTGCACAAGGTCAGCGAGATCTACGATCGCATCGCCTTCGCCGGAGTCGGTCGCTACAACGAGTTCGATCAGCTTCGACGAGCCGGCGTGCAGCACGCCGACATCAAGGGATACCAGTACAGCCGGGAGGACGTGGATGCCCGCTCCCTGGCCAACCTCTACGCCCAGTACATGGGCAACGTCTTCACCCACGAGATGAAGCCTCTGGAGGTGGAGATCCTGGTAGCCGAGGTGGGCTCGACACCCGCCGGCGACCAGTTGTTTCATATCCTCTACGACGGCTCAGTGGTCGACGAGGAGAACTTCACCGTGCTGGGCGGCGAGGCCGAGGCCATCACCGCCCGGGTTACCGCCGACTACGCCCAGGACCTCGAGCTCGGTGCTGCTCTTCGCTTGGCCGCTCAGGCCCTGGCCGGACCCGAGCGTTCCCTGGCCGTCGCCGAGCTGGAGGTGGCGGTGCTGACCCGTGCCGCCCAGCACCGCGCCTTTCGACGGGTGACCGACGCGGTGGGCGACCCGGAGCCGCTGAAGGACCTCGAGCGGTCTCCCGAGTCGGGCTCTTCGGAGTCGGGCTCTGGCGGCGAGGACGCAGGCTCGCCGGACGGCGGCTGAGCGCGCCAGCCACGGCCGCTGAACGGCGCAGACGAGGGAGGTCAGCAGCCCTCAGATGTTGAGACGCGAGCAGAAGGTGGCGATGCCCATGATGGCCAGGCCGACCCCGGCCAGGATCTGGCGACGGGTCAAGCCGAACAGCACGCGGCGAGTCGACGGGCTCGGTTCCATGTCGTCAGGCTGAACGTCGAAGACCGCCTCGATCTCGTCGGCGAGCAGCAGTTCGCTGGCCACGTCGGCGTCCGCTTCGGTAACCCAGACCGACACGTTGCCGATCGGATAGGGGCCGCCCACGTTGCCCCGCAGCTGCGTGGGGATCCCCTCCGCTCCCAAGCGCGCGGCGATGACTCGGGCGTGGAAGGTCGTAGGGACCGTTCTCACGTGCACCATGGGCGCGGGCGACATACGAGCTGCGGACATCGGTACGTCACCGTAGCGCCGCTCGCCTCAAAGACACAGCTCCGAGCTTCACCGCGCCGGTGAAACGCCTGGGCGGCCACGCCAGGTAGCGTGCCGTGACCGACGAGGGCGGCGGAGAGCCGGTCGGGCCGTCAACTCCCTTGGGACTGCATGGATCGTCGAATCTTCGGGTTGGAGAACGAGTACGGGGTCACCTGCACGTTGCGCGGTCAACGCCGCCTGAGCCCCGACGAGGTGGCGCGCTACCTGTTCCGCCGGGTGGTCAGCTGGGGTCGATCCTCGAACGTGTTCTTGGAGAACGGGGCTCGGCTCTACCTCGACGTCGGCAGCCACCCCGAGTACGCCACACCGGAGTGTGACTCAATCGCCGATCTGGTGGTGCACGACAAGGCTGGGGAGCGAATCCTCGAGAACCTGGTGGCGTCGGCGGAGAGCCGGCTCCGGGAGGAAGGCATCCGGGGGGTCATCTTCCTGTTCAAGAACAACACCGATACGGCCGGCAACTCCTACGGCTGCCACGAGAACTACCTGACGTCGCGTCGGGATGACTTCAGTCACTACGCCGAGATCCTGATCCCCTTCCTCGTATCCCGGCAGATCTACGCAGGGTCAGGCAAGGTGTTGCAGACCGCCCGTGGCGCGACGTACTGCATCAGCCAGCGCGCCGAGCACATCTGGGAGGGCGTGTCGTCCGCCACCACCAGGAGCCGACCGATCATCAACACCCGAGACGAGCCCCACGCCGACGCCGAGCGGTTCCGACGTCTCCATGTGATCGTTGGAGACTCCAACATGAGCGAGTACGCCACCTTTCTCAAGGTTGGTGCGACGAGCATCCTCCTGCGGATGCTGGAGGACCCCGCCGTGGTGCTGCGTGACCTCACCTTGGAGAACCCCATACGGGCCATCCGGGAGATCAGCCATGACACCACCTGCCGGCGCCGGGTCCGCCTGGCCAACGGCCGGGAGGCGTCCGCCCTCGACATCCAAGGTGAGTACCTGGCCCGGGCGAAGCGCTATCAGGAGACCAAGGGCCTCTCCCCGCTCGAGGACCGGGCGCTGGCCATGTGGGAACACTGCCTCACCGGACTGGAGAGCGACCCGTGGTCGCTCGACCGGGAATGTGACTGGGTCATCAAGCATCGCCTGATCGAGCACTTCCGTCAACGTGAAGGGGTAGGCCTGACCCATCCCAAGGTGGCCCTGATGGACCTGCAGTACCACGATGTCAGTCGCCAACGAGGCCTGTTCTACAAGATGCAGGATCGGGATCTGGTGGAGCGCACCTGCACCGATGCGGAGATCGAGACGGCCATCGACCAACCCCCGCAGACGACCAGGGCCCGCCTGCGAGGCGAGTTCATCCGCCGGGCCAAGGAGCGGCGACGAGACTTCACGGTGGACTGGGTCCACCTGAAGCTGAACGACCAGGCCCAGCGGACCGTGCTGTGCAAGGACCCCTTCAAAGCCCAGGACGAACGGGTGGACAAGCTGATCGCCTCGCTGTAGTGGACCGTCTGGAACGACTCGTCAACCTGGTCGCTGCCCTGCTCGACGCTCAGCGGCCGCTCAGCCGTGACGAGCTTCGCCGACGCGTCGGTGGATACACGGGAGAGGCTGAGACCTTCCGGCGGACCTTCGAGCGGGACAAGGACGTCCTGCGCCAGATGGGCATGCCGCTGGTCACCGAGCCTCTCGACCCCGAGCGCCCCGACGACCAGGTGGGCTACCGCATACCTCGTGAGCGCTATGAGCTCGCCGACCCCGGCCTCGACGACGACGAGCTGGCCGCCCTGCGACTGGCGGCCTCGGCGGTCGCCGTCGAGGGAGCGTGGGGTCGTGACGCCACCACCACCGCTCTGCGCAAACTCGCGGCCACGGGCTCGTCGTCGGGGCTGCCATCGACAACCAGCACCGACGTGGGCAGGAAGGCGGAGGGCATGGCTCTGCTCTCCGGCGGCGAACAGGTCGTCGCCGCTTTCGCCGCGGTGGCCGAGCGCCGGTCGGTCACCTTTACATACCGTTCCCAGCCTCGCCGGGTCGATCCCTGGAGGCTTTCGTATCGCAAGGGACAGTGGTATCTGTCCGGCTTCGATCACGACCGAGGATCCGAACGCCTCTTCCGCCTGGACCGCGTCGACGGTGCCATCGAGGCATCGGGACCCGGCGGGGCCTTCGACCGGCCGGCGGCGAGCGCCACCGCACCTCCCGCCCCGTGGCGACTGGGCGATGGTGACGAGACCGTGGTGGAGGTAGCCGTCGACGGCCCCTGGGCCTCGTTGGTCATCGACGAGGTGGGCACGGACGCCGTGCGCCAGCTCCGCCCCGACGGTTCGGTCGTCCTCGCCCTGGTGGTGACCAACGTCGCCGGCTTGCGTTCGTTCGTGCTCGGCCTGCTCGATCACGCCGAGGTCATCGGCCCCCCTCCCGTCAGGGACGCCATCGTGGCCTGGCTGACGAGGTTGGTGGAAGAGCCTGGCGCCCCGGTTCCGAGCACGAGGGGTCAGGCGTGAACCGAACGACCGCCCAGGAGCGCCTCGGGCGCCTGCTGGCCATCGTTCCCTGGGTGGCCGCCCACGACGGTCCCGACGTCGATGAGGTCTGTCGTCGCTTCGGCATCGCCGAGAAAGAGTTGCTGGCCGACCTGGATCTGCTGTTCCTCTGCGGTGTGCATCCCTTCACACCCGACACCCTGATCGAGGTAGATGTGGCCGACGGCAGGGTCTGGATCCGTTTCGCCGACTACTTCAGGGCGCCGCTACGACTCACGCCGCCGGAGGGACTGGCCCTGGTGGGGGCCGGAGCCGGCCTGCTCGCCGTCCCGGGCGCCGATCCTGACGGCGCGCTGGCCCGGGCTTTGGCCAAGGTCGAGACGGTCCTCGGTGTCGGCGCTGGCGAGTCGTTCGACGTCGAGCTGGGTGCGGTCCGCCAGACCGTTCTCGACGCCGTCCGTCAGGGGACCGACCAACACCGCATGGTGGAGATCAGCTACTACTCGTTCGGACGAGATGGACACAGCCAGCGAGTCGTGCACCCCTGGAGGGTGTTCAACCATGCCGGGCAGTGGTATGTCGACGGGTGGTGTGAGCTGGCCGCCGCCGAACGGCTGTTCCGGGTCGACCGCATGAGCTCCGCCGTGCTGACCGACCGTCGCTTCGCCACCCAGATGGCCACCGGGCCTGGCGACCGGGTGTTTGCTCCCGACGCCGGCGACCCGATGACCGTGCTGGATCTTGACCCACCTGCACACTGGATCGCCGAGCAATACCCGAATGAGGGTGTCGAACAGCAGCCCGGAGGTCGCCTACGGGTCCGCCTGCGCTCCGGCCAACAGGCATGGCTGGAGCGGCTTCTGCTGCGTGCCGGACCTCATGCCACCGTCGTGGAAGGCGACACGCGGTTGCGGGCCGGGGCCGCCGCCCGGGTCCTGGAGCGCTACCGGGAGCCCTGAGCCGGCCCGAGTTGGCGAGGCGGCGGGGAGAACGCTCCGTCGTTCTGTAGGGTCAGGGCGCAATGGCCGACGCGGTGACGAGCGAAGCAACCAGTGGGGATCCGGGGAGTTCCGTCGACAACCGGAGGCGTCCACCCGCTCGGCGCTCCTCGACGCGAGGCGTTGTCGAGTGGGTCGCCATCCTGGCGGCCGCCGCTCTCGTCGCTTTTGTTCTTCAACGCTTTGTCGTCCAGGCCTTCTACATCCCGTCTGGTTCCATGGAGACCACCCTCGTCCCCGGTGACCGGGTCCTGGTCAACAAGCTCAGCCATGACGTCCACCGCGGTGACATCGTTGTGTTCACCAAACCGGCGTCGGATACCACCCCCAACATCAAGGACCTGATCAAGCGGGTCGTTGGTCTGCCGGGGGAACAGATCTCCTCCGGCCCCAGCGCTTCTGTGCTGATCAACGGACGGCCAATCTCCGAGCCGTGGTTGACGGCGACGGCGCGAGCCAACCCGGGCCCGGCGATCACGCCACAGGTCATTCCCCCCGGGGACTACTTCATGATGGGCGACAACCGGGGAGACTCGGCGGATTCGCGCATCATCGGCCCGGTCCCGGGCCGACTGATCGTGGGCCGGGCCTTTGTCCGGGTCTGGCCATTCTCCAACATCCGCTCCTTCTGAGCGGCTCGCTCAGCCCAGGACGCTCATCATCAGCGCCACGTCGTTGGAGTAGACGGCGTCGATGCCCATGCCCATCAGGCGGGTGAGCGACTGGCGGGTCTGGGCGTCCCAGGCGAATGCCCCGACATCCTGGCCCTGCACCACCCTGGTCGCCAAGACGCTCCACGCCTGCTGGTGAAGGTTGACAGCGGCGACTCCCTCGGCGGCGAGGCGGCGGGCGTGTTCGGCGAGGGTCGCTTCCATGGCCTCGGGGGTGGCGTCGCGGTACGGGTGGCGTAACCCGCTCAGATGACGCAGCGTGGTGGAGTGGACCAGGTGGGCGTCGGCGTCGAGGCTCCGCCACATCCGCAGATCGGCTTCGTTCGGTGAGCACAGCCACAACCGGGATACGGCGCCCACCTCACGGGCCACGTCGAGCAGGGGAGCGGCGGCAGCACCATCTTTGACGTCGATCGACAACTCGAAGTTCGTGCCCCAGCTGCGGTAGAGATCGGCCAGTGAGGCAACATGGTCAGGAAGTGCGTCGCGGGCCAAGGACCGAATCGGGCGTCGTCGGAGTCCCCGGCGGAACTCGCCGTCGTGATCGAGCACCACGATACCGTCTGCGCTCAACCAGGCATCGGTCTCCAGAGCCCGGGCCCCCAAGGCCAATGCCCGGGCGAACGATGCGAGGGTGTTGTCCCGACACTCGGCGCTGGCTCCCCGGTGGGCAAAGCCGATGGTTCCGGCGGACGGCGAGAAGGTCACCTTGGCCATCATGGCCCGCCTGGCAACAGACCAGGATAAGGTGACGGGGGTGATCAGCATCTGGTGGTGGGTGCCTCTCGGGGTAGCCGGGCTGAGCAGCGTCGTGCTCGGCGTTGTCGCCCGGGCGCTGCGGGCCGAGCGGCAGGCCGTGGTCACGGCGAGCACGGACGTGGACCGGGCCCGGGCGGCACTCGGCGGCGGCTGATGGGAGCGGCGGCTCATGGACAAGTCCAGACCGGCCCAGATGAGCGCGCCGGCGCCCCTGTGTAGCAGCCCGGCCTTCGGTACACTTTGCCCGTGCTGAACTTCAGCCCCGAGAAGCTCATCTTGGTCGGGATCATCGCCTTGGTGGTGCTCGGACCCAATCGCCTGCCCCAAGCGGCGCGGACGCTCGGTCGTGTGCTGGCTCAGGTGCGCAACGTCTCGGGCTCGTTCCAAAGCGAGGTGCGCGACGCCCTCACCGAGCCGCGCGACGCTCTTTCCAACGCCGTCGGTGACCTGGGCCTGAGCGACTTGCGCTCTTCGGTCCGCGGCACCATGACGGGGGCCGTCAGCCCGTTCACGGCGGCCATCAACCCGGCCGTGCCGGCGCCTTCTGCCGCCACCTCGGCCGCGCCGGCGTCGCCTGCCGTCTCGAGCGGTCCGCCCGTACCCGACGATCCCTCCCTCAACTGAGCGCGCCGTGGCCCTGACCGAAGATCGAGTGCCATTCCCGCCCAGCCCGTCGGCGATGTCGGATGACTTGGCCAAGATGACGCTGACCGAGCATCTGAGCGAGCTGCGCAACCGCCTCGTCGTCTGCATCGTCGCTGTCGTGGTCATGACCGCCGTTTCGTGGTTCCTCTACAACCACGCCGTGGACTTCATGCTCACGCCCTACCACGACTTCCTCCGTCACCACCTGAGCAAGGACATCTCCAAGGGTCAGCTGGTGACCAACGGACCTCTGGAGGGCTTCACCACCCGCCTCAAGATCAGCGCCTACGGGGGGATCGCCCTGTCGTCGCCGGTGCTGCTCTGGGAGCTGTGGCGCTTCATCACCCCCGGCCTGCACAAGAACGAGAAGCGCTACGTCGTCCCCTTCGTCAGTGCCGCTCTGGTCCTCTTCGCGGGCGGGGTGGCCACGGCGGTCATCGTGTTCCCCAAGGCTCTCAACTGGTTGATCAACGTGAGTGGCCACGGGGTCGTTCCTCTGTTTTCGCCCCAGAAGTACTTCACCCTGTATGTGCTCATGTGTCTCATCTTCGGGGCCGTGTTCATGTACCCGCTGATCGTGATCTTCATGGAGATCTCAGGCGTGGTGCCCAGCGCCAGGTGGCGCAAGTGGCGACGCCCGGCCATCGTCGTCATCTGCGTTGTGGCGGCAGTGATCACACCGAGCAGCGATCCTTTCTCCTTCATGGCCATGGCCATACCCATGCTGGTCTTCTACGAGCTGGCCATCCTCCTGGGCCGCGTCCTCGGCAAGTGACGATCGGGTCCTGACCACCGCCCGTTACCGCCGCCAGAGACCGCTGCACCGTTCGCCAACGGTCACCGTCAACCGGGTGCGGTAGAAAGGCAGGGTGGCGATCAGCTCGCTGAGCGATGTACGCCGGCACTTCGTTGATGACGCCGGCTTCGATCTCGACGACTTCCAGGTCCGAGCTCTTGACGCCCTCGATGCCGGGTGCAACGTCGTCGTCGCCGCCCCCACCGGCTCAGGCAAGACCGTTGTGGCCGCCTACGCACTGCAGCGAGCCCTGACCGAAGGGCGCAAGGCGTTCTACACCACACCGCTCAAGGCCCTGTCCAACCAGAAGTACGCGGAGCTGGTGCGTCGACACGGTCCGGCTGCGGTGGGTCTGCTCACGGGGGACAACAGCGTCAACGGATCTGCGCCGCTGGTGGTGATGACCACCGAGGTTCTCCGCAACATGATCTACGCTGCCTCCCCGGCGCTCGACGGGCTCCGCTATGTCGTCCTCGACGAGGTCCACTACCTGCAGAACACCTATCGGGGCCCGGTCTGGGAGGAAGTGATCATCCACGCCCCGTCCGAGGTGAATCTGGTGTGCCTGTCGGCGACGGTGTCCAACGCCGGGGAGCTCGCCGACTGGATCCGCGCTGTGCGCGGTGACACGACCACCATCGTCGAGGAGCGACGACCCGTCGACCTCCATGACCTGTACCTCGTCGGCGACCGGGTATCGGGCCACCTCCTGCTGCTGCCCACCCTGGTCGGGGGACGTCCGAACCCCGAAGCCGCCGCCCTCGACACCAAGAGCGTCCGCCGGCCCGGACCCCGAACCCGGCCCCGGGGACGCCTCTACGCCCCGCGACGACCCGAGACCGTCGAGCACCTCGACGGCTCGGCGATGCTGCCGGCCATCTTCTTCATCTTCAGCAGGGCGGCCTGCGACGCCGCCGTGCGGGACTGTCTCCGGGAGGGCCTCAGGCTGACCACCGTCGAGGAGCGCCGGCAGATCCGATCCATTGCCGACGCCCATCTCGGTGCTCTCTCCGACGACGACCTCCGTTTGCTTGATCACGCGGCATGGATCTCGGGGCTGGAGGCAGGCTTCGCCGCCCATCATGCGGGCATGGTTCCCCCGTTCAAGGAGGCGGTCGAGGCCTGTTTCGTCGCCGGGTTGGTGAAGGTGGTCTTCGCCACCGAGACACTCTCCCTGGGCATCAACATGCCGGCTCGGACGGTGGTGATCGAGAAGCTGACCAAGTTCACCGGGGAACGCCACGAGTTCCTGACGCCGGGGGAGTACACCCAGCTCATCGGTCGGGCCGGGCGGCGGAGCATCGACGAAGTCGGCTACGCCGTGGTTCCGTGGTCGCCGTTCGTCACCTTCGAGCAGGTGGCCAGTTTGGCCGGGGACCGCCGCTTCCAGCTGACCAGCAGCTTCCGGCCCACCTACAACATGGCCGTGAACCTGGTCCGGCGCTATCCGCCCGACCAGGCCCACCACCTCTTGAACCTCTCCTTCGCCCAGTATCAGGCCGACGGTGACATCGTGCGCCTGGAGACCCAGTTGGCGCGCACCCAGACGTCGCTCCACGAGGCGACCCAGACCGCCAGCTGCGATCGGGGCGATGCCCGGGAGTACCGTCGTCTGTTGCGCTTGAGTGAGAACGCAGCCGGCCAACGATCGTCGGCGACCGCTGCGGTCAGCGCCTCGCTGGAACGGTTGCGCCCCGGCGACGTGCTCGTCATTGCCGGCGGAGGACCTGGGGGGCGGCAAGGACCCGGCGAGCGGGTGGCTGTCTTGTCCACGGCGCGCCGGCGCGGCGAGGTTCGCCTGCGGACCATCACCACGGAGCGCCAGGTGGTCACCCTCACGACACGCGACTTCACCGGCCCGACGCACCCGGTCGGGCGAATCCGACTCCCCACTCCCTTCGCCCCCACGCAGAGCCGGTTTCAACGCCAGGTGGCGTCCACGCTACGGGCCCTGCGGATCGATCCCGTCGCTCGGCGCAAGGGTGGCGGGGACCGAAGCAGGGAGGGACATGGCCAGGTGGCGCTGGTTTATGCCGCAGCAGCCGCCGCCCATCCGGTGGCCGACTGCCCCCAAGCCCGGACGCACCTGCGGGCCCTGGAGCGAACCGATCGTCTGGCGGGCGACGTCGAGCGCCTGAGCCGGCGGGTCAAGAGCCGCTCGGACTCACTGGCCCGTCTGTTCGACCGGGTCCTCGAGGTGCTCGAGCGGCGCGGCTACGTCGAAGGCTGGGCCCTGACACCTGCCGGTGAGCGGTTGGCCCGCATCTATCACGAGAGTGATCTGCTCATCGCCGACTCCCTCGATCGAGGGGTCCTCGACGGGCTGGGGGCGGCGGAACTGGCCGGACTGGTCTCGTGCTTCACCTACGAGACCAGGAGGGCGAGCGACGTCGAGGTGCCTCATCCCGGCGGCCCGCTCGGCCAGAGGATCCGCGACGCAACGCGCCTGTGCGCCGAGCTCAACGCCAACGAGGACGGTGCCGGCCTGCCGTTGACCCGCCCCCCCGATCCCGGCTTCGTCTCGCTCGCCCTCTCCTGGGCCCAAGGCGAGGATCTGG
>JALYZO010000230.1 GCA_030945745.1 Actinomycetota bacterium
GGGGTCGGATCACCAAGGCCGGCAACTCCCCTATGCGCAGACAGCTGATCGAGTCGGCGTGGGCCTACCAGCGTGGCCCGGCCACCGGCGTCGCCCTCCGCAAGCGCCAAGAGGCCGCGCCGGCGGATACGGTGGCCCGGGCGTTGGGACGTCCAGGTTCGCCTCTGCGGGCGGTTGCGGCGCCTCGCGGCCCGGAAGAACTCCAAGAACGTGGTGGCCACCGCTGTCGCCCGGGAGCTCTGCGGGTTCTTGTGGGCCGAGATGACCGCCTGATGGCCCCCGATCACGCTCACCTTCTCGTCGGTGAGGAGGTGAGCAACATCTCCACGACGCGTTGGGGCACCGCCGCATTCAGTAGAGCCGGGGCACAAGTTGCGTGTCGGCACGGCGGCGAGAACCCTCGTGGCGGGTGCGGCGCCCGTGGGGCGGTCGTGGGCATCTACCGTTGAGGCCGTGTCGGTTCCCGAGTGTCTGGTCGGTCGCTACGAATTGCGGGGGCTGTTGGGTCGCGGCGGTATGGGCGACGTCCGCGACGGCTGGGATAGCCGCCTCAACCGACCTGTGGCGGTAAAGCTGCTTCGTTCTGAGCTGGCCTCTCTGCCCGACGCACGCCGGCGTTTTGAAGCCGAGGCTCACGCTGCGGCCACTCTTATCCATCCCAACGTGGTCGCTGTGTTCGACAGCGGTGAGGATGCTGGGGTGCCGTTCATTGTAATGGAACGCCTGCCTGGACGGACGCTCGGCGACGAAATCGCCAAGGGGCCGATGGTCGAGGACCGGGTGCGATCCGTACTTGTCGAGGTGGTTGAAGCTCTCGTCGCCGCCCACGACGCCGAGATCCTACATCGCGACATCAAGCCTGGGAACGTTCTGTTCAGTAGCGGGGACAGCGTGAAGGTTGCCGATTTCGGGATCGCCAAGACAGCAGACACCGACCAGACTGCGACCGGCATGATCGTCGGCACGCTTGCCTATCTCAGTCCCGAGCGGTTAACCGGAAATCCTGCCACCGCCGCCGACGACTTGTACGCGGTCGGTGTCGTCGGCTACGAGGCGTTGTGCGGTCACAAGCCTTTCGTCGAGGAGAACCCTCTCGCCCTGGTCTGGTCCATCTGCGAGAAAGGGGTCCCTTCTCTCGCAGGTGAGCGCCCAGGTGTCGATCCGGCCTTGGTGCGGGTGATCGAGCGGGCCATGGCCCGAGAGCCCGAGCGACGCTTCTCGAACGCCCGTTCGATGCTTGACGCTCTCCGCCTCGAACCTTCGAGGACAATGACCAAACAGATGAGCTCACCTATCCAGACGGTCACCGCCACCCAGATACTCGCCTCCCCCACCGAGATGCTCCCTTCAACGGTGGCGTTGCCCGCACCCGCGTCCCCGGACGCTGTCGACCCGGCCGGCGGCGCTTTGTCCGGTCGGGGCGGGGCGGCTCTGGCGGCCATAGCAGTGATCTTGACCATTATCGTTGTAGTCCTCTTCGTCGACGCGGGTGGCCACGGAAGCGGATCTCCGCCATCGTCGTCGACCCCGACGACCGCCGTCGCACCACGGAGTCCCGGTTCTCTGCCGCCGTCGCTCGGTCACGCCCTCAACGATCTCGACCGGGCAGTCCAGCCATGACCAGACTGCGCCCGATTGCCGTAGGGCTGGTTCTGGCGTTCGTGTTCGGGAGTTGCGGTGCCACATCAGGCTCGATCACCGATCCGGGACTGGGGATGGTCAAGGGCGATGTCACCGCGGTCCATGTGGCGGCGACCGCCCAAGACCGAGCCGCCACCACTGGCGCTGTAAACCAGTTACGGGCCGACGTCGCCCGGTTACGAGCAACGAACCAGCTCAGCGCCGGGCGGGCAGCTGCCATTTTGGCCGCCGCTGGCGAAGTCGACGCAAGCCTGGCGACCCTCCCGTCCCCCACGATCCCGCCGGCCACCACGACGACATCAACAACGTCGCCTCCGCCCGGACAGAGCGGGAAGCACGGACACGGCAACGGTGGAGGCGACAACGAGGGGAACTGATCGACTTCGGATCGCCAGCGAGGCTAAACGGAACGGAAGTCCGACAACGTGCCACTGCTCAAGAGCGATAGGCGAACTCGTAGCAGCCACCCCCACGGGCTCCGGCACGAGCCGGTGGGAGGGTGCCGGGACGTTGGAGACCGCCACGGGGTCGTGGGTGGCGTGGTGGAACAACGACCGGCTGCACTCGGCGTGCGGGTGGCGACCCCCGGCCGCGGCCGAAGCAGCGTTCTGGGCGGAGCATCGACGCGGGCAACCGCTGACCACCACCATTCGTTGCGTTACGAATCGCGGGGGTCTGGAACTGGGGCGTGGTCAGGGCTCGGCGGGACGTGGCGGGCCGAGCAGAACGGCGACGGCTTCGGCCGGCCGGTCAGCGACCGGACGGCGCAAGCCCGTCGCGACGATGACAGATCGGTCGCTGTGACGGAGCCTCACCAGCCAGGCCCGATCAGGGCCCGTCCCCTGGAGGTGGCCGAGCCGTGGTCAACCTCCACGGTCACCGGTGCCACGGTTGCGCTGGCGGTGAGCGCGGATGTCAAGGGCCTAGGTTGATAGCCATGACCACTCGCGGACCGTTGGCACGGGTCAGCTCGCTCACCGCCCGCATCTCCGCCCTCGAAGCCGAACGAGAGACCGCCATCGTCCGAACCGTCACCGCCGGCGCCACGTGGTCCGAGATCGGCGCAGCGGCAGGCGCGCTCGCCCAGGCCGCCCACAAGAGCTACCGCTGGCTCCGTCACTCCACCATCACCGGCGAGCCCTGGCACGAACCACCGCTGCCTCGCTGAAAACCCCACGATTCAGACCAGAATCCCTTCCCTAGTCAGGAGCTGTGAGGCACAATCGACTCCGGCCGGAGCCAAGCGGCACGGTCGAGCACCAACCGAATCGGTCTCCATCAAACCCAGGGCAGTTCAACCAGCTCACCGACCACGGCCGGCGTGTCGCGGTGCTCTTCACCAAAACCCACGGCCGGGTCCTCGGCCCCGGCCTGGTCCAGCTCGACCCCAACCTGCCCACCGACATCGACAACCGCAGCCCACTCGCCCAAGCCTGGCGCAAACTCGACCACACCCTCGACGACTACATCAACCGCCAAATCATCGCCGCATGAACATGACCTGACCGTGAACTTCGCGACGGGCTAGTCGAAGTAGCTGATACGGGTGGCGCCCGTGTAGCCAACGAGGAAGCCAGCGATCGCAAAATCGTTCGGCCTGCTGGCTACGATCACCTATGACTATGACGGCGTCGGCTGCGGTGCTCGGCTGGTGCTGCTTTGATCGTACCAGCCCGTCGTGGACCGGGAACCGAAGCAGATCACCGTCGGCGGGCAGCGTCTGAGCGTTACCGAGCGCACAGGCTGTCGGGGCGGCAGCACCAGTAGCGGTCCGGTCTTCGGAACCCTCGCTCGAGCGGTAGTCGACAGGTTGAGTGCGACCGGGATGACGTGCCGCCGATCGATCGATGTGTGCTGCGGTTCTCTTACCCGCGGGCCTTCACCGGTTGTACTGACCGAGGGGGCCGGAACGGCAGTCAGGGATCGCCGTTCGGCTGGCGGCGTGGTGCTCGCCGAACTGGGATACTCGCCAGATGAAACGGAAACGGAAGCTGTCCCTAGCAGACGTTTACGCTCGCATTCCCGAGGTGCGCTGCAAGGGGCTCTGCGAAGAGTCATGCGGCCCCATCGCCATGTCGAATGAGGAAGACGCTCGGCTACAGGGGCTAGGCGTCAGGATCCCGTCGATGGTCGACGGCGTCGCGGCGATTGAGCGCGGGGAGGACTACTACTGTCCCGCTCTCAGGGGCGGGCGATGCAGCGTGTATAACGATCGGCCGACGATATGTCGCCTGTGGGGGTCGACGACATCGATGCCGTGCTCCCATGGGTGCACCCCGCAGAACGCCTTGAGCCAGCAGGAAAGCTACGAGCTTCTAAACCTGGCGGGGCGTGCGGGCGGCGGCATGGCAGCCCGCTTTTTCAATCCACCGTCGGCAGACTCGGACGACGACCACGACGATGGCAAGAGGCGCCGGCTTCTCGCCGGTTACCGACGTGCCCTTCATGGCCGAGATCGAGATCCCGAGGGACGGTAGCGACCGCTGGATGAAGACATGCGGCTGCCCCTGTGACTTCGGCTTGTGGTCGCGTGCGGCCTGGGGCGGCATCGCTCGGCGAAGCAGGCAGGAGGACGCCTGCCGCCGCCCGGTAACCGGCAGGGAGGACGGAGTACTGCGTCCGACCCCAGCCTCCCCGGCGAGACGGTGGCGAACCACCTCAGGGTGGACGTGGTGAACCCGACCAGCTCACCGAGGTCGCCGACGATGGCCAGTGGGGGGACGGGCCACGGTCGTTCGCCCAGGGCCATCTCCGCCAAGAGCCAGTGTCGGACCCGCAGCGCAGTCCCGGCATCTTGGAACGCTCCGATGAGTGGAGGGCAGGTGAGGAACGCGCCCACTTCGCGAGGTCGGTCGGGTGGCGGTTCGGCATAGGCGTGACGCGCGCCAGGGCCAGATCTCGCACCCAGGCCCTTCGCTGACCGACAGGCCGTTGACCACGCCGTGTCATCGCCGGCGGGTCCCACTAGCCAGCCAAGAACGTTCCAGCGAGGTCTCTTCCCAACATCGAGAGTGCATCAGGCATCGGGCGTGCAAAAGCGGGCCGCGACCAGTACCGTGGTGCGTTGCGCGTGCGTCCGCAGAGCGGACCTTTACGCAGGCGATGAAATGCAGAAGTAGACACAGCGTCCCCGGGGTAATCCCGGAGCGATCCAGACCGACCCTAGAGTCGACCGAACAACACTCAAGACGCCGCTGCTGCACTACCGCACCAACAGAGCGCCACGACGTCAGGCAGCCGAGCGGCCAGCATGGTCCCAAGCGAAAGTCGATCCGTGCCACGATACAGGCACACCTCGCAGAGCCCCCACCTAGCCGGTGATCTGGGCGGACCTGAGCAAGATGCCCCCAACCCGTGCGACTGAGATGTCCCCAATCCACACGGGTGGTAGGAGACGGATGGCAGTCGACTATTGGCGAAACTCGATCGGGCAGAGAGGGAGTCGCCGGAGGGATTGTCATGTCGTCCGTTGGGTCGCTGAGCGACCGTCCTTGTCGACGCAGTAATGCCTAAAGGCACCGATGCCCTATCCCGTGCAAGCCAGGATGGTTCCGGTCTCGCCGACTGCCCATCCGTGCGTTGGGTCCCGAAAGCCCGTGCTGAGCATTCTGTGCCCATTCGTCTGGGTGGGTCGCATCCCCCAGGTGATGCCGCCGTTGTCGGTGTACCAGACATCTCCGCCGTCTCCGAACACCCACCCGTGAGTGTTGTCAACGAATGCGATCGTGCCGAATCTCACGTCGTCGAAGGCAGTTGCCACCCGATGCGTCCAGGTCCTACCGCCGTTGATGGTCTGCGATACGGCGCCGTAGTGGTGCTCCGGCGTGTCTTGCGAGCCGCTCTCCCATGCTCGTTGGTCGTCGAGGGCCGATAGGGCGACAACAGCTTCGCTTTTGTGCGGCGCATACACCCTGGACCAGGTGACTCCGCCGTCCGCTGTTCGGAAGACCCCATCGCCCACGATCCAACCGTGGAGCGGGTCGGTAAAGGCGACCTGGGTCACGTCCTGATTGGTGCCCGCGGACCGGGGTATCCAGGTCTGGCCTCCATCTGCGGTAACCCGGATGACGCCGCCTTGACCGACGAGCCAACCGTGGAGCGTGTCCACGAACTGCACGCCGTAAAGATTGCCATCCTGGTTGATGTGGGGATTCTGGGGTGCCCAGGTCCGGCCGCCATTTGCTGTGACGAGAAGCGTGTTGTGGATTCCCACGGCCCACCCGTGAATGACGTCGACGAACGAAACTGCGCTGAGACCATTGTCCCCGACAACCTGGGACCGCCACGTGGCTCCTCCGTCGGTTGTGCTCAGAATGTCAGCCCTATCGATCCCGCCCACCGCCCATCCGTGGGTCAAGTCGGGGAACGACACGCCGGTAAGGTCATCGCCGCCGGACTGTCCGGATCGCTGCGTATGCCAAGCACATGCCGCCGGAGACCCCGGTGCCGCGCCTCGACCCGCTCCGGATGACGACGACTGACAGGCTCCGAGACTCGTGATCAACAGAGCTGCAGCCAAGGTGGCAACACTGGTACGCATCGCCCATTATCTCACGCGCCGGGTTGAGCAGCACAGATCACGGCAGGGACGGTCGGCTGCCGCGAGAGCCCATGGCCTCGGATCGGCGGCCGGCGCGTCACAGGCCGGGAGGAAGTCCCGTGGGCCGGCATCTGGAGTATCCGGCGCCCGCCGTGTCCCACTCGCAAGCGACAACCACGCAATACCCGGCCGGGCCGGGGCGGTCTTGGCGCACGGCTACACGCATCGAGGCCATCGCGAGGTCCCGGCACGTTACTTCGCGCTCTGTGCGGGCCGGCGTCGGCGGTGGTTTCTCTGGCGTTCCCGGTGATCGCCTGAAGCTGATCGTGTTCGGATCTGGGGCCATCGGTATGACCGGCGCGCCTACGGCGACGCGAAGACCGAGTTCATCGAGACGATCGTGCGGGCCCCGACGGCGCCATCGAGCTGAGTTCGCCGGCTTTGGGCTCAGGCCAGCCGCTTGGCTCAGCCACCGTGCGGGTCGCTTCGGGCCAACGTACGCGCGTACGGCAGGGGCGGGCAAAGAGGTGGCCTCGGCGCGCGGCAGCCAAGGTCGCCCAAACCGCTGCCTTGCAGTCGTGACCAGGCGAACAATCCCGGCCCCTGGGCCGACCTGACAGCAGCATGGGGTCGTGGGTTCGATGACGACGAAGATCGAAGAGTTCGCGACTTGGCTGCATCCCGAGGACGGTCCGCAGCATCGGCGACCACACGGTCCCCGTCAAAAACTTTTCCGGACGAGTTACCGCTTTCGCAGATTCTGATCAGGGTCCACCGGCCGAACACTTGAGCGGCCGTGTCGCCTCGAGCAGGGCGGAGGTTGAGAAAAGCGCACGAGTGGTTCGTTGGCGGACCCTCAACGGGGCGTTGTGGTGATCGGCGACGTCGTTGTGGTTGGATTTGTTGGTGGGACGCTGGTGGACGACGGGCTTGGTGGAGGGTTCGCCGAAGGTGCGGGTGTTGTCGAGGTAGGCCCAGGCGTTGAGGGTGGTGCCGGTTCGGTCACCGGCGCCGCCCCGGGGGGCGGTCCGGGCTGGGAGGGGACCGGACCGAGGGTTGCGACCACGGCTGGCACGGTCACGCCGACGGGGTCGTGTGTTGGGACGGGCGTTCCTGGGGTGTGAACTCGTCCGAAACCGACCAGGTCGGCCCACCAGATCGGTGAGACACGGACCACGTCGCCGGTGTGGGGCGCGTTGATCATGAGCCCACCACCGATGTACATGCCCATGTGGCCGATGTCGTTACCGAAGAAGACCAGGTCGCCGGCCCGCAGATCCGACAGGGGGACGGGCACTGCCCACCGGTCTTGGTCGACGGCGACTCTTGGGGTGGTAATGCCCGCCTTGGCCCAGATGAACTGTGTGAGACCGGAGCAGTCAAAGGTGTTGGGTCCTGTCGCCCCCCACACGTAGGGCTTGCCCAGCTCGGAGAACAGCCAGGTGAGGGCGACGGTGGTCGTTGACACGAGCGGTGGGAGTGGGGTGGTGGGGACGAACTGCAACGCTCCTGGCGAGCTCAACGAGGGTCCGGCTTGCTGGGACACGGTAGCTGCTTCGGTTTGGACGACGGCGGCCGTGCCTGTACCTACGGTGGTCAGGTCCTGTTGCAGTTGGGTGACCTGGCCGGCCCCTGCTGCGAGGGCTTGGTTCGCCACGATGGCGGCGGCAGCGGCGACCGCTTGCTCGCGCTTGGCCGCCGTGGCCGCGCTGTCGGCGTTAGCGGCGACCCGCTTGCGAGCGGCGAGCATCCCTTTGGGGGAGAGCGCCAGCTGCGCTCCGACCACGGCCGCAGCGACGGCGTCGCTGGACCCGCCTCGAAGATTGGGCTGCAGGGATGGTATGCCGGTCATGTACAGGGTCAGAGCTGCTTTTCGCAGCGCTGTGTTAAGGGAAGCTGCGCTGCCATGTAGTTGGTCAGCGGCGACCGCTGCTTGGGTGGCGCGGGCACCAGCGGCGACCGAAGCTTCGTCCGCCTGGCTGGCTCGGACCATGCTGGCATCAACACCGGCCCGCAGGCTCGACACGGACGTCTGCAACGGGGCGGTCTTCTGATCAGCGTTCACTAATGCGATGGCACGAGCGAGAAGGACCGCTGGGTCCTGGCCGGCGGTGATCGACCGGTCAACAGCCGGAAGGGCCGGCAAGGCGATGCCCGCCGGGCCGACGGCCGGTAGAGAACCGAGGGCCGCGTTGGCCGGCGGAGCGGCCGGGGTGGTGGCGGCAACAGCAGCGGGCGAAGACACAAGCAATGCTGGGGTCATCAGCGCCGCCGCCACGAACACGGCGGTCTTGGTGAAAGGTCGCCTGCTCACAGGCGGGGACGACGTTGCCCGGTCACCTCCACGCCGGAGCCGCCCTGTTCTGGCTGGCCTAGCCCCCAGGCTTTTCCCGTCATCCACGACAGCGCATAGTAGACGGTCAGCCACACCTGTGGGCTACTTTGGCTATGTCGGGCTGGACTTGATGACTCGGTCGGTGCGAGCGATCCGTTCGACTGTGGGTGTTTATCCGCCGGTGCTGTGGCCGACAGCGTGATCGATGACGTCGAGCATGGCCGAACCCGCGGGTGAACCCTGCGGTGGGTAGAAGCCGATCTCGAGGTGGGAACCGGAGGAGATTCCGACGATCCCCGAGCCTACCGCGCTGATCTGCTGTCCCTGAGCGACCTGAGTGCCGACGGGCACGAGGTCCGGGCCGGCGTGCCCGTAGTAGACGGTCCGCCCCGCCAACGAGCCGGAGGTGATCTTCAACACAGGGGTGTTGGGCCCGAATCCGGAGATGCCTTCGGCGATGATGGTGCCGGAGCCCATAGCGTAGAGAGGAGTGCCCCCCGGCGCGGAGTAGTCGACCCCTCCGTCGATGGAGCCGCCGTGAAGATACTGGAGCGGCAAGGGAAGTCCCACGCCTGTAGGAGAGGGTACCCGAGGGGGGGAGGTTGGAGCGGGCGGCGGGGCCGGAGCGGGCGCCGGGACCGGAGCGGGCGCCGGGGACGACGATGCTCTCCCGTTGACGCTCAGGGTTTGTCCGACGGTGATGACGTTGGGGTCGACGATGTGGTTGAGGGCGGCGAGGGCAGTGTAGGACGTCGCGTACCGGGCGGCGATGCTGCTGAGCGTGTCGCCGGCCTTCACGGTGTAGCTGCTCGTCGGGCCAGGCTGGCTGGAGCCGACCGGTCCGTTGACGCTCAGGGTTTGTCCGACGGTGATGACGTTGGGGTCGACGATGTGGTTGAGGGCGGCGAGGGCAGTGTAGGACGTCGCGTACCGGGCGGCGATGCTGCTGAGCGTGTCGCCAGCCTTCACGGTGTAGCTGCTCATGGTTGCGGGCACGTGGGCTGATGGGGCGGCCGCTGCCGGGCTGGCGGAGGCGGTCCCGGCGACGACCGAGCCTGCTCCGGTCACCAACGTGGTCGCGACCACCGAGACGGTCAAAGCCCTGGCGGACTGTTGACGCAGACGGGTCTGGGTTTCCTCGAGGCGTTCCAGCCAGACGCTCAGCATGCCGTCGGGAGACGAGCGGCCGGTGGCCAGGCGGGCGAGGCCCGCTACGGGAATAAGGAGCCAGCCGGCGAGACACGCCAAGGAGAAGCGGGCCAGAGCCCACCGATCGAGCGCATAGGACGGTCCTGTCGAGCGGTCGGTCTCGCTGCTCGCCCCGTTGGGTGACGAGTGCAACGGCCGTGGAATGTCGACGCGGCTGGCGCCGGCCAGCCAGTCCTGGCCGGCGTCTTCCAGAGTGGTGGGGAAGGAGTTCGTGAACTCCCGGCGCTCTGCGAGCCTGCGGATGTGTGCCAGCAGGCCGAGGTAGGTGGCGCCGAGACCGACCAGGAGGGCGGACGCCCACCAGATGCCGTGCAGTCCGGAAACGAGTCCGACCAGCGCCGCTAGGGTCGACGCGGATGCCAGCACCTGAACGACCCGTCGCCGGCGAGCAACGACAGCTATCCGGGGCGGGGAGCACATCACCGCCAGGCTCTCGGGGTGAGCGGAGCTGGTCACGTTTGCAGCGGACGCGGGGCATGTGTCACCGGACGCGTCGAGGCCCGGTTTGGTCGCTAGCACGGCCCAATTCCTTCATGACCGACGGTACCCACGAACACCATGACAAGGACCTCCCTGTGGGGCGGCTGAGCCATGTCGCCCGGAGAGGTGAAGCAGTCTCCACCTCTTTCGGCGCCTGGCTTTGGTTTCCGAGCAAGGTAGCACCCTGTCGAACGATACGACGCGCACGGCATGTCGGTGCCCGCGGATCTCCTGATGCTCGATGCACTCGGACCCCACCGTTCCGTTCGAGCGCACCTTGGGGCGGTATCGTTGCCCAGCCAGATGGAAGGAGCGGCGCTTTTGACCGCGCGACGTCAGATGGGGGCACTCGAGACTGAGGTCCTGATGTGTCTGTGGGCAGCAGAGAAGCCCATGTCCTCTGCTGACGTTCGGGGTGCTTTGGAGAAGGAGCTGGCCTACACAACGGTGATGACGATCCTTACCCGCCTGTGGCAGAAGGGGCTGGCCGAGCGGGAGCAGCAGGGACGCAGGTTCGTGTACCGCCCGCTGCTGAGCGAGGCCGAGCTGGTAGCGAGAAGGATGCACTGTGATCTGATGCGTTCCAGCGATCATGAGCGGGCTCTTGCGAAGTTCGTGCAGGGCCTGTCGGGCCCTGAGGTCAAGATGCTCCGCAAGCTCATGGAACCCCGATCGTCTCGCTCACCACGGCGGTCCTGAGATTGCTCGTGAGGTTCTGGCCCCGATTGTCTCCGCGCTTCGAAGCAACCATTCTGGCTGGGCTGGCCGGGATCAGCGTTCTTACTACCGTGTTCGCCTTGGTGTTGACTGCGTTGGTGTTCGCCGGCCGGCACCCCTTGGTGGCCGGGTTGTTCGGATGGTGTGAGCGACTCAGCCGTGCCCTTCCCTGGTGGGTTGGGCTTCCGGCAACGTTGGCCCTCATCGGTCTGCTCTTCGGTGGTGGGGCGGTCACGGTCCGATTCCTCCAAGCCCGCCCGGCGAAGGACGCGCCGGGGGTGCTGGTGGTGGGCACCGACTTGCTCCTGGCGTACAGCGTCGCCGGACGCGCCGGTCAGATCGTGGTGTCGAATGGCTTGCTTGCCCGGCTGACCCCCGATGAGCGCAGGGTCGTGTTCGCGCATGAGGCCGCTCACCTGCGACTTCGCCATCACCGGCTGCTGTGGTTGGCTGACATTGCCGCTCTCAACCCGTTGCTCCGCCCGACAAGGGCCCGATTGCGTTTCGCTTTGGAGCGGTGGGCTGACGAGGAGGCCGTTGGGATCGTGGGCGATCGAAACCTGGTGGCTCGAGCGATCGCCGCAGCAGCCTTGGTCTCGGTCGGCGAATCGCCGAGAGCGGCGCTCGGTGTCGCTGGCAGCGGCGTCGTAGAACGGGTTGAGGCGTTGCTCCGCCCGGCGAGCGTGAGTCGGCCCGTGGCCGCAAGTCTTTCCGCCGTGGCGGTGATGCTCGGCGGCGCGCTGCTCACCGTGGCCGCCGTACCGGTCCTGGCCCACCTGATCACCCACCTGTGCGGCGTGTGACACTTGCCAACCCACCGCAGCCTCAGCGGGGCGGGAAGGCGATCTTGCCAAGGACCCGGCGGCGGAAAGCAGGACCCGTGACCCCCACTGACAGCACGCCAATGAACGGCTGCACGGGAGCGAAGATGGAGCCGAATGGAGCAAGTGTCACGTATGTTCTGCTGAGGAGGGAAGGGGATGGGAGGATCCGGCATCGCAGACGAGGGTGCCGCTCGTCGGGAATCCGCCCGGCACCTCACGACTTGGACCTTGCCAAGGTCCGTTTGGCACCCAACGAGAAGTGATGCTACACATCGTCGTAGTTGGTTGGGAGGGCGGATTTGATTCAGATCGGATGGTTTGACGTTGGGGTTTGCAGGAGCAACGACACTACGTTGTAGTATGGATGGGGTGGCGTGGGTCAGCGCAGAACGAACCCGACGGCACCGGCCACGAAGTTGTTCGTGCATGGCTGACCCTCCGCTCGTCGCGCTGCGTTGGGCGAGGCGGAAAGCCCTGCTCATCGGCTGCTTCGCCCCCCAGATCCAGGGGCCGGGGTTGGCGGCGGATGCCCGACCTGGGCCGTTTGGACGCCGAGCATGCCCGTAGCGGCGATGGGATGGTCGCCGGTGTTCGCTACGACCCGGCCGACAGCAACAGGGCGACGTCGCGTCTCGACAGGCTCAGACTTCGGGACGTGGGGCAGGCTCTCGGGACTGCGATCCGACGATGGGCGAGTGTCAGTTGGGCCGGCTGGCCAGCACGTACTGCGAGTACATCGGCTCGATGCGAACGTTTGCCCCGGTGTAGGGGGCCTCGATGACCCGTCCTCCGCCGATGTACATGCCCATGTGCTCGCCGGGGTTGGCGAAGAAGACCAGGTCCCCTGGTTGCAGCTGACTCATCGAGATGTGGGTGGTCGAGTCGTACTGCGAGCCGCTGTAGTGGGGGAGCGAAACGCCGGCACGCGCCCACGCCCACATGGTGAGTCCTGAGCAGTCGAAGCTGTTCGGCCCGGCCGCTCCCCACACGTAGGGGTCTCCGAGGCGGCTCATGGCGGCGGCGACGGCGGCTCCGCCTCCGCTGCCCGTCGGCGGCGCCGGGGCGGATGGCGCCGGCGACGAGGGTGTCGGGGCTGACTGTCCGCCGGTCGTGGCGCGCGCCGCGGACGAAGCGGAAGGCCCGGAAGCCGGCGTACCTGCCGTGGCCGTCGCACGGGCCTGGGCCGTGGTTGCCTGGGCTACGGCGACTTGCTGAGCGGATTGCTGGCGGGCCTGCTCGGCTAGTTGGGCTTGGCGGGCCTGCTCGGCTTCTTTCGCTGCTTGAGCCTGGGCGACGAGCGTGGCCAGCTGTCCTTGCGTCTGCTTGTAGGTGGCTTGGAGCCGAGCTGCGGAGCCGGACACGGCCCTCCGAGCGCTGTCGGCCTTGCTGGCCTGGGCGGCAGCCTGCTGCTGCGCCGCGGTCAGCTGCGCTTTCTTCAGGCTGGCCTGTGCTTCGGCGAGACGGTACTGGTCCCGATGCTCGTTCTGCGAGGTGGCCAACGTCTGGGCGTATTGAACGCGAAGAAGGCTGTTTTGGGCGTCCGCCAAGTTGCTCATCGAGCTGATGCCCCCATTCATGTTTCCGCCATGCGTGTAGGCGTCGACGGCATCGGAACGCAACGCCTTGCTGGCCTCCCGGACGGCCGCCTGTGACGCTGCCTCTTGCTTGGCAACGGTGTCGACCTGGGCTCCCGCCTGCTGTTCGGCGAGAACCGCGGCGTCATAGTGCTCCGAGAGGGCCGCCTCTTGATTGCCGAGCACGCTGATCTGGTCGGCGAGCGCCTGCGCTTGAGCTCGCTTGTCGCTGATGGGATCAGCAGAGGCGAGACCCGGCATGCCCAGAGGGGCGCCGACCGCGACCACCACAAAGCAGGCTAGAGACCGGGCGCGGCGATGCGACTTGGTTGTGTTTCTTTTCACGATGGGTGCGTACCTTAGGGGACAAGCCCGCCGAGATCAACTATGGCCAGGAGTTCTGGTGGTCCGAGCGGCCTGCCTCGGGGGCGTACGCCCGGCTCGTCAGCCTGAGTGGTGCGGTCGAGCCCGTGCTCCATCACCCGTCAGGTGCGGTAGGAGACCGTGGTGGTCATACCCTTGACCTGGTGGTAGGTGTTGTGGCAGTGATACATCCACTGCCCGGGGTTGTCGGCGTCGAAATCGATCACCTGGGTGCGACCGGGCAGGACGTTGATGGTGTCCTTGCGGACGCCGTTGGCGGTGGCCACGGCGAAGGTGTGGCCGTGGAGGTGCATGGGGTGATACATGGTGGTGGTATTGCGCATGGTGATCCGTACGCGTTCTCCTGAGCGGACGTTGAGGTGCTGGGCGTCGCCAGCGAGTCCCCATTGGTAGCGGTCCATGTTGCCGACCAGGTCGACGGTGTAGGACCGATCCGGTGTGTGGGGAGCCAAGGCGGTTCCGGCCACAGGACGCAGGTCGGTGTAGGAGAGAACGTGTCCGTCCAGCTCTGCGGGACGGGCGGACATTGGTGGAGCGGTCTCTGCTGTGGCGTCGGTGGTGCGCAGCATGGCGGCTCCGCCCCCACCCTTGCCTTCAGCGCTGGCGACGATGGGCCACACGCCTGAGTCGGCGGTCAACTCGACGTCGTAGCGTTCGCCCATGCCGATGAGCACGGTGTCGACGACGACGGGCTGCACGGGTCGGCCATCGGCGGCCGTGACCGTCAAGGGGTGGCCGCCCACGGCGAACCGGTAGGCGGTGTCGGAGCCTGCGTTGATGAGGCGAAGGCGAACCTTGCCCCGAGGGGGTGCGGTCACCTTCGTACGGTCTGCTGGGGGGCGACCATTGATCAGGTGCATCGGGTAGGTGATGTCACCGGCGTCGCCGCCGAGCAGCGATGAGGTCATCCGCTTCATCGAGCCCATCCCGCCTCCCATCGACCCCATGCCGCCTCGGGTGCTGGCCAGGGCCTGGTCGGGGGTGCCGGCGATCCCGTCCAACCAGTCGTCCAGGACGAGCACCTGGTCAACGTCGACGCCGGGCTCGGTGGGGTCTTCGACGACGAGCGGACCGTAGAGGCCTCGGTCAAGCTGGAGCCCCTGATGAGAGTGATACCAGTACGTGCCGGCGTCGGGCACCACGAAGCGGTACGTGAAGCTGGCGCCCGGGGCGATGGCCTTCTGGGTCAGGTCGGGCACGCCGTCCATGGCATTGTCGATCGCCAAACCATGCCAATGAACGGTGGTCGGCTCCGGCACCTGGTTGACCACGGTCGCTTCGAGGGTGTCGCCGGGTCGCATGCGAAGTTCCGGGTCTGCCAAAGCAGACGAGTAGGCCCAGGTGTGCGCCGCCTGTCCGGCCAGGTCGACCACGGCCGGCTGAGCGACCAGGTTGACGGCGTAGATGTTGCCGCTCCTCCGGCGAGCCGCTTCGACCGCCTTGACCTGAGGGCTGCCCGGGCCGATCGCGTGGCCCGTCGCACTCGAACCACAGGCGGCCAGGCCTGCGAGCCCCACGGCGCTTGACCCGGCGACGGTCAGGAACCGGCGGCGGCTGATCGACTTGCTCATCTTGGTGACTCCTTAAAGAAAAGGACTGGACGTACACAACCTTCCGCTGGCTTCCAGCACGGTCATCCGGTCGCCGTCGTGGCATCGCTGGAAGTCGCAGCGCCGATGGTCCGCCTGTTCACGGGTCCCGGCGACGAAGAACAACCCTCAACGGGTTTGGGGGATTGGGAGCCACCGAAGTGCTCGAAGATCGGGGGAGATGTACCCGCGATGCTACACAGTGTCGTAGCTCTCGATAGCGTGGGTCTCGTGAGAATCCTCTGCGCCGGCCCCCTGCGGTCCCGGCCCACGTGAGCAATCGTGGCCAGCACCCAGCTCGGCGCCACCTCGCTCTCGCAGCAGGCATCATGGCCGTTGTCTTGGGGGCGGGGGCGTGGGCAGCGACAAGCTGGCGATCCGACAAGGCCGTGAGCGCTTCGCCGGCCAGCGCGCTGTCCCGATCGATCGCACCTGGCCCTCCGTCAACATCGGCACCGGCGCCGCTGTCCATCGATGCCATAGCCCCGCAGCCGGGGACCAAAGATGTAGCTGCGACCGCGTCGATCGACGTGACCGTCTCGACGCCGCTCAGCCCATCAGCGCCGAACCCCGAGCTGTCACCGTCGTGGCCTGGCCAGTGGGTCCGAACGGCGCCAGACATCCTGCACTTCGCTCCGGCATCACCGTTCCCTCCCGGAGTCACCGTCACCGTCACGGTCCCGGCCGGGCCTACCGGTCTGCGCGGCAGCAACGGAGCCACCCTGAGCGCCCCGGCCAGCACCAAGTTCACGGTTGCCGTCGGGTCAACCTTGAGGCTCCAACAGCTGCTGGCCATGGCCGGCTATCTACCGCTGACCTGGACTCCGACGGCCACCGTTCCCGCTGCGGGCGATACGGTCGGCCAAGCTGCGGCGGCGGTCACCCCGCCCGTGGGAAACTTCGCCTGGTCGAGCGCAGGCTGGCCGAGTTCCTTGACCGGATTGTGGCAGCAGGGCTCCGAAAACCTCGTCACCCGAGGCGCCGTCATGGCCTTCCAGTCCGCTCACCAGCTGAGCACCGACGGAGTGGCGGGCCCCCAGGTATGGACGGCTCTGCTCGCCTCAGCGGCTGCCGGACAGACCAACACCAGCGGCTACACCTACGCCCTGACCAACAAGGCAAGCCCCGAGACCCTCACCGTGTGGCACAACGGCGCGGTCGCCGTGCGAACAGCGGTGAACACCGGTATCTCGGCGGCCCCGACCGCTGACGGCACGTTTCCCGTTTACGAGCGGTTGCGCCAGCAGACCATGCGCGGATCGAACCCTGACGGATCTACCTACGCAGACCCGGTGGAGTGGGTCGCCTACTTCAACGGGGGTGACGCCGTGCACTACATCCCACGCTCAACGTTCGGCTCTCCTCAGAGCCTGGGGTGCGTCGAGGTGCCCTACGCCGCTGGAGCCCAAGCATGGCCCCTTCTTACCTACGGGACCCTGGTGACGGTCGCCGGATGACCACCATCACCCAGCGGCGACGCTGCCGCCGGCCGGTGGCCGGACCGGATGGCCGACGCCGAGGTGCGCATCTTCCACGACTACCTCCACGTGCCGCTTCGGGCCCGAGGGGCTGGTCGAACCCGCTGTGCTCTACTTCCAGCGGCGGGCCTGGGCGCGAGTAGACGGCGAAGACCCGTTACGCCCGGCGCCCCAGTGCACGACGCTGGTCTGCGAAGCGGACCATGTCGGTGGTGCGGCGAACCTCGCCTTCCGGGGCGCGTTCGCAAGCGGCGCCGGCCAGCTCCTCATCACCGGCGGGTGCAGGCGGTCCTCTCGACCAGCTCGCCGGCGCGGATTCACTGCTCTGCCCGCCCGCACCTACCAGATGGCGGTCCGCACGGACCGGGCCGATCCGGTCTCAAACGACTCCACCGACACCACACCGTCGAGGTTCGAGCAGCGACACCGCTCTTCGGCGCGGACCGCCCTGCGACCCCGGCCTACGCTGCCGCGATGGCTGCTAGACGGGACCCGTTCGATCGTTACGCCCGCGGTGCTGCCGTCTACGACCTCCTCTCGTTCGAGCGGACCCTGTACCGGGCCCCCCGCCGGCGGGGCATCGATCTTCTGGCGCTCGACGTGGGCGCCACGGTTCTCGATGTTGGTTGTGGAACGGGGCTGAGCTTTCCCTGGTTGCAGGCCGCCGTCGGTGAGTCGGGGCGCATCGTGGGCGTGGACACCAGCGCCGCCATGCTCGCTGGGGCTGCCCGCCGGGCCCGGCTGAACGGCTGGCCCAATGTCACCCTAATCAATGCTCGGGCGGACCGCCTGGTCGAGGGGCTTCGACGTTCCGGGATCGACCCATCAGCAGTGCACGGCGTGCTGATCGCCTACGCGCTGTCGGTCATGGCCCGCTGGGAGCGATCCTGGCGGCAGATTGCCTCGCTTGACCCGGGGACTCGGGTTGCCGTCGTCGACCTGAGTCTCGCCAGGTGGCCTGGCGCAGCCTTCAACCCGCTTTGGCGACTGCTCTGCACCCTCGGCGGCTCCGACCCTTCCCGTCGTCCCGATCGACTTGCGGCGGCTGACCTGGTCGGCGTGCGCACCGAGAGCTGGCTGGGCGGCCATGTCACCATCGCGGCCGGAGAGGTCGGCCCGATCCGGGCGGACGCTCAAGGCTCAGATTCTGCCTGAGTCCCGCCAGCATTCGGTCAGGATGCGCAAGGGATCTGGCGGACTCCGGGGTTCCCGGGCTGGTCAAGGAGCCGGTGGGAAACGGAGCCGCGACCTGGGCCGGGCCTCCGGCCTACGAGCCCGACGGTCCGGCGGCTTCCGTCCGGGGGTCTCGGGTGCTGAGGTGCCTGGCGGCGAGGACGGCCCCGCCAGCCAGCGCCGCGGCCACCGGCAGACCGACCGCCAAGGGGCTTTCCGGGAGGGCCGGGGAGGGGCGGGCGGCGGGGGACGCCGACTGGACGCTGCGGGGTCCGCAGGCGGCTGCGGCGCCTGAGGCCGGCCCCGGGACTTGGCTGCTGGTCGGTATGCGGGAGCTCGGGTTGTCCGACCGCTTGGTGGCAGCCAGCACGGTTCCCAGGTCGTTGGCGGACGCGTCGCGCGCGGTCAGTGGCTGGAGAGAGAACAGCGACTCGATCATCGACAGCGTCGAGGTGTGCTCGAACGGTCCGGTGCTGACCACCCGGGCGGTAGCGTAGTTGGACACGACGATGCAGGGCACCCGGAAGCCGAGCTGACCGTAGTCAGGGTGGTTGGGGCCGGGGAAGGCAACAGGACGGTTGTTTCCGGTGTGGTCGACGTTGACCGGGTTGGTGTCGTCGGCGACGACCGGCGGCGCAACATGGTCATAGAAGCCACCCCACTCGTCGAAGGTGATCACCAACACGGTTGAGTCGAGGTAACCGGCGTCGTTGAGGGCGTGGTACACGTCGGCGATCGTCCGCTCGCCGATGCGAAGGTCGGCAAGAGGATGATCGTCGCCGGAGGTGCCGGCCCCCTCGTTCACGAAGGACGGGTCGACGAAGCTCACATTGGGCAAGGTGCCGCCCTTGACGGCGTCGAGAAAGGGTGTGCCGTGCACCGTCCCCAGGCGGGGGACCGGTCCTTGTCCGGCGGCATAGGGACGGAGGAAGTTCAGGTACTTCGCTCCCCAGAGCCCCAGGAACGGCAGGTCCTGGAAGTAGTACGCGCCGGTGGGCTTGGCCGTGCCCGAGGTGGACGAGAGCTGGTCCCAGATGGCCGGGAGGGTCGAGGTCGTCGACGTGTTGTGGTCACGGTCGGTACGAGCCGAGTGCTGGTAGAAGCGGTTCGGGAAGGTCTCCGCGGCGATCGCTGAAAAGTATCGGTCGAGCACCGTGTAGTTCTGGGCCAGGGCACCGAGGACGGGAAGGTCGGGCTGCGCCTTCGCGGTCCCGTCGAGGTTGAGGTTGCTGTAGTAGCCGATCGGGAAGGTGTTGGCTGCGGCCGCGGTGACACCGGGGGTGTCGGAGAAGGCGCCGGGTCGTTGCAGGAATCCGTCGAGTGCGCCATTGTCGTTTTCGACCAGCCACCCTTCCCAGGAGTGGTCGGCGTCGCTGTAGCCGCATCCCTGGAAGTCCGGCGCCAGGGGATAGTTGGGGTAGGTGTTGCCGTCTGTGGCCCTGAAGGTGAGGTCGTGGCGCCCGTCGGCCCCCGGCAGCCACGAGAGCAGGTGGTCGAACGACCGGTTCTCGAGCATGACCAGCACCACGTGCTCGATGTTCCCGCCGCCTCCAACGGGAGGGAGGGGTACCGCTCCGGCGACCGAGTCGAACAGCCCAAACGGGTCGGCCACACTCAGGCCTGCGGCAGCGGCAGAAAGGCCGAGGAAACGTCGTCGAGAGATCATGACCGGAAGCTGACAGACCAAGCTGAATGGCCTCTAACTTGGCGGTGGCGTCGAGGAGAAGGAGCGACCAATGCTTCTTGGTTGGACGGCGGCCCCCGGAAGGGCCGTTGCGTCACGAGCCGCCCGGGAGGCGTGACCCGGAGTGGCGCGGAAGAGCGCGTCGGCCCTCCTCGCGCCCGTCGACCCGGCGATCGGACGAGGCGCTCGACGACCTCCTCCGGGCCGGGCGATCCCTGCGTCCCGCCGAGCTACAGCGAGATCGCCGCCGGTCGGCTGTCCACGGGCTGTCCAGCCTGGTCATACGACGGACCGCTCTGGTACCGGATGATCTGGCCCAACACGGCGGGGTGTTCAAGTCGACGCCCGGCCCGTGAGGTCGGCTCGGAGGTGGGCCAAAAGGGCCCCGACGCCCGTGCCGTCACCGGCGGTGCCGTAGAGGTGGAAGTCAGGCCGTTGCAGGGCGGCGGCCACAGCGTGGTCAGCGAACCAGGCGGCGTACGTTCCGTCGGGGTCGCCGAGCTCGCGCCCCGGGCTGATCGTCGCCACCCGGCCCCCAGCGATGGCGGACGGTGCTCCCGGCCCCGTCGCAGCCGGCGTAGCGGGTTCGCAGCGACGACATGGTGCCGGAAGGGTCGCGCACGTGCAGGGTGACGGCGTCGTCGTCCTGGTCGAGGCCGGCAACTTCCACACCTCGCCGAAGTTCGAGGGTTGGGCACTGCAGCCAACGCTCGACGACCACGACGCTGCGGCCTTGCCTGGCCAGCAGGACGGCCAGGGCCTTGCCGACCGGCCGAAGCCGACCACAGCCACATCGGTCGACGAACAGCCTGGTAGCAAAGGGACTCAGCTGGCGCGACAGGCGTGGACGACGTCGAGGCGGAGGGGACCGACCCGGGGGGCAGCGAGGTCCGAGATCAGCTCTCCGTAGGCCCGGTTGAAAGCCAGGATGTCGAAGCGGGCATTGAGCACGCACGCGGGCAGGGCGCGGAGGCCGTCGAGGATGACCTGGATCGCCCGCACCAGCTCGAGCCACGGGTACCAGCCGACTCCAACACCGGCCAGGGTGGCCACCTCCGCGCCGCGCACCTCGTCGGCGCGCCCGGCGCGCCCGGTAGGCCCGGGGCCAGGCTGGCGGTCGGTTGGTTCGCTGTTTTCGAGGGGGATGGTCACCGTCACCCCTCCAGCATGGACCTCCTTCCCCCTCCATGCCAGCGTCATCGTCCTGGGCGTGCTGATGGCCATCAGCGTCGTGGTTGCCCTCGGAGGGCGGAAGCTGCCGGACTGACGCCTGTCTTGCTTTGTGGGACGGCTGTCCTCATGATGGGACAGCGAGGTACGGTGTGCTGATGCCCAGCAACGGTCAGTTGGCGCCGACCGACGGTGTGCACCGCTGGCTCATCCTGACCATCGGCCTGGCAGCCCAGGCGGCCAGCTGCATCTTCCTCTACGGCATCCCCATGCTGGTGCCCGAGCTGCGCCGCACCGAGCACCTGTCGCTGGCCGCCGCCGGTTGGGTGGTGGCCGCCCCGACGCTCGGCGTGCTGTGCACGCTCATCGCCTGGGGAGCGGCCGCCGACCGCTTTGGGGAGCGCAACGTGATGGCGCTCGGCCTGGCCCTGGCCGGCGCCCTCCTGCTCGGTGCGGCGGCGACCGGCGACGTGATCGGGCGCTCCGTGCTCCTCGGTCTGGCGGGAGCGGCGGGGGCGTCGGTCAGTCCGGCCAGCGGCAAGGTGGTCCTCGGGTGGTTCTCCCCCCGCGAACGAGGGACCGCCATGGGCGCACGCCAGACCGCCCAGCCCCTCGGTGTCGGGATTGCCGCCCTCGTCCTGCCTCCCGTGGCCGCCTCCGCGGGGATCGGCTGGGCCCTCACCGTTCCCGCCTTCGCCTGCCTGGCCGTGGCCGCGCTGGTGATGGCTGCCGTCGTCGACCCGCCCCGGTCGGCCGCCGCCCCTGGCCTGCGGCTGGGCACGCCGTACCTGGCGCCGGCACTGTGGCGCCTGCACGGGGCCAGCACCCTGCTGGTGATCCCCCAGTTCACCCTCTCCGCATTCTCCCTCGAGTACCTGGTGTCGCAGCGCCATTGGGGGGCCAGCGCCGCGGGGAGCCTGCTGTTCGGCTTCCAGGTGCTCGGTGCCGCCGGTCGGGTGGCGACCGGGAGGTGGTCGGATCGGGCCGGCAGCAGGCTGGGGCCAATGCGCCTTGTGGCACTGGCCGCCACGTTGACCATGCTCGGCGTGGCGCTGGGAGACTCGACCGGATCCGTGTTGGTCGTCGCCGCTCTCGGCCTCGGCGCGGTGATCACGGTCGCGGACAATGGCCTCGGGTTCACTGCGGTAGCCGAGTTTGCGGGCTTGGCGTGGGCTGGCCGGGCACTCGGCGCCCAGAACACCGCTCAGAACATCGGAGCGTCGCTCACCCCGCCGCTCCTCGGGGCGCTGATCGGCGCAGCGGGCTACGGCGTCGGCTTCGGGGTGGCCGCAATGTTCCCACTGTTGGCCATCGGCGTCACCCCCTTCGCCGCCGAAGCCTCGCGTCGGTCGCCCGTTGCCGGACAGGCACCGAGCGAAGCGTGACCGGTCGCCGGCTACGCCAGCATCGTGGAGCACGGCCCTGAGGTGGTCCCCGCGCGGCTGTTCGACGCTGATGGCCAGGTGATGTGGCCGCCAGGACCGCAGCGTTGGGACCAAGGCGAAGAAGGCGTTCAGGTTGCCGTGGCCAGTCACGGTTCTCGAAGATCTCCGTGAGGGGAACTCGAGTGCCCCGTGGTACACGCCCTGGGCGGAGCTGGCCGGTCGGTCGCGGCGATCCAGCTGCTCCCGTTCACGGCGATGGTGGCCAGGTCGATGCTCAAGTTTGCCAGCGTGGGACGAGAGGCATTCACCACGATTTCATCAACGCGGTCTGGTACCAGATCGTAGGGTCTCGACCATGACCGAACCGTATGTCGTCGTCCTGTTCGGGGCGTCGGGGGATCTGGCCAGGCGCAAGCTGCTCCCCGCCTTCCTTCACCTGACCGACGCCGGCCTGCTGCCCGACTTCCGCCTGGTCGGCGTGTCGCTCGAGCCCTTCGACGATGACGCCTTCCGCCACTTCGCCCGCAAGGCGTGCGAGGAGTTCGCCCGCCAGGAGATGACCGATGAGCGGTGGGGCGTGCTGGCCTCGAAGCTCTTCTACTCGCCGATCGCCGCTGGAGCTGCCGGCCTGAGCAGCGTGGTGACGGCCCGGGCCGCCGAGCTCGGCGGCGATGTCTGCTTCCTTCACTACCTGAGCGTCCCCCCGCCGGCCGCCCGCTCAGTCATCGCCATGATCGGCGACGCCGCCCTGGTGGAGCGGGCCAGCGTCATCATGGAGAAACCGTTCGGTACCGACCTGGACAGCGCCCGGTCCCTCAACGAGGCCGTGCACCAGCACTTCGCCGAGGACCGCGTCTTCCGCATCGACCACTTCCTGGGCAAGGAGGCGGCGCAGAACATCCTGGCCTTCCGCTTTGCCAACGGCTTGTTCGAACCCATCTGGAACCGGGATCACATCGACCACATCCAGATCGACGTCCCTGAGACCCTCCCCGTCGGGAACCGGGCCGGGTTCTACGAAGGCACGGGGGCGTTCAGCGACATGGTCGTGACCCACCTGTTCCAGATCCTGGGGTTCGTGGCCATGGAACCGCCCACCGCCCTCGAGCCGCACGCCATCAGCGAAGAGAAGAACAAGGTCTTTCGCTCCATGCTCCCCCTCGACCCGGCCAAGGTCGTCCGGGGTCAGTACGACGGGTACCGGGCCACGCCGGGCGTGGCCCCCGACTCGACGCCCGAGACCTTCATCGCCCTGGAGGCCCACATCGACAACTGGCGGTGGGCCGGCGTCCCGTTCTACCTGCGTACCGGCAAGCGTATGGCGGAAGGGGCGCGCGTCATCTCCATCGCCTTCCGGGAGCCACCGAGGAGCATGTTCCCCCCCGGGTCGGGGGTGGGGGCTGCGGGGCCCGACCATCTCACCTTCGACCTGGCGGACTCCTCGAGGTTGTCGCTGTCCTTCTACGGCAAACGCCCGGGGCCGGGGATGACGCTCGACAAGCTCAGCCTCCAGTTCGCCCTGCACGAGACCGGCTACCAGAAGGACGTGCTGGAGGCCTATGAACGCCTCATCCACGACGCCATGACCGGGGACCGAACCCTGTTCACCGCTGCCGAGGGGATCGAACGGCTGTGGGAGATCTCCGTGCCGCTCCTCCAGGCGCCACCGGCCATCCACCTCTACTGGCAGGGCTCGTGGGGCCCCGAGGCCATGAGGCAGCTGATCGCCCCCCGCAGCTGGCGGTTGCCCTTCGAGCGGGGGTGGCGGGGGAGCCCCTGAGTCTGGAGACCCGGTCAGGGAGGCGCCACACGCCGGGGAACGCAACAGACGGGCAACGCCTCGGACACGGTCCCGAAACAGCGGCTCCGTAGCGTCGTCGGCGCACACGACGATGACGCGCACTGCCCCGGCCCAACCAGGCCCATCCCTGAGCCCGACCGGCGGAGGGCCGCGCCCTGACGAGGATGTCAGACCGACCGAGATGCCCTTGTCGCTGACCGAGGCGGCCACCGCGTTGCGCGACGGGGCGCTGACCAGCGTGGAGCTGACCACCGTCGCCCTGCGCCGGGCCGACGCCTTGGATCCCCGCCTCGGCGTCTACCTGTCCCGCCTCGACAGCCGAGCCATGGCCGCCGCGCGGCGCGCCGACGCCGACTTCGACGCCGGAAGGGACCGTGGTCTCCTTCAGGGCATTCCCATCGGCCTCAAGGACATCCCGGCCGCCGGCGCCGACTCGCCCTGCGCCGACAGCCCGGTGCTCGACCCGGCGTGGGGCACCGCCTGCGACGCCCCAGTGGTGGCCAGGATCCGCCGTGGCGGGGCGGTCATCACCGGGAAGGTGGCGGCCACCGACGCGTCCGGCGAGGCGCGCCCGCGCAACCCGTGGGATCCGGCGACATGGCCGTGCGGGTCGAGCTCGGGAACGGGGGCGGGTGTGGCCACCGGCATGTTCCTGGCCAGCGTGGGGACAGCCACCACCGACACCGGCGGCAGCGTCCGCCGTACTACGGGAGCGTGGTCCCCGCCTACCAGAGCTCCAAGGCGGCGCTCAACGCTGTCACGATCGCGCTCTCCAAGCTGCTGGTCCACACTGCGATCACGGTCGACTCGGTGTGCCCCGGCTTCGCCCGTACCGACATCACCCCGATCAACCGAGCCCAGGCGCCGCTCAGCGCTTCCGAGG
>JALYZO010000026.1 GCA_030945745.1 Actinomycetota bacterium
CCCCGGACTTTCAGCCCACAGGAGTCATGACCATGCCCAACCACGACCACGGCACGCACCACGAGCTTGACGATCCTTGCCGGCGGGGCCTGTCCCGAGCGTCCCCACCTCGACGACGAACCCACAGCGATCGCCGAAGACGCCGTCGTGACCCTCACCCTGCTGCGCTCCCCGATGTGGCTCGGTGACGGCCTGGCCGACCTTCATGCCACCGTCAGCCTCCTCGCCCAGCTACGAGCACGGATCCCGATCTCGGTGAGCGACGCCCGGAGCCAAGGCCACCACTGGGCCGCTATCGCCGCCCAGCTCGAGGTCACTCCTGCTGCCCCACGGCGCCGTCACCGCTACGGCGAAACCGACCGCCACGGCATCGCGGGGAACCCGACCGTCGACCACGGTCCGGGTCATCAACCAAGGTGGTTCTGACCCTGGCCTCTCCCTCGGAACCCACTGGCACGGACCGGCCCACTCACCGAGCGCATCGCCGTCATCGAAGCCGACCGAAGACCGCCATCGCCCGGGCGGACGCCGCCGGGGCCACACGGGCTGAGATCGCCGCAGCGACAGGCGTGGGCGTCCAGCCCGCCCACAAGCGCTACCGACGGCTGCGTCACTCCACCCTCACCGGCGAGACACGGCACGAGCCGCCACTAACCCCACCGCTAACCCACTGAACGACCACAGGACCGACCAGAACGCTCGCGGGCCGCGCCGACGCACATGCGACGGTCGCGTCCCACATGAAACACAGCTGTATCCGACGGTCGTTCGAGCACAACTCAACGGGAACAGCCACGATCCAGGCGCTTTCCCGACGATCGCGGCCCTCTTGCCTCGCCCGCGACTGCTGAAAAGCATGGACATCACCGGCGCCCGCTGGTCAGTCGATGGGGCCGAAGCGGTCCTCAACCTACGGGCCGTGCGCGCCAACGACGACTTCGACGACTACTGGAAGTTTCACCTCAACAAAGAACGGCACCGAGTCCACGAATCTCGCTACGCCAACGCGACGATCCCGGTAGCTGCCTGACGTCACTCTGCGGGAGCCGCACCCAATTGACAAGGTCGAGTACCTCCTGCGCTGCGGACGTCAAGCGCCGGAAGCCCGCCGTCGCAACGTCGACGGCGCGGCTGCAATCGGCCCAGAGGTCGTCATCGGACCGCTCACTCGCGAGCCACGAGACCAAGAAGGGAGCCTGGCTGCTCGAGGGCATCACCAAGACGTCGACCCAATCACCCGGATGCGGGTCAATCGTCTCAGCCCCGAAGTGCCGGGCCACCTCCGGCAAGGGCACGTCGAGTGAACGAAGCACGTCGCCACGGCTCTTGGGCACGCACAACGTCGTGTCGAACCGCCTCCTGAGGACCGGGAGGTTTACGTCTTTCTCCTCGCGCCAACCTACGCTCCCGTCGTAGGCGCGGAGGTCATCAAGACCCTCTGTAGCCACGAGCGAATACCGGACAGCGCATGACGAAGGGTCGGCCACGGCGCCCTTGACCTCATCGGGGAGGGAACTTTCTTCGATCCCGCATTGCCATGATTCGGGCACATTGTCAACCCCTATCGCAGCCCACCACGCGCGGACCGCCTCCTTGTCGGCGGTCCAGGGCATTGCCGTCGCTCGCCCAGCCAAAGCTGTGACAACTTCGATGGCTCCAGGCTCCGGGGTCACTACTCGCCGAGCTATCTGGCGAGTTGTGAACTCGGACCCGGCGACAAGCGCCAAGGCCTCCAACAAGTTCGTTTTCCCTACACCATTCTCGCCATACACAACCACGCGACCAGCGATCGGCACCCGGACTGCTTCGAGGTTCTTGTACTTTCGAATGTACAATTCCTTCAACAACTTTGCCCCTTCCGAAGACTTCGTCGACAACGCGACGCCACCGAACCTTTGGAGCTGTCCCCCCAGAGCAAGTGAGCTCGCGGGTGCCTCACCGTTCTGGAAGTACGTTGCACGGGTGGATCCAACACGGCGCATGTCACTGCCGCTGTCGTCTGATACACATTGAGCGGGTCGGACATTGCGCGAAGCGACGTTCTCCTCGGGTTGGCGTCGGCTGCCGAGGGGCGCGCCGAATCGCCGGCCGCGTCGGTCTGAAACAATACAGAACGACGCACCGAAGTGGCGATCGTCGCTCGCCAGACAGGGGCGCAGAACGGCACCTCTGGAGCGTCCCTGAGCCGGCAAGGGTCACCCGGCTAGGCGCTCCATGGCCGTTTTGATGCGGTCCAGGTCGGCCGGTCGACGCGCCGCCATCCTTCGGTTCGCTAGGGCCCCGTTCATCGTGGCGATGATCAGCGACCGGTCCTCCTCCAGCGACCGATCCTGATTGTCGGTCGTTGTGTCTTCATCGAACCAGGCAGCGACGTCCGCCCAGTGCCACAGAGGGCTGCGGACGTTCCCGACAGCTGGTGGAGGAAACCCCCCTCTACCGCGTCGAGCGGACGCGATCATGGACACCGACTGGCGGGTCCGGCCCGTCCGCTCGGCGATGTCGGCGAGGGAAACCAACTCGTCCTCGATGGCCAATGGCTCGAAACCCAAATTGCTGATCTCAAGCACGGCGCTCAGTACGGCATCGAGGAACGTTGGAGCCTGGCGGTCGAACCCGACCCAATTGCCTTTCGGGCCGGTCTCGACCGAGATCTCATCGTCGATGGCGTCGTAGAGGCGATCTTGATCTTCGTCCACCACGGGCTCGCGCAGTTGGACCCGGAACGAGTAGATGCCGATTGTCAAGCCCTCTTCCTGTTGCGAGTGACGAACTCCCGGAGCCTCCGGGCGTGAACGTCAGCCTTCTTCGGGTGCTCCAGACCGTGAAGTGCTGGCCGTTGCGTTGACCCGCCCCCACCGGTGGCCGGAGTGCAGGACATCGATGGTGAACCCTGCGGCTTCGGCGCGTTGCAGGGCCTGCTCGACCTGCTTGCGCTGATGACGGTCACGAGGCACGTGGACAATGGTAACAGTGGGACCTCTAGCTGTGGCCGTTCCGGTTAAAACGACGGTCTCGAAATGCCTCCAGAAGGTTCTTTCTGACCCGGTCCTCTACGAACCAGTGGTTTGCATCTGACTTAGCGCGACAGGATCCACCAGAAATCAGACCACAGATGGGAGGTTGGCTGGGTCCTACAGGAAGGACCCAGACCATGCCTGAACCGCGTCGAGCGAAGCGGTTTCTCACAGCAGAGCAGAAGTACGATCTGTGGCAGCGGATGCTGACCGGACAGTTGACGACGGTGGGCGCGGCGGCCGAGGCCGGCGTGGATCGCTCTACGATCATGACCTTGCGCAAGTCGGCCCGCGACGAGGCGATCGCTGCGCTGCAGTCCCGGCCGGGGCGACCGAAGCAGAGCCGGGCGGAGCTGTCGGAGCTGGCCCGTCTACGCGCTGAGGTGGAACGGCTGAGCTCGGTGATCGTCGAACAGGCGATCGAGCTGGCGGCGCTGCGGGGTTATGCGGGTGAGGCTTGAGCGGCCCGATCCCGGCTCGGGTCGACAGCGCCGCCAAGGTCGTGCTGCTCGACAAGCATAGCCAAGCAAGCGGACAGGTAGCCGATATGGGCCATCTAGCTGGGATTATGTCGTGGGCCCGGTGGGGTTCGAACCCACGACCAAGGGATTATGAGTTACAAATCGGGGGGTGCGCAGGAGAGTGCCTTCGCCCCCTGACCTGCGGGTTCGCTAACCACAACGTTGTCATGCAGAGCCCTGTTCGAGGGTGCTTGGCTACCGGAATGGCTACCGCGCTGGAACCTTCTGCGGAAGCTCCAGATGACGCTGGCCATCAGGGGGCTCCGGCACCCTACCCGGGTACGCAGTCGGCATGATCCTGTTCCTCGGCTCCCTCGCCTTCGAGACGCGCGGTATGCACTCAGCCGCGCTGTTCGGGGTCCTGCTCGCCTTCTGAACGGTCCTGCCGGTGCGCCGGTTCGTCCGCCGGTACAAGGAGAAGCGGGACGAGGGCTACTACGGCGGCGGCGAGTGATGACCGGCCGCCGCGCGGCCGCGTACGGCATCGCCGATCAGCGCAGCGCCTTCGGGACGGACACCGGCTAGGGATGGCCAGGGCTGCGGGGCCTCCAGTCCCCCGTTGCTTGGGGGAGCGGCTGTTACCGTCACGCCCACAGACGCAGAGGTGGGGGACATGACGATGCGACCGGTCTTGGTGCGGCGATGGCCGACGCTGCGTGCCGTGCTGGCCGGCCCGGCGATCGTGGTCGTGACCGGCGCACTCCTGGTCGGCTGCGGCCACTCCCAGACGGTGAGCACCGGCCCGAACGTATCGAGCCCGCCGACCACAGCGAGCATCGACGGCGTGTCGGTGTTCACCCCCGGTCCGTCTGACCTCCAAGGCCTCGACCGGGCCTTCATCTCCTATGAGCAGCTCCCAGCCACCTGTCCGGTCGAGACCGTGCCAGGGTCGGCGCACACCACCACGATCCAGACCACGGGCATCTCTTGGGCCGTCGCCAGCTTCGTACCGGCACCCTCGTGCAAGATCGTTTACGAAGAGAAACCGGCGAACCCGAACGAATATGGGGTTTTCTATCAGGTCCCGTCCAAACGGCAGAACCCTCCCACACCGGTGCGTGGCGTCTTCGAGCGGCCCAAGGGCGGTCAGTGGACCATGAACTCCCAGACCGGCTACCCGTTCCCCTGCCCGTCTCCGAAGGGTCACGAGCCCGGGCCCGTCTCGCCTGCTCTCCCACCAAAGGTTCTCACTGCTTTGCACATGGCTTATGCATCGGGCTGCGAAAATCTCGTCGTCCCATTCGCGCCTGGTCGATAGACCCCCATCGACGAGAGCAGGGACACCACGATGCGAGCAGCGGTGGCCCAGCAGGCATCGAATGTCATCAAGCCGAGCGGGCCGACTGGGACGGCGCGCTCGCGCCGACGATCTTCCGGCCCGTCCAGGTGGACCACGTCACACGCGATGGACTCGCGATGGAACGCCAGACTGCAACGGGGGACTGCCCGAAAACCCCGCCTGACCAGGGCATGTGCGGGGCTACCTGGATCGAACCAGGGACCTCACCAAGCATTATCAGGCCTGATGACGGCCCATCGCAACACACCACCGCACCTCCCCTGAGAAGGATCGAGCGCTCCTTGAGGTGGGGCTGAGGAGGCCGATCACGGGGCGGAGGGCTACTGTCCGGCGGCCCGCCAACGAGCTTCGCGCAGCACCCGGGTGCGTACCTGGCATGACGAGCGACGGCAACAGCATCCTCAGGTTCATCGCGGGCTTCCTCGTCGGGTTCGTGATCGCCAGGGTGCGGCTCGTCCCCGTCGTCGTGCTGGGGGTGGCCTGGCTGATCCTCCTCGGGGCCAAGGGGCCTCACGCCGGCCTCAACGCGGCGATCATGGGCGCACTGTTCTTCGCCGCCGTAGCCCTGCGGGTTCGCCGGTTCGTCCGCCAGCACCGTGCCAAGCGGGACGAGGGCTACTACGACGACGATGGCGAGTGATGACCGGCCGAGCGATCGGCTACGTCCACCACGCGTCGAGGGCCTCGGCCTCGCATCATCAGGCGGCCCTGCTGGGCGCCTACGCCACCGAGCACGGCATGGTGCTCGAAGGCATCCTCGTCGACGTCGGGCCGCCGCTCCTCGGCCGTCGATCGTCTCGTACCCCGAGCGGCCTCGATGAGGTGCTGGTCTTGCTCGGGGCCGGCGCCGCCGAGGTCATGCTGATCACGTCGCTGCGGGTGCTGGGGCGGGACCCGTACCGGCTCTTGGGGATCGTCGACCGGGCCGATGCCGAGGGCTGGGAGCTACTGGTCATCGCCGACTGGTGTCGCCGCCTGGGCGGTCCTGCCGCACCCCGCCGGTAGGCTGGAGAGGTGCGCTGGCTGGTTCGATTCGCCGTGGGGTTCGGGGTCGGCTGGGCACTCGCCAGCGCTCGAATCATCGTCGGGTTGGCCCTGTTCCTCATCTGGATCGGGGTCTCCGGGGCGCAGGGCCACTTCGCCAGGATGAACGAGTGGATCGCCGGAGGCGTCTTCTTCCTCTGGCTGGGGTTCCGCATCCACGGCGGGTTCGTCCGGCATCGTGGTCGGGTCGGCTGGGACCACTGAGTCGCACCAGCCACGTAGCCTGAGACTTAGCTTAGGGCCGAGCGCCACCCGCCAGGCGCCGCCCGCAACCCGCACCCCTCGGACTCCAACCCCCGGGGGGTGCGACGCGTCGGCGGACCGATCCCTACCTACCGGCCGCTGCTGCGTCTGGCTCGGCGTCGTACCGTCCGCTCCCTGAGGATCGTCGCTACTGTTGGCCGTGTGCGATGGACCCTCGTCACGCCCGGCCAGTGGGTGCTGCTAGACGAGGACGGCAGCGCGTTACGGCAGGTCCAGGAGCGTGGCCCCTACCTCGGCGATCCCACCGTGAGCTATCTGGTCACCGGCGGCCGGGATGGCACCGACCATCCCACCCTCGACCTGGCCAAGGCTGCTGCCGAGGCCTCGCTGTAGCCAAGGCCTGCTGCCGAGGCCCGACGTCGTGGTCCCGGCCTGGGCCTCGTCGCTTGAATGTGTCTCCGACTCGACCTCGCCGTCCGGCGTCACCGCTCCGTGGATCATGGACCGCCTGGAGGTGGACCTCCCCAACCCGCTCGGACCTGGGGCCTCACACGATCCTCGGGGAGGACGCCAGCGCCTACGTCGCCGCGCTCGACGTCGTGATCGAGGACGGGGACGCTCGCAGCGTCCTCGACCAGCGTGAGCGCCTCCGGGCCGCCCTGTCCGAGTGACATCACCGTCGAGCTACCCGCGCCGAGCGGTCAAGACGGCGGCGACCAGCTTGTCCATCTCGCCGTAGTGCCTCACGGTCCGGCTGGCCCCGGCCTTGATCCCCCACAGCGTGTAGCCGTCCGCAGTCTCCAACGTGGCGTCGGCCCGCCACCTCCCCTCCGAGACCAGCTTGACGAAGATGCGTTTCCCGGCCAGCCTCGGGGCGCCGATCCACAGCAGCTTCCTGACGCCGCCTCGGAGAGGAGGTGGCCGCCCTTCGTGTCGATCAGGAACACGTCGGAGTCCGGCGAGCGGTGCTCGACCATCGCTCCCGGGGGACGAGCGCCACGGCGACTATGGGTGACCGGCCGCCGCGCCGTCGGCTACGTGCGCCACGCCAGTCGAGCGTCGGCGACCGGCCACCAGGAGATGCTGCTGCACGCCTACGCCGACGAGCACGGCTTCCTGTCGCTCGCCGTGTTCACCGACGTCGGACCGCCGCGCCTGGCACGGCCGTCCGGTCGTCATCCGACCTCCCTGGACCTGGCGCTCCTGGGTCTTGGTACAGGGATGTACGGGATCATGGTGTGCACGTCGCCGCGCCTGCTCGGTCGCGACCCGGCGGCGCTGCTGGCACTCGCCGAGCGTGCCGAGCGGGAAGGGTGGGAGCTGCGGCCGATCGCCGCCTGTGCCGCGCCGAGCACGTTCTCGGCTGACCGGCGGCCACGCCTATCTGGGTCAGAACAGGAAGTCCAGGGGGAATCACCAGCGCCAGCGGGGGACGGCCTCCAGGCGCTGGATGCGGTCTTTCTCCATCTAACCCATGGCGTAGTCACTGCGCCATTGCCTGACCGCCCCTCCAAGGG
>JALYZO010000037.1 GCA_030945745.1 Actinomycetota bacterium
GCCCGGGCCCCGGTGGGGGCCACGACGCAACCGGCGTCGCGCAGGCGCCGGCGCTGGTCGTCGAGGCCCTGGGGGTCGCCGTCGGTGCCCAGCACGTAGGTGACGATGGCCGGGCCCCCCTGCGCGATGATCTCCCGGCACACGGGGGCCAGCGTGCCGGCCGGGTCGTCATGGGCGCCGTAGCCCAACACCACGTCGAGGAGGACGACGGCCACGTCGCTGCGCCCGCCGACCTCGCGGAGCCGTTCGATGCGAGCCTCCGGGTCGATCATGGGATGGGGCCGGCCCTGGGTGAACTCCTCCTCGCCCAGGTCCAGGCACACATGGGTCCCGTCGGGGGCCGGCAGGCCGTGGCTCTCATCCAGGGGGGTGTTGGAGTACACCGGCTGGCCGAGGACCACGGCCAGCAGGCCCAGCGCCTCATAGCAGAGCGTCCCGCCGGAGAACAGGCCGTGCACGAGGGTCTGGTCGTCACCGAGGCGTTCGCCGGCGGCATCGATCTCGGCGCGCAGCGCGGCCATGTCGTCGGGGGTCGACCCGCCCAGCGCCGCCACGGCGGCGGCGGCCCCGGCCTCCAGGGTGGAGGTGATCACCGTGTCGGAGCGGATGCCGTTGATCCCGTCGACGGTGTCGAGGCCGATCAGGGCGGCGACCACCGGGGTGGCGCTGGCCCGGGCCATGACCCGGCGGGCCACGTCGGCGTCGGGTGGCTTGGAGACCAGGAGGATGACGTCGGTTGCGTCGTCGGCGTCGAGGGCCTCGACGGCGGCGCCGGCCATCAGGCCCCCGACGGCGGCCGACAGGTCACGGCCGCCCACGCCGATGACCTGCGAGCAGCCGTCGCCCCACTGGTCGATGAGGGACATGACCTCCTGGGCGCCGGTGCCGGCGGCCGCCACCACCCCCACCCGGCCCGGCGCCACCACGTTGGCAAAGCCCAGCCCGCACCCGCCGAGCACCGCGGTGCCGGCGCCCGGACCCATGACCAGCAGGCCCAAGTGGACGGCTCGCTGCTTCAGCTCGATCTCCTCGTCGAGGGGCACGTTGTCGCTGAACAGCAGCACGTGCAGGCCGGCACCGAGGGCCCGGTGCGCCTCGAGGGCGGCGAACGGGCCGGGGACCGACACGATGGCCACGTTGCCCTCCGGCAGCCGCCGGCGGGCCTCGTCGATCGACGGCGCCGGCGCCTGCTCCCTGCTGCCAGGGCCCGTCCCGGCGCCGGCCGGACGGTCGGAGAACAGGGCGTCGTCGCCGGCGGCCAGCGCGCTGTCCACGGTGTCGGAGTCGTCGCTGAGCACGGCCAGCACCAGGTCGTTGGCCGTGGCCCCGTTCAGGGCGTCGTCGCCGAAGCCCTGCTCCCGGAGGGTGGCCACGTTGGCCGGGGTGGCCATGGCCGCCGTCGCCCATTCGACACCGTCGAGCGCCGACATGGCCCGGGTGGCAGCCAGCAGCAGGACGGAGTCCAGGTAGGTGTCGGGGTGGATGACGACGCGGTCCACCCTCAGGGCCTCTTGGCCCCGAAGCGGTTGCGCACGATCCGGGTGCCCACGGGGCGCCCTTCGGCGCCTGCGGCGTCGTCAAGGGTGTTGAGGATCAGCTCGGGGGTGGTGATCAGCGCCGCCGAGCCGCCTTCGTGGAGGAAGCGCAGGCAGGCGTCGACCTTGGGTCCCATGCTGCCCGGGGGAAACTGGCCGTCCGCGCTGTAGCGCTCCGCCTCGGCCACACTCATCACGTCGACCGGTCGCTGCTCGGGGGTGCCGAAGTCGATCTGGACGGAGGGGACGCCGGTGACCAGGATCAGGACCTGGGCGCCGATGGTGGTGGCCAGGCGCTGAGCCGAGTAGTCCTTGTCGATCACCGCCTCCACCCCCTCATAGCCCGTCGAGGTGCGACTGACCGGGACCCCGCCGCCCCCGCAGGCGATGACCAGGTAGCCGCTGTCGACGAGCTCGCGGACGGCATCCGCCTCCAGGATGGCGACGGGCTGGGGGGAGGCGACCACCTGACGAAAGCCACGTCCGGTGTCCTCCACCACCGTCTTGCCCTCCTTGGTGCCGAGCTCGGCGGCCCGCTCCTCGGCCAGGAAGGGTCCGATGGGCTTGGTGGGCTTTTGGAAGCCGGCGTCGTCGCGCCGCACGATCACATGGGTGACGACGGTGACCACGCCGCGGATGTCCTGCTCGCACTCGTCGAGCAGCGCCAGGGTGATCATGGAGCCCAACTGGCCCTGGGTCATGGCGTCGAGGGAGAACAGGGGCTGGGGGGGCACGATGTCGGCGGCCTGCTCGGACTGGATGGCCAGGTTGCCGACCTGGGGGCCGTTGCCATGCACCACCACCACCCGCCAGCCGGCTTCCAGCAGCTGGTGGATCGAGCTGGCCATGGACCGGGCGTTGGCCATCTGCTCGTCGTAGGACCCGACCTCGTCCTCCTTGGTCAGCGCGTTGCCCCCCAGGGCGATGACGGCTGTGCGTTCCACGAACATCGAGGATAGTGAAGGTGACGGACGGGACCCGCCGACGCCCGAGCGGCCGCCGGGTGCGGGTGGACCCGACACCGGCGATGTCGTCGGCGACCTCCCGGCGTTGGCCCCCTGCCGCACGGTGCGCAGCGTGGCCGAGCAGGACGCTCATGTGGCCGGGCTCCAGCGCCTCATCGGAGGATCTTGACACCGAAAACCATCTCGTATAGGAAACGGTCCAATGATCGACCAACCCCAGGGATCCCGGCTCGCCGACCTGGTCCTGCGCCTGCAGAGCGAGGGCCTGCGAACGCCCACGCCGGTCGAGGGCCGCTCCGGTGGGGCAGGACCGTCGGACGTGGGGATGCTGTGGGTCGACGACCTGGCGCTCACCCTCGATGCCACCAACGCCGCCCGGTCACCCTTCGAGCTGCGCACCGAGGACGAGGGTTTCGGCCTTTACGAGAACGGTGAGCGGCAGGCCGCGGCCCGGCCCCAGGTCCGGCCCCGGTTCTACGACCGGGAGACGGCGGACGGGGTCCCGTACTGGAAGATCGCCCTTCTCCACCTCGATTCGCTGGCCAGCACCGTGCTGCAGACCTGCGCGTACTGGGGCAACGACGATCAGTGCACGTTCTGCGGGATCGGGGTGTCCCTGGCGTCGGGCAACACCATCGCCCGCAAGCAGCCGGCGCAGCTGGCCGAGGTCGCGGTGGCGGCCAGAGAGCTCGACGGGGTGGTCGACGTGACCCTGACCACCGGCAGCACCCGGGCGCCCGACCGCGGCGCGCTCTACGTGGCTCGCTGTGCCCGGGCGGTCAAGGAGGCGTCGGGCCTGCCGGTGGAGATCCAGTTCGAGCCGCCCGAGGACCTTGACGCCATCGACGAGGCCTACGGTCTCGGGGGGGCGGACACGGTGGGCATCCACGTGGAGACGTTCGACCCCGCCGTCTTGGAGCGGATCGCCCCGGCCAAGGCCAGGACCGGCATCGACGGCTACTTCGCGGCCTGGGAGCGGGCCGTCGACCTCTTCGGGCCCGGCCAGGTCACCACCTACGTGATCCTGGGCATGGGCGAGGACCCGGACCTGACCGTCGAGGGGTGCCGGCGGGCCATCGACGCGGGCGTCTACCCCTTCGTCGTCCCCCTCCGCCCCGTGGCCGGCAGCTTGATGGCCGATTGCGCGGTGCCCGAGTCTGGCTACGTCGAGCGGATCGTCAGCCGGGTGGTGCCCTATCTCGCCGAGCGTGGCCTGGGGGCGGCAACCGCGACCGCCGGTTGCGCCCGGTGCCAGGCCTGCTCGCCCATGGCCGCGGTCGAACAGCGCCTCGGGATCGGCCGGAGCAGTGTCGGTGGAACCTGACGTGGCCGCCCCCCGGTCGGTGGTCGGCGTCGGCTGCCGGATCGCCGTCTCGCCCGGGGAGATCGCCGTGCACCACCTGATCCGCCAGGAGGTGTTCGTGGCCGAGCAGGCCGTCTTCGCCGGCGACGACACCGACGACGTCGACGGACAGCCGGCCACCCTCAAGGTGGTGGCGTGGCTGGGCGAAACCGCCGCCGGTACCGTGCGGCTCTATCCGACGTCGGTCGACGGCCGGCGTTGGCAGGGGGACCGGCTGGCGGTGCGCCCCTCCTTCCGCCGACGCGACGTCGGCGCCCCTCTGGTCGACTTCGCGGTGGCCACCGCCGGGGCCCGGGGCGGCCGGCGCATGACCGCGCAGGTCCAGCTGCCCAACGTCGGGTTCTTCGAGGCGCTCGGTTGGCGGCGGGTCGGGCGTCCCGGCGCCTACGCCGGCCTGCCGCACCAACCCATGGCCGTCGCTCTGCGTCTCAGCGGGCCCGCAGCCCGGTGATGTCGTCGCGGCCGACGTCGCAGATGGTCAGGGTCCGCCCATCCTCGCCGAGGCGCAGCAGTCCGCTGGCGTCGAGGACCCCCAGATCGGCGTAGGTGAGCTCCGCCCGGGCGGCCACAGCGACCATCTCGTCGACCCGCCCATCGGCCACGCACACCCAGAACGCGAAGCACGGGAACGCCATCAGCCACCTGCGCAGGTCGACACCCAGAGGATGGGGAATGTCCCCGACGTCGATGCTCACCCCGCAGCGGGAGGGTTCGAGCAGCATGGCCAGGGAGCCCAACAGGCCGGCCATGCTGACGTCCTTGGCCGCCACGCACACCCCGGAGGCGGCCAGGTCGGCCAGCAGGCGGACGTCGTCGGCCAACCGGCTGCCCCGCTGCTCGAAGGACCGGAAGAACGGGAAGTCGTCGCGCATCTCCCCCTCCAGGCAGGCCAGGAGCCCCAGGTGCTGACCGGGGGCGGCCGCCGCCGCGCTCAACGGGACGGTGCAGGTGCCGAGGGCGAACGCGGAGAGCGCCGGGGGGTCGACGGTCACCGTCAGG
>JALYZO010000038.1 GCA_030945745.1 Actinomycetota bacterium
CGCTGTCCCCACTGCGACGGGTCGATGGAGAGGAAGGTCTTGTCGTTGACCAGCACCTTGTCGGGGGGCGGGGTCATGGTGATCGTCGGCGTGGGCACCGGCAGCCGGCGCTTGGCCTCCTGGGCCAGAACCGCCGGGTCCACCGCCGGGGCGCCCTGCCCTGCCCCGCCGGCGCCCAGCCAGACCGGGCCCTGGTACTGCCCGTCGCAGGACGTGCTCAGGTACCACCCACCGGGCGCGCCGTTGTGCGGCGTGCCCTTCTCCAGCTCGGTCAAGAAGGCGCCGTTGGTGACCGGCGCGTAGGTGTTAGCGCACGACGTACCGCCCGAGCCGGTGGCGGACGAACCTGAACTCGTATTCACGACTCCACCGGACGACCCGGTGCCGCCGGCGCTGACCGTCACGCCGCTCCCATCTGTGAATTGTCCCGCCTGAGGTTCCGCAAGGGCTGCGGTCGACGACACCAGGGCACCGGCGACAATTAGTGCAGTGGCAACACGAGACGACGCCGTTACGAGGCGGGGCACAGTTCCGGCTTCTTCGTGACGCTCGCCAGCTTCCAGACGCCGCTCGTTTGGTCGAGCTGCATGGCGCTCTCTGCGCCGGTGACTGCCGTGCCGGGCTTGTCATGAAGGGCATGGGTGGCGGCGTCGACGACATGGTCGTCGCTGCGGTAGCAGTCCCGCACAACTGCTGTCGTGCCAGTGACGCTGGCCACCTGCGGGCGATGCTCAACCGGCGGCCCCAGAGCCGTGAGCCCGCCGGCCTTCATCCCGATGATGTAGTTCCTCACCTGGTTCAGCTCGGCTCCCACCATGTGGTCGCTCAGAGCCGGCAGCTCGAAGTTGGGCGCTCCCCCATCGGGTAAGCCTGTTGCCTGGTCGAATGCGGTCTCAGCCGCCAGGTAGTCGCGGATGATTGTCGCCCGCACGGTCGCCTGAGGGTCGATCGTCGCTGGCGAGGCCGTGTCGATCGTGTGCGTCGGGGTGGGGTTGCGGGCGGCAGCTGATTCTGCACCGCCACTGCGGCTCACGACCACGGCCACGGCGAGGGCCACGACGACCACGGCGACCACAACGGCGATCAGTACCGCCGTTCGCCGGTGCCGAGGGTCGGGAGCGCCTTCGAAAGGAGTGATGGGGGAAGTGATCTGTCGCACGGCTACGCCTGGGCGCTCACCGCTTCGGATGTCCGTCCGCTCAGCCCGCTCACTGGCCACCCTCCGGGTAGGTGCCTCAGCCCGGAATCGTTCCATCTGCATCCTCCGAATACAAGGATCGCCACCACGCCGCGGCGCCAGTCGAGCGCCATCAGTCGCCGCCGACCCCGCCGGCGTTACGGCTGACGACCAGCGATCACGCCCACGGCAAGGCCTGCGCGTCCCTACCAGTTTGGAGGGAGGACTTGATGGCGCCCCGTCCTCCGAGGGGTCCGCCGCCGAGGCGACGGTCACACCGCCGCACGGCAGCGCGAGTCGGCCTGCAGCGTAGCGGACTCCTCCACCGTCGGCGATCACCTCGTCACCGGCCATCCGCCCCACCCCCCTCTCTCGATCCGCAGGGGCACGCAACCCCCTCACCTATGTACTGGTCCATCTCGGCGGGAAACGCGACAAAGAATTTCCAGATTTTTTGTCGCGTCTCGCCGGAAGGCGGACCAGTACAGAGGTGAGGACCGTGTTTTGGAGGACGTCGGGGCCATGGGTTATGACCGCAACGAGGTGCTTGGGCGCACCGATCTCGGCGAGCTGGCGGACCAGCTCGTGGGCCCGCACAAGGGCCGGGGCTCGGGAGCGACCTGGCCCTGCCCCGACGCCGGCCACGGCAACCAGACGGGCAAGACGCCACCCGTCAGCGTCTTTCGCACCAGCTATGGCGACGAGCGGTGGCGGTGCCACTCCTGCGGCGCGGGCGGTACTGCCATCGACCTGGTGATGACGACCCAGGGCGTGCGCTTCCCGGAGGCCATCGAGTTGCTGGCCCGCCGGGCCGGTGTGGCCGAGGTAGACCGGCCCTTGCCAGCCCTTCGCACCGCCCGCATCCAGCGCCCCGAGCCGGCGACCCCGAGCCGGCCGAGTCCCGAGGTCGAGCGCTTCGTCGCCGCCGCCGAGGCGTACCTGTGGTCCGAGCGGGGCCAACCCATGCGGCAGTGGCTGGCCCAGCGGGGCCTGGGCGAGGACGTGCTGCGTGCCAACCGGGTCGGCGCGGACCCCGGCCCCAGCGCTCTCGACCGACCGCGGGGACTGCCCCGGGGCGGCCGGCGGTGGTGCTGCCAGTCTTAGGCGCTGACGGTGAGGCCACCTACCTCCAGAGCCGGTACCTGAGCCCGAACGGCCACAAGTACGACAACCCGTCCGCGGCGCTTGCCGGAGCGCTCCCCCGCGCCACTGAAGTCCGCCTGCCGCTGCCGCCGGCCGACCCCAGCCTGGTCGTGGTCAGCGAGGGCATCCCCGACGCCCTGGTCGCGGCCCAGGCCGGCTACCGGACCGCCGCCGTGCTTGGCGCGGGGGTCCCCGACGAGCGGACGGCGGCCGCTCTGGTGGAGCAATTCCCGACGGAGCGCTTGGTGGTCGCCTTCGACGCCGACGGGGCAGGACAGGCAGGTGCTGAGCGGCTCCAGGAGCTGCTGGCCGAGCGGGGCGCCGGCGACCGGGTGGCCCGCCTGGAGGTACCGGCGGTGGCCGGCGACCTGAACGGCTGGCAGCAGCTTGCCGGGAGGAACTTCGGCGACGAGCTAGCGCAAGCGATGACACGAACGACGACTGGAACGGAGCGATCAATGGCACCAGAGCCTCAGGACGTGGACCGGACGCCGGCCGACGAGCGATCCTCTTCCGGGCCCGACCGGGCCTACCTCAGCCAAGGCGAGACCAGTGATTTCCAGGCGTTCGTGGGCACCGCTAGGGCTAACGGTCAACAGGCCCACGTCACAGGTAGTCGGGGCAGTGAGCAGGCTCCGCTGGTGGAGGGGGCCCAGCTGGCAGCTTCGGGACTTGGCGCAGCGCTGGCCGTGATGGGTCAGCCCGCTCCACTGGTGGAGATTCTAGAGACGATCCGCTACCACCACGTACTGCTGGACAACCAGCGCCTGGCTGCAGCCAATGTCGGGCGCGTCGAGCAGGCAGTGGGGAGCTGGGCCGATCCAACACTCCCCCACCCCACAGCTGGTCTCGCCCCGGCTCCGGAGATGGCGGCTCTCGACGCTCGACTAGACCAGGTCGCCTACCGCCACGTCTTGGTCGACGACCCTGAGCTGGTGGACCGCAACCTCGACACACTGCGCGCCAGGGTCAGCGAGTGGTCCGCTGAGATCGGCCGGATACCACAAATCGAACCCGAACTCGGCGTAGCCGAGAACGATCTGGCTGAGGCGCAACGGTGGGCCTTCGACCACGGCCTCACCGCCTCGCCCGATCTGGATTCCCCGGGGCCCGAACTCGACGTGCCGGCGATGGACGGATTGGCGATCGATCTCTGAAGACCCCCCTTCAAGCAATGGACGCCGCCGGCCCCGCTCCGCTAGGCGGGCCAGTCCTTCGGTCGGGGGGCTCGCCATGAACACCTGGCAGGCCGCTAGCCGGTTGTCCTTGATCGCATGACGGTGGGAACATTGGCTGCGGCCCTCCTGCGTCGGGGGCGCGGAGGTGGGCTGCGCAAGTGTCGCAGGGGCGCCTACTCAAGAGAATTCGGCTACGTCCCGTATTCGTACGAGCGGCCTTCGGCAGCACCTTCTACTGCGCGCCGGTCGCGTTCGCGGAGTTCGTCAGTGATGACGACTTCCAGGTCGGCGATCGCATCCGTCAACCGGTTGAGGTCAAGCCGGATCCCGACGAGGTCGTCGTCGCTAAGGCGCCGGGACGGGCGCCAGCTGTGCCAGAGGCTCGAAGTGGCGGCCCAGCTTGGGACCGCGGCGTCAGGACTGATGCCGACCGGGTCCGGGTTGGCAGAGCGCTTGGCGGCTGAGTAGGCGTCACGCAAGCCGTCGAGCGAGATTTGCCGGTGACCGCCGGCAGTGAGGCGTGCGCGTATGCGCCCGCTGTCGGCCCATCGGCGGATGGTCCTGGGGTCGACACTGGCGACGCGTGCGGCCTCTCGCACGCGCACCCACTGCTCGATCCCGAAGCCAAGGTCGCTTTCGTGGAGGCCGTGCTGTGTATCGCGCATCACATCCATTCTTCGGCGCCGACCGCCGAGTGGCGCCTAATAGGCAGGTTTGCCTCACGTTACTGTGCCGGCTGCCGGCGAGTGTTTGATCGTTGCGCTCGCACGAGGACCGGTGGCGTCCTGCGCCGCACCGTCCCGGGGGGGGGAAGATACATTATGTACATTAGGGACTTCGGGAACACTGACTACATGGGGGACATGAGGCGCATGACCTAGAGGGTGGACAGCCGGTGCACAATGCGTGTGACGTACCTGATGCGCACCATGCGCATCCATCCCCGTTAGGATGACCGAGATGATCCTGACCCTCGTGCAGTGGAAAGGGGGAGTAGGCAAGAGCACCCTCTCGGTACACCTCGCTTCAAGCCTCGACGCTGTATTGATCGACCTCGAGCCCTGGGGGGGTGCGACCGTCTGGTGGGCTGGCCGACAAGCCGCCTCGCTCTGGCAGCATGCCGGCCCGGCGCCTGTGCTGCACGCGCTTAGTAGGGGACTGGTGCCGCGACCTCGGAAGGGGACGGCTGGCCGGCCCAATCTGGTTCCCTCCCATGAGGGGCTCTTGGCCTTGACCGACGGATCCTCCACCGGGGGCGTTGCCTGGGCGTGGAGCGCCGAGGGGCGCCCCACGCTGCTGGTTCCCACGCCCGCTGGCCCCCGACCGCTCGCCGAGGCCCTTCGGGAGGCGCTTCCCACCTGGGCTGCTGCCTGGGGACGGAACGTGGTCGTGGACACGCCGGCAGGCTTCGGTCCGCTTGCAGACGGCGCGACCGCCGCCGCCGATGTCGTTGTCTGTCCGGTCACGCTCGATCAGTGGGCAGTACCTGCACTCCGCCGGTTCATGAGCGCGTATCGACCTAGGGTTCGAGCGGGTCTGATCGTGCCAAACCGGGTCCGGCCACGGCGAGCTGACAACGTGTGGGCAGAACTCCTGACGGACGAGA
>JALYZO010000039.1 GCA_030945745.1 Actinomycetota bacterium
CGGCGTGGTGATGCGGACCACGCTGGGCGTGCTGACGTGGGAGCGACTGGCCGCGGCCGGCGTGGCTACGTGGGAGGACATGGCCGCGCTCGGGTCGACCTGGGAAGTGCTGGAGGATCTGTGATCCCGACCGCGCACGGCCGCGTCGGCCATGATGGAGGGCGATGAGCACCGGAGCGCGGACAGGAATCCAGGTGTGGGGAGTCCCGGGCGGACCGAACCCCTTCAACCGGGCCCAGATGGAGGCGGCCCACGGGATCATCGAATCGCTCATGGCGATGGACGTGCAGGGCTTGCTCTCCGCCCGCCCGGCTGCCGCTGCCGCCAACCGCGGCATGTACTACACCGACGAGAACGGCAACACCACGCGCTCGGACGGGACCACCTGGCGGCCGATCAGCGGCACCATCCTGCGCAAGTACGTCAACGCCACGGCCACCGGCACAGTCACCCTGGACCTGAGCCTGTTCGACGTCTTCGACCTCACCGCCACCGGCAACGTCACCATCGCCATCTCGAATCCCCCGGCAAGTACGGCGGGGAAGAGCTTCACCATCGCCTTCACCCAGGACGCCACCGGCGGGCGCACCCTGACCCTTCCCGCCTCCATGCAGCCCGACGGCGGCACCGCACCGACGCTGAGCACGGCCGCCAACGCCAGGGCGCTGCTGAACGTCTTCACCGACGACGGCGGGGCGAGCTACCAGTACGGGCTGCGCTGGGCATCGGCGCCGAGCGCCCCGGCCAGCGTCACCCTCAACTACACCGGGGCGGCCCAGACCGTCACCGTCCCGGCGGGGCGGACGTCGCTGAGCGTCGACCTGCGGGGGGGCCAGGGAGGGTCAGGAGCCGGGAATGGCGGGCTGGGAGGGCGTGTAGTCGGGACCATCGCTGTTACTGCCGGAGCAGTGCTACAGGTCAACGTGGCGGGGGCCGGAACCTCTGGGGCCAATTCGGGATCTACCGTGGCGGGTGGTTTCGGCGGCGGCGGTGCAGGGGTGTGCTCTGGTGCCGGAGCTACTGATGTCCGAACGTCCCCCTACGGTCTGGCCGATCGCATCTTCGTGGCCGCAGGCGGCGGCGGGTCTGCACCCGCCGCCGGCATCGGCAATGGCGGCGGCGGCGGCGCCGGCTACTTCGGCGGCGGCGGCGGCGGCTGGAACGCCGGTTCTGGCACGACGGGCACAGCGGGGACCAGCGGCCAAGGCGGGGCGGGCGGTTCAGCGACGGGCACCAGTGGTGCTCTCGGTAGTGGCGATGCCGGTGGCGCCGGTGGCGGACTGGTGGGCGGTTCGGGAGCCAACAGCGGTGGAGCGGGCGGCACCCAGTCCGCAGGTGGGGCAGCCGGTGTATCCGGTAATGGGTCGGGCAAGATGGCTGCTGGTGCTGGGTCCAACTTCGCATCTGGTTCGGCGACGGGCGTAGTCCACACCCAGGGCGTGGCATCGGGCAATGGCGTAGCCATCCTGGCGTTCTCATGACCTGGGCCCGCATCCTCGACGGCGCGGTGGTGGAGACGGCCCCCGCCCCGCCGTCGTCCATGGCCAACGAAGACGGCTCGGTCACCCTCGGCGTCCGCACCGACGACGTGACGGCCCTGGCCGCCATGGGGTGGTACCCGGTCACCGACGACGGCCCGAGCTGGGACAGCGGCACCCAGAGCTGGGACGGCGCCCCGCCCACCTACGACGTCACCCCGGGCGGAGTGACCGCCACCTACGCCATCACTGATCGCAGCCTCGACGAACTCCGGGCCGGCGCGCTGGCACAGGTCGACGCCACCGAAGCCGCGGCCCTGGCAGACCTGCGCGCCGCAGCGATCGACGCCCTCATCGCCGGCAACCTCGACAGCCCCGCCCACGTCGCCGCGGTGGACGCGGCTCACTCCGACGCCGAGGCCAAGCGGACCGGGATCGCCAAGCGCAAGCGTTCCGACTTCGCCGGCACCGTCGTGTCCCGGCCGCCGATCGCCTAGTTTCACTGGGGCATACCGGCCACGGCGGGCAGCGGGGGGTTACCGTGGGGTCCATGACCGAACCGACCCCCGCCGCCCCGCCGCCCCTGACCCCGGAAGCCGAAGCGGCTGGTCATGACGCCGCGAAGGTGAGTGACCCGCCCTTCGCCGAGGTCAAGGAGGGGACCGTCAATGCCGACTCCCGCTGACGTCTGGGCGGTTCTCGACCCGCTGATCGGGCTGGGCGAGCAGCCGGACGGCTCCAACAACGCCCCCCCGGTCACGGATTGGTATGGGTGGGCCGCGGCGTGGTGCGCCATGACCGAGAGCTACGGACTGGCGCATGCCGGGTTCAGCGACGACGGCGGCGCCACCCTCAACCTCTCCCGCCTGGTGACGGGCCTGGTGCAGACCACGGCCAAGGGTTGGGCCTACGTGCCCTACCTGGAGGACGCATTCACCGCCGTGGGCCGCTTCGACCAGGAGCCCCGGGAGGGTGACCTGTTCATCACCGCCGGCCAGAGCCATACGGGCTTGGTGTGGCGGGTGAACTCGGACGGCACGGTCAACACGATCGAGGGCAACTACGGCAACCGTCTCGTCTACGGCCTGCGCCGTATCTCCGACCTGCGAGGGTTCTGCCACCCGCCCTACGACATGGCCGCTCCCAGCGTGCCCGTTCCCCCTGCTCCATCCGACGTCCCCGCCTTCCCCGGCATCACCCGGCGCGGCAGCTCGGGCGAGGCGGTGCGAGCGCTCCAGCGGCGGCTGGCCGAGCGAGGGTGGCGCAAGAGCCGGACCATCACCGTCGATGGCGACTTCGGCGCGGAGACAGACGGCATCGTGCACGACTTCCAGGGGAACCACGGCCTCGAAGTCGACGGCGACGTCGGCCCCATCACCTGGATGGCGCTGTGGGGCCCGTGAGCACCACCGGCACC
>JALYZO010000045.1 GCA_030945745.1 Actinomycetota bacterium
AGCTTCCAGCGTCCCGACGGCAGAGCTCTCGGCTTCACTACGCCGAGACTTCGTTAGACTGACTAACGAAATGAGGGTGAGCGGCGTACGAGCGATGAGGGCGAGGACGTTCTCCTCCCTGCGGATCCGCAACTACCGGGTGTACTTCGCCGGCCAGAGCCTGTCGATGGTCGGCACGTGGATGCAGATGACCACCCAGTCGTGGTTGGTGCTCAGCCTGACAAACTCGGGCTTCCAGCTCGGTCTGGTCATCGCCCTGCAGACCCTGCCCATCCTGGTGTTGGGCCCGATCGGCGGCACCCTCGCCGACCGCTTCGGCAAGTACCGCATCCTCTTCATCACCCAGGGCCTGGCCGGCGCCCAGGCCTTGTTGCTCGGCGGCCTGGTGCTGAGCGGCCACCTCCAGCTGTGGGAGCTGTACATCCTCGCCGTCTCCCTCGGCTTCATCAACATGGTCGACAATCCGACCCGGCAGACCTTCATCGTCGAGATGGTGGGCCGCGACGAGCTCTCGAACGCCGTCACCCTCAACTCGGTCATGGTCAACGTGGCCCGGGCCGTCGGCCCGGGCGTCGCCGGGCTGCTCATCGCCGCCGTGGGCAGCGGCTGGTGCTTCCTGATCAACGGGCTGTCGTTCGTGTTCGTCCTGGTCGGACTGGCCTTGATCGACCAAGAGCAACTGACCCCGACGCCGCGCGCCGCCAAGATGAAGGGCCAGCTCCTGGAGGGCTTCCGGTACGTGGCCCACGAACCGGTGTTGCGCGACACGCTGATCATGATGGGCCTGGTGGGCATGCTGGCCTACGAGTTCCAGGTCACCCTGCCGCTCATGGCCAAGCACACCTTCGGAGGTGGGTCCGCCCTCTACGGGCTGCTCAACTCGTCGCAGGGCGCCGGCGCCATCGTGGGCGGCCTCATCGCCGCCGGTCGTCCCGGACGGGCCCCACGCCGCCTGGTCAACACCTCGCTGGCATTCGGCGTGGTGATCCTGCTCGCGGCTGCGGCTCCCAACGCGGCCATCGAGGTCATCATCCTGCTGTTCGTCGGGGCGGCGTCGGTCACCTTCCTGTCGCTTGGCAACTCGATGCTGCAGCTGGAGGCCGAGCCCTCCATGCGCGGCCGGGTGATGTCGCTGTGGTCGGTGGCCTTCCAGGGCTCCACTCCGATCGGCGGGCCACTGGTCGGGGTGATCGGCGGAGTGCTCGGCGCCCGATACGGCCTGGGCATCGGCGGGGTTGCCTGCCTGGGCGCCGCCGCTATCGGGTACCGCAGCCTGGTCCGGGGCCGCCGCCCCCCGGTCGCTCCTCGCCGATGCTCCGCTGTTCCGACCGCGGGTACGTGAGCGACCGTGCTCTTCCTGGTCCGCCACGGGCGGACGGCTCACAACGCCACACACCGGCTGCTGGGACGGCTTGACCTGCCCCTCGACGAGCTGGGCCAGCGCCAGGCCCAGGCGCTGGGGACGATCGACGACCTGAGCCATGCCGCCCGCGTGATCTCCAGCCCTCTGGCCCGTGCCCGCCAGACCGCCAAGCGCCTCGGGCCGCCGCTCACCATCGACGACCGGTGGGTCGAGATGGACTACGGGATCTACGATGGCCTGCCCCTCGCTGAAGTCCCAACGGAGATCTGGGACCGGTGGTTGAGCGACCCGGCGTGGCGGCCCGAGGGCGGAGAGAGCCACCTCGACCTCGACCGGCGGGTCCGCGCCGCCTGCCAGGATCTCTACGCCGAGGCGCTTGACGGCGACGTGGTGGTGGTCAGTCACGTTTCTCCCATCAAGGCGGCTGTGGCCTGGGCCCTGGGTGTCGGCGTGGAGGCCAGCTGGCGGATGCGTCTCGACACCGCGGCGATCTGCCGCATCGGCCCGGGACCGTCGGGCCCGTCCCTGCTCACGTTCAACGAGACGGGCCACCGCCCCTCTGGGTGAGGGACAGCCACATCTCCTACGGTGCACGCCATGGACGGAGCATGCCGTGGTGATGGAGACCGACCCGACCCGGGCCCGGGAGATAGGTCGTACCCACACCAAGGTCTACGTGGGTCTGCCCAACTACCAGAACAACCTGAGCACCCTCGGGGCGTGCCGGCGTCCAGGCCCGTCGATGAGGCTCTCCCGATAGCATCACCGGCAATCGGGCTGGGAGGTCCGCCACGATACCGGGAGGAACCTGATGCGAGTCGTCGTCGACTACGACCTCTGTGAGAGCAACGGACTGTGCATGATGGAGGCGCCGGAGGTCTTCGAGCTGCGCGACGATGACAACCTCTACGTCCTCGACGAGCATCCCGGCCCGGAGCTGCGGGCCAAGGTCGAAGGGGCCGTAGCCGTCTGCCCCAAGGCGGCGATCAGCCTCGAAGAGGACTGACGGCCAGCCCGGGCCCCGGCGCCGAAGGGCTGCGCTGGGGTACGCCGGCCGCCCGCTGGGTGCTGGCCGCATCAGTGCTGGGCTCGGGGGTGGCCTCCCTCGACGCCACCGTGGTGGGCATCGCCGTGCCCCACATCGGTCGATCGTTCCATGTGGGCGTCTCGTCGATCCAGTGGGTGGTCACCGGCTACACCCTGACCCTCGCCGGCCTGCTGTTGCTGGGCGGTGCCCTCGGCGACCGCTACGGGCGGAAGAAGGTCTTCACCTTCGGGGTGGCCTGGTTCGCCGTGGCCTCCGTCCTGTGCGGGATCGCCCCCAGCGCGTCGGCCCTGATCGTCGCCCGCATCCTGCAGGGGATCGGCGGCGCCCTGCTCACACCCGGAAGCCTGGCCATCCTGCAGGCCAGCTTCGTGGCCGAGGATCGAGCCCGGGCCATCGGCGCCTGGTCGGGGCTGGGGGGTGTGGCCACCGCTGCCGGACCGTTCGTCGGCGGTGAGCTGATCAGCCTGGCGTCGTGGCGATGGGTGTTCTACATCAACCTGCCGGTGGCCGCCGCCGTGCTGTGGATCAGCGCCCGACACGTTCCCGAGACCCGCGACCCGTCGGCATCGGGTGGCCCCGACCTGGCCGGTGCCACCCTGGTGCTGGTCGCCCTGGCGGCGCTCACCTACGGCCTGATCGAGGGCCCGGTGGTCGGCTGGTCGTCGCCGGTGATCGTCAGCTCCCTGGCCCTGGCCGTCGTCGCTGTCGTCGCCGTGATCGGCGTCGAGGGCCGCCGGCGCCGGCCGATGCTGCCGCTCGCGATCTTCCGGGGACGCCAGCTGAGCGGTGCCAACGCCGTAACCTTCGTGATCTACGGGGCGCTGGCCTCGGCGTTGTTCCTCCTGCCCACCGAGCTGCAGGTCGGCCGGCACGACTCGCCCACGGCCGCGGGCCTGGCCCTCCTCCCGGTGACCGCCATCATGCTGGTCCTGTCGGCCCGATCCGGACGGCTGGCCGCCCGCATCGGGCCCCGCCTGCAGATGAGCGTCGGCCCCTTCATCGTCGGCGCGGGCCTCCTGCTGCTCACCCGGACCCCGGTCGTCTCCGGCTACGTCTCCGGCGTCCTGCCCGGCGTGGTCGTTCTGGGCCTGGGGCTGGCCATGACGGTGGCCCCGTTGACCTCCACCGCTCTGGCCGCCGCCCCCGCCGAGCACGCCGGGCTGGCCTCCGCCGTCAACAACGACGTGGCCCGCATCGCCGCGCTGATCGCCGTCGCCGTCCTGCCACCGCTGGCCGGCATCACTGGCGGTGCCTATCTCGACGCCCACCTCCTGGGCCACGGCTTCCGGGTGGCGGTCACCGCCGCCGCCTGCCTGTGCGCGGCCGCTGGCACCTTGGCCGCCATCACCATCCGCAACCCCGGGAGGACGGTGCTCGCCGCCAGGCGGGCCCGGCCTCACGCACAGACCTTGCACTGTGCCGTGGGAGGCCCACCGGAGGTGTGCGAGTCGGTCGACGGCGCAGGTTGAACGGCCGGGGTTCTCAGCCCCCGGCTATCGCCTGGGTGAGCGCATGGGCGACGGCCGCAGTGTCGGGCAGCGTTGCCCCGCCGCCCTGGGCCATCGCCGGTGACCCACCGCCGGATCCACCTACGGGGTCGAGGACGGACTTGAGGATCTGCCGGGCATCGAGGCCGTCGGCGTAGCGGGAGGGGATGGCGACGACCATCGTCGCCGGGTTGGTGGCGGTCCACACCACAGCCACCCGGCCCGTCGTCTTGGTCGCCGCCGACGCCGCCGGGCGCAGGCCCTTGGCCTCGACCGGCAGCGGGCCGTAGACGATCTCGAAGGCACCCGCGGTGGTCTCAATGAGAGCGTCGGAGGCGACCGCCGCACGATCCGGCTTGGTCGATGGCTTCGCCGACGCTCGGGTGACCAAGCGCTCGACGGCCGCGATCACTTCGCGGGGCGACGACTGGACGGTGCTGCTGACCGCAGTGAGCGTCCGGGCCTGGTCGAGGGAGAAGTCCACCGCGGCGCGGCGGGTGTAGGCGGTCAGGCGGCGGACGCCTGACGCCACGCTCTCCTGGGACACGATCCTGAACATGCCCAGCGTCGAGGTGCGCAGCACGTGGGTGCCGCTGCACAGCTCCATGGACACATCGCCGAAGCTGACGACCCGCACCTCGTCGGGGTAGGTCTCGCCCTTGAGCGAGGTGGCTCCCGAGGCGATGGCATCGGCGGGGGTCATGACCTTCACCCGGCGCTCGAGGTCGGCCAGCACCCAGTCGTTGACCAGGCGCTCGATCTCGTCCAGCTCGTCGGAGGAGACCGGCTTGGGGTGGGTGAAGTCGAAGCGCAACCGGACCGGATCGACCAGCGAACCGGCCTGGTGGACGTGGTCGCCCAGAACCTGGCGCAGGGCGGCGTTGACCAGGTGGGTTGCCGAGTGGTTGGCGGCGGTGGCGATGCGGCTGTCGGCCTGCACCCGCAGGTGAACCCCCTGGCCGGCGGCGACGGTGCCCTTCTCGACGCGGAGGCGGTGCAGGAAGATCCCGCTGCGGTGGACGACGGTGTCGGTGATCGACCCCCAGCCGTCGGGACCGTCGACTCGACCGTGGTCGCCGACCTGGCCGCCGCTCTCAGCGTACAGCGGGGTCCGGTCGACGATGAGGTCGGCTTCGTCGCCCACGCCAAGCGGCTCGGAGGGGGTGAGCAGGGCGAGGACCTCACCGTCCGCCTCGAGGGTGTCGTAGCCGAGGAAGGTGGTTGCCGGCAGGGCCAGCACCGACGCCGGTAGGGGATCATGGGGCCCGGTCCGCCGGTCGATGCGCATACCCCGGCTGTCGTCCTGATGGCGCCTGCGTTCCTCCTCGAGGTCCCCGAGGTCGACCGCCGCGCCCCGCTCGGTGGCCAGCTCAGCGGCGATCTCGACCGGGAGCCCGTAGGTGGACCACAGGCGAAAGGCGTCGGCACCGCTGAGGCGCTCCTGCTTGCCCAGCAGGTCGTCGAGCTGCCCCAGGCCGCGCTTGAGGGCCCCTTCGAACTCGCCCATCTCCGCCTCGATGGCCCCATCCACAGGTCGCAGCTCTGTGGTGAAGCGGGGGTAGTGGCCACCCAAGCGGTCCACGATCGCCTCGACGATGGGCCGGTAGTCGAAGTGGGTCTGCCCTCGGGTCAGGGCCAACGTGGCGGAGCGGCGCAGCAGGCGGCGGGGGATGTACCCGGCGCCCTCGTTGCTCGGCCGGACCCCCTCGGCCATGATCGCCACCGACGCCCGCAGATGGTCGGCGATGATGCGGTGATGCTTGTCGGTCGGCCCGGGCTCGCCAAGCACGTCCTTGACGGCGGCCACGACGGGTGCCAAGAGGTCGGTCTCGTAGAGGTTGTCGTAGCCGTTGAGGGCCAGGGTGATGCGTTCCAGGCCCGATCCGGTGTCGACGCTGTTGAACGGGAGGGGGCTGAGGCGCCCGTCGAGCCCCTTGTCGTAGACCATGAAGACGCCGGCGTTCCAGATCTCGATGTAGCGGTGGGTGTCGAACACCCGACCCGGCTGGTACGCCTCCCCGTAGGCGGCACCGGTGTCGAGGAAGATCTCGGTGCACGGACCGCAGGGACCGGAGTCCCCGGCCGGACCCCAGAAGTTGTCGGCCGTGGGCTGGCGGACGATGTGATCGGCGGGCATGCCCACCCGGGACCAGGCCCGCTCGGATTCCTCGTCGGGTTCCACGCCCAACCCCTCTTCGCCTTCGTACACGGTGACGTACAGCTGCGAGGGGTCGAAGCCGAACCCCTCGATCATCAGCTCGTAGGCCAACTCGATGGCCTTGTCCTTGAAGTACTGGCCGATCGACCAGCTACCCATCATCTCGAAGAACGTCAGGTGGTGACGGTCCCCGATGTCGTCGATGTCCCGGGTCCGGATGCAGGGCTGGATGTTGGTCAGGTTGGGCGTCGGGGGCTGGCGCACCCCAGTGAAGTAGTCCTTGAGCGGGGCCATGCCGGCGTTGACGAACAGGAGGGTGGGGTCGTCCTTGGCAAGGACCGACGCCCCGTCAATGACGGTATGGTGTCGAGCACGAAAGAACTCCAGGAACGTCTCACGCACGAACTCGCTGCTGATCTCGGGCACGGTCCTCCACCTAGGCTGCCTGCGAGGACGAGTGTACAAGTGAGCTGATGGGCTCCGGGTCTGGCCGTGACCAGCCCAGGGCGCGCCATGCTGACGGGTAACCGAAGGGGGAAGCCGTGAGGAACCTGGCCGCCTACCAAAGTCATCGCGACGGCGACGCCTGGCCAACCGGTAGCCTGGGCCCAGCTCATCTTGGGTACAAGCACCCTGTCTCTCACGGGGGAAGATCGGGGGTTCCGATGGGAGCCCAACAGACAGATCCGGCAAGCGTCACCGGCCTCCGCGAGACAGATCCGGTGGCCGTCGCCCCCCGGCGTTGCGGTCGATGCCAACACGTGTTCGACGACGGTACGGCGTCGGTGGTGCAGACGGACTGGGCTCTGTGCCCGCCGTGCGCGGAGATCCTCCTGCCCCCCCGGTAGAGACCTGGCCCGACGCGGAAGATCCTTCTGGTCCTGTGACTCAGCCTGATACGCCCGCCTGCTGCTCTGGGACCTGAGGGCCCTGGAAGCGGCCGGTGAGATCACCGACGAGCGCCTCGATCGCCTGACCCAGCGCCTCGAAAGGTCCTGAGAGGCGCTCCGGCGCTCGGTGCTCGGGGTCTGTCACAACGGATGGGGCTGCGTCGTCTAGAGGGTGAGATCATTCGAGAGCAGGAGGTGTGGTCATGGCCAACGTGACACTGATGGAGCGACCGCGTGGGCTGATTGCTCGCCTGGCCTGGTGGTATGCCCGTCGTCTGTTCGGCCACCCGGTCGAGCCGGTGCGCGCCGCTGCGCTCCACCGGGGCGTGACGATGGGCTGGGGGATGGTGGAGATGGCCGCCGAGAAGGGATGGAACCGTCTTGATCCTCATCTTGCCCACCTGGCGGCCCAGGCCTCGGCGGGAGCGATCGGGTGCTCGTGGTGCATCGATTTCGGTCATTTCGAGGGCATGGAGATCGGCGTCGACCCCAGCAAGGTCCGCGATGTGCCGCGCTGGCGCGACAGCAACGTGTACGACGAGCGGGAGCGGGCAGTGCTCGAGTACGCGGAAGGGGCATCCGCCACGCCGGCCTACGTCCCTGAAGCACTCGTCGAGCGGCTGCACCGGGTCTTCTCTGAGGAGGAGATGGTGGAGCTGGCTGCGTGGGTGGCTCTGGAGAACCTCCGTTCCCGGTTCAATGCCGGCCTCGGGTTGCGCAGCGAGAGCTTCTCTGATCGCTGCGAGATCCGCCCCCTCGCCGCCCGGTCCTGACGTGGCCGAAGCGGGGGCCTTCCTCGACGTGCGGGCCACGCTGTTCGGGGTCGCCTACCGCATGCTGGGCAGCGCCACCGAGGCTGAGGACGTCCTCCAGGATGCCTACCTGCGTTGGCAGGACCAGGCGGAGGACGAGATCGCCTCTCCCCGCTCGTTCCTCACGACCGTTGTGGTGCGGTTGTGCATCGATCAGCTGCGCTCTGCCAGGGTCCGCCGGGAGCGCTACGTGGGACCGTGGCTGCCGGAGCCCCTGGCCACTCCCGATGGCGACCCCTCCGTCGTCGCCGAGCTGGGCGACTCCCTGTCGTTGGCCTTTCTCGTTCTCCTCGAGGAGCTCACCCCTTCGGAGCGGGCCGTGTTCCTGCTTCGCGAGGTCTTTGGCTACGACTACGGGGAATTGGCTCCCATGGTGGGCCGTAGCGAGGCGGCGTGCCGCCAGCTCCTGTCGCGGGCCCGCCGCCAGATCGGCGACCGCCACCACCGCTTCGACGCAGACCGCCAAGAGGGTGATCGCCTGGCCGAGCGCTTCGTGGCCGCCTGCGCCGGCGGGGACCTCGACGAGCTGCTCGGGTTGCTGGCGGCCGACGTGGTGGTGTGGACCGACGGGGGTGGCAAAGCCAAGGCGGCTTCCAAGCCGGTGGTGGGAGCAACGAGAGCCTCCCGGTTCTTGCTGCACATCGCCCAGGCCATCCCTCCGCAGGCCACCGTTCGTCGCCTCTGCCTCAACGGCCAGCCCGGCATCGTGATGGAAGAAGGCGGTGGTCCCACGATCGCCGTGGTGCTCGACGTCCTCGGAGGTGTCATCTGCGGTGTCCGGGTGGTCGCCAATCCCGACAAGCTCGAAGGCCTGGCCAAGCAGCAGATGTGAGCGTAGGACCGGTGAAAGACTGGGAGATGCCTGTCGTTGTCCCCCCGCCCGTCGCCATCCGGCCGGCCACCATCGCTGACCTCGGCGCAGTGGTCGAGGTGCTGTGGTCGGTCGGTGCCGAAGGCCAGTGGATCGGTATCGAGGTCCCCTTCGAACGGGAGGCCCGCCGCCGCTCGCTGGAGGACATGTTGGCTCGCGACTCAGCAGCCCTGTTCGTGGCCGACGCCGCCGACGGCGCGCTCGGCGACGCGGTGATCGGCTACATCGGGGTGGCCGTTGCCTCCTACGGGGTGGCCGACATCGCCATGGCCTTGCTCGACGGGTGGAGGGGCCGGGGCCTCGGCACTGCGCTACTCGATGCCGGGCTGGGCTGGGCCCGTGGTGCCGGAGCGCACAAGGCGGCGCTCGAGGTGTGGCCCCACAACCAGCCAGCGCTGGAGCTCTACGCTCGGGTCGGTTTCGTCGAGGAGGGCCGCAAGCGCCGTCACTATCGGCGGGCCGACGGTGCGCTGTGGGATGCCATCCTCATGGGTCTTCCGCTCTCGTGACCGACCGGCGAAGCCAGGACGGGGCCCACCAGATGCGCTCACCGACCAACCGCATGATCGCCGGGACCAGGAGGCCACGAATGATGGTGGCGTCGAGGAGGATGGCTACGCCCGTCCCGATGCCGAACAGCTGGATGAAACTGATCTTCGAGAGACCGAAGGCGAAGAAGGTGACGGACAGCAGGGCTGCGGCGGTGCTGACGATCCGCCCGGTTCTGGCCAGGCCGCCGATGACCGCCTCGGTGTTCGCCGTCCCCTGATCGTGCAGCTCCTTGATCCTGCTGAGGAGGAAGACCTCGTAGTCCATGGACAGGCCGAAGGCGATCACGAACAGCAGAGGGGGGATGGTGGTCGACGTCGCCGTCGGGGTGAAGCCGAGCAGCCCGGAGAGGTGTCCACCCTGGAAGATCCACACCATCGACCCGATGACGGCGAAGAGGGTCAGGGCGTTGAGGACGAGTGCCTTGATGGGGATGAGCAGGCTGCCGGTGAAGAGGAACAGGACGAGGGACGTTGCCAGCACGATGATGGCTCCGGCGAAGGGCAGGCTTGCACCGATGGACTGCTTCTGGTCCACCAGGTCGGCGGCAGCACCGCCGACCTGGACCGTCTGCCCGGCCGGCGCCGGCACCGCTCGCATCTGATGGACCAAGGCCTGGGCGGCGCCGCTGGTCGACGCCAGGTGGTTGCGCACCGACCACGAGGTGATCCCGCCGCTCACGTACGACGACGTCGGCTGCCCGACCCGCTGTCCTGCGACAAACGTTCCGGTCGCTCCCTCGACGTCGGTGACCCCGCCCAACGCGGACAACCGTTGGGCGTAGGTGTCCTCGCTGGTCCCGCTGGCCGAGCCCGAGGCGACCACGATGAGCGTCGATGCCGCGTTGGAGGGGAACCGCTCTCGCAGGGCGTCGCCGACCTGGTGGGCGGAGGCGGACGCCGGCAGGACCCGGTCGTCGGGGGTGGCGAAGCGAACGTGGAGGAACGGTGAGCCGAGCACCAAGAGCACGGCGAGCACGGGCACGGCGGTCCGCAGCGGCCGGGAGGTCACGGTCGTGGTCAGGCGCCGCCAGCGTGGTGACTCGGACGCGTCGACGTTCGCCAAGGACCGCCGACTGGCGACCCGGGTGCCGAACACGGCCAGCAGCGCGGGCATCCCCAGCAGCGCTCCGACGACGGCGAAGGCGACAACGGCGATCCCGGCGTAGGCGAAGGAGCGCAGGAAGTAGAGCGGGAAGACCAGGAGGGCGGTCAACGACACCGCTACGGTCAGCGCCGAGAACACGATGGTCTTCCCGGCCGTGGCCACGGCGCGTTCGATGGCCTGGTAGGGGGCGGCGCCGTGGGCCAGCTCCTCGCGGTAGCGGTTGATCAGCAGCAGCGAGTAGTCGACGGCCAGCCCCAGGCCCAAGGCGATAGTCAGGTCGATGGCATAGGTGCTGACCGGGGTGAAGGCCGTCAGCAGGTGCAGCTCGGCGAACGTGCCCATGATGGCCAGGCCGGCGACGGCCAGGGGGAGGAAGGCGGCGGCCAGGCTGGCGAAGGCGAAGTACAGCAACACGACGGTGATCGGTACCGCAACGACGGACACCAGAAGGAGGTCTTTGCCGATCTGGGTGGTGATCTGCGCTCCGGCAGCTGAAGACCCGCCGGCCTGGACCGCTGCGGCCCTACCGCCGGCGGCGCTCAGCTTGGGCAGGAGAACCTTGGTGCGGTCGTCGACCTGGTTGTCGCTGCCGTGCACGTGAGCAAGGACGAGTGCCGATCGCCCGTCGGTGCTGCGCAGGCTCGGTGCCGGCGTCTGCCAGTACGACGTGACGTGAGTGATCTGCGGGTCAGCGGCGAGCAGGGCGGTCACCGACCGGCCCGCCGCAGCCACCGCAGGAGTGTCCACGGACGCCTGCCGGCCGGAGACCAGGACGACGAGTTGCTGCTGACCGCCGAAGTGGCTAGCCAGCAACGCCTCCGCTTGGGAGGACGGCGCGCTGGGGTCGGTCTGGCCGCCTCCTTGGAGGCTCTTGAATGCCCCGCCGCCGACGACGACCCCCAGGAGGAACAGGATGCCGACGCCGATCAGGACCACACGGTGCCGGTGGGCGGCAAACCTTCCTATGGCAGGGAACACAGGGGTGGCTCCTTCGTGAAGGCGGGGGAACGAGTAGTCTGATTCAGACCGTATGATTCGTACTGATGAGCCTAATGGTATGATCCATACGGTGTCAATGGTGAATCTCTCCCCTACGTCGTATGTCGTCCTTGGGCTGGTGGCCTCCCGGGGGCCGGCCACGCCCTACGAGCTCAAGGCTTTCGTGGCCAAGAGCGTCGGCAACTTCTGGTCCTTCCCTCACGCCCAGCTGTACTCCGAGCCTGCTCGCCTGGCGGCCGCCGGCCTGCTGACTGAGGAACGGGAGACCGAGGGTCGCCGCCGCCGCCGCTTCTCCGTCACCGCTGACGGCCTTGCCGTCCTCCGCCGGTGGCTGTCCGATCCTGCCGTCGACTCCGCTGAGATGCGCGACCCGGGCCTGCTCAAGCTCTTCTTCGCCGGCCTCGGCCGTCCCGGGGACGTCGACGCCCTGGCTGCGGAACAGGAGATCTTTCATCAACGGCGGCTCGTGGGCTACCAGCAACAGGACGCCCACCTGGCGCAGAAGGGCAGCGACAAGTACGCCCGAGCCACCCTGCAGATGGGTTTGCGGTTCGAGCAGACGGCGGTGGAGTTCTGGCGCCAGGTTCGAGAGCTGGGCGTGGGGCCTCCATGACCCGTCGCCAGGCGCGAGGCACGGCGACGAGCACCTTCGGCGTCGGAGGTCGGGAGAGCCACGACGCCTCACGGTTCTACGCCCGGTTCCAACCAAGGTCCTGTCGGCGGACGAGGAGTTGGCGGACCCATTCCTCCTCGAGCGGCCACTGGTCTGCGGTGACGCCCGAGCGATGGATCTCCCGGACAACTCGGTGGGCGGATCGCCGTCAACGTCGCCAACCTCGGACGCAAGCCCTACCGTTCGCTCGCTGCGGATGTGATCCGGATCTTGGACGACGATCTGGGCATGCTCCTGCGAGGTGAGATCATCTGGCAGAAGGCCGATGGCGCCACCGGCTCCTGTGCCTGGGGTTCGTACCGCTCGGCGAGGAACCCTGTGCTGCGCGACGTCACCGAGCGCGTCATTGTGGCCTCGAACGGCCGGTTCGATCGAGCCGTTGGCGTCGACGAGCGTCGGACGCAGGGCTGCTCTTCCCGGCTTCTGGGCTTCGGGGGAGCTCGACTGACGCGCCGCTCGGTCTCTAGTCTTGGCCAGCACGCCAGGAGGGGGATGTCGTGATGGAGGAGATCGAGGACGGCGAGACGACGTGGCGCTTCGATCGGGAGTTTCTCGTGTCCAACTGGACGTGCATCTGGGGGCGAGGCTGCCAAGGGATCGGCACGGAGCCGGCCGCCCATCTCGGTCTCGGTTGTTGTTCCATCGGCGCTGACCTGTGCGACGTCGACGAATCCCGGTTGATCGGCGCGCTGGCCGCCACCCTGGACCCGGCACGCTTCGAGCACCACGGCGACGCGGTCAACGGGGGCATCTTCGGTGACGATGCCCGGCGCTTCACCAGGGTGGTCGACGGCGCCTGCATCTTCCTCAACCGCCCGGAATTTCCCGGCGGCGCGGGCTGCGCCCTGCACCTCGCAGCCCTTGACGCCGGCGAGTCGCCGACCGACTGGAAGCCGTCGGTGTGCTGGCAGCTGCCCATCAAGGTCGACTGGGAACCGGGTACCGGCACCACCGAGGTGGCCACGGTGCGGCGCTGGGCGCGCCGGGACTGGGGGGAGGACGGAGAGACCATGGCCTGGTGCTGCACCGAGGGGTCGTTGGCCTACGTCGGCGACCGCCCGATGATCGACTCGCTGGGGGCCGAGTTGGAGGCGATCGTCGGGGCCGACGTCTACGTCGAGCTTCGCCGTCGGATAGCGAACCAGTAGTTCGCTGGTTCGTCAGGTCGGCGAGTTCAGGTACGCCTCGGTCAGCCAGGAACGGAGCCGGTCGTCGAGGTCGTCGGCTGTCCGCAGGTTGGCGACGTGGTGGTAACGCCCGTGGTAGGGGATGACCTTTCTGGTGATGCGGTCATGGACGACTCTTCGGGGCAGCGAGAACGACAACGCTACCCATCGGTCCTTGGGCCGGAGCTGCGCGAAGGTCTGCACCCGCTTGAGGAAGATGCCTACCGACACCGGCTCCACATGCAGCTCGCCGACCGTGTGGAGGTGGCTGATGACGGCCTCGGCGATCGGACGCTCGTGCGGTGGCCCGGTCGACAGGTAGTCATCGAGCAACATCGCCGGAGCGCACTCATGGGACTGTCCGACGCGGCGGAACAGCCTCCGACACTTCGGACAGGTCCATCCCGGCACGTCGCCATTCTGACCTACCCACAACCGTCTTCGACGTCGTGCTCCAGTGGTGCGTCGCGGAAGGCGGTGAGCCAGAGCTCTGTGACGGACAGGAGCTCATCCCGATGGAGCACGTAATGCCGTTCCCTGCCGCGTGGCTCGCAGAGGATCAGCCCAGATGTCTCCAGCTCGCGCAAGTGTCGGGTGGTTGTCGGCCAGGAGTGAGAGAACCGCCCGGCAAGTTGACCCGCCGTCATGGAACCCCCGCGGGCTTGAAGCACCTGAAGGATGTGCCGTCGGGCCGGGTGGGCAAGGGCATGGAAGACCTGCTGGATCTTGTCGGGTTCCCGCTCGCCTCGGCCCGGCGGCGAGGTCAGTGCGCGACCGCGAGGGTGCGCACGGTGAAGTGCTCGCGGTGGGGCTTGTCGTCCGCGACGGCGAACATCTCGTTCATCTGTTCCCACATCGTGCTCACCGCAGGGTGGGTGTGAGCGCGAGCGACGGCTGACGGGCTGGACCATTCGAAGATCTCGATCACGAGTGAGGGGTCGACGGGCTGCTGGTCATCGACGAAGTATTGCGGCGGCGTGTCGGTGGCCAGCTCCAGGTCACGGTGCGTGATCCAACGGCGGCCGAGCAGCTCGATGAAGGAATCGAGCTTGCCGTCCCTGATCCGGTAGTGGCTGACGACGGTGGTGTAGTCGGTTGGGTCCATGGAACATATTTAGCATGATAGCTAAGCGTTGACCAGTCACGAGCTGTTCGGCGTGCGGCAGCCGCTCGGAACTCGACCACGGCGGCTTGCGTGTTGCCGGCCAGCTCGAGGAGGTGGGCACGCACGGCATGAAGGCGGTGATGGTCGCAGAGCCGCACGCCGAGGCCGTAGAGGGACACGATGTCAGACCAGTCGGCGTCAGCGTGGCTGACCGCCTGGTCGTGGACGGCGGCGATGGCTGCCTGAAACTGGTACTCGCCGACCTCCCCTCGCCCCATGGCATCGGTGATCAGGGCCACCGAACTTGGCCTGTTCGGGCCCCGTGAGCCGTGGGCGTCGATGGGGGCCTCACCTCCCCGGGGGTCCATTCGGTCATCGGCTCGCAGTCCGACTCGACCTGTCCATGGTTCTGCAGCAGCATGCATCGCATGCCTCCATCCGGTTCTCGTCAGCCGCCCGACAAAGATGTCGCTGTGGATCTCGACGTTGTTGCCAACGAGCTGTACGGACTGACTCCGAGCACGTTCACGGCCGCCCGCGACGACAAGGCGGTGGCCCTTCGGCGATCGGGCGACCGTGAGCTCGCCACGGCCATCAAGAAGCTGCGCCGACCGACCACAGGCGCGTGGCTCACCAATCTGCTCGTCCGCGAACGCCACGACGCCGTCCTCCAGCTCCTCGAGTTGGGCGCGGCGACGCGC
>JALYZO010000100.1 GCA_030945745.1 Actinomycetota bacterium
GGTGGGTGGCGATGGTCTCCGCCCGTACTTCGTACAGGCGCTGCCAGATACGTGACAGCAGCTCATCCTCGGGGTTAATCTCCTCCTTATCCAAGGTTGGAGTCGGTCGCCCGATCTGGTAGGCATCGGTCGCCCGTCTAACTCTTGCCCGATAATTGACGAGGTCGCGATGGACAGCCTCGGCCATGCTCCAAAGGATGCGTCCCTCCACCCGTTTGCGGAAGTGGTCGAAGTCGTACTCCAGCAGCCCCGCACAGCGCTGTCGCCGAACCGTCAGTGTCGTCCCGGCTGACCCGTCCGCCACCCCGAACAGGATGCGAGCTGCCTGCGCTGTGCGGTCGTCGCCGATGTCGTCAATCACCTTCTCCAGCAGGTAGTTCAGGGCATCGATCCGGCTGAGCAGGTCGTCGGGGTGCGTGGAGCGTGCCACCACGTTGCGCAGGTGCGGTAGCAGCTTGCCGGCTCGCCGCTGATTGGTCGGCAGACCGTGGCGGACGACCAGCCGTAGCTCGCGCACCAGGTCGGCCGACGACATCGTCACCCGCTCGGACGCTCTCAGCTGGTCGAGGTTGGGTCCCGTCTCCATGCCCACTTCGTGTCCAGTCTGTCACCTATCAGGTGCCCAGTTCTTCCTGCGCACGCTTGTTCCTGCCGGACAGCTCCGGTTCAAACGAGCGAAGGGAGTACCAACCACATGGGCACGAACAACTACACGAGGACGACGGCACCGACCTACACCGACCTGCGGCCTTGGCAGTGCAAGGGCCGCTGCGTCGACTGCGCTATCAAGATCACTGGTTGCCGCCGGGTGCGCACCTGCGCCTGCGGCGGATCGGTGCGCTACCGATGACCACCACCAACCCGGGTCTACGCGACCAACCGGGGAGAGCGGCCTCTGATTCTCGTAGCAGCATGAGTCTGCCACCTCACGCCACAGTGGAGAAGTAGCCGCAGCCGATAGTTCCCGAGATTGCGGAATCCATGGGCCACTCGGAGCACCTTCTTGATGAGGAGATTCACCGCTTCGGTGGGGCCGTTGGAGGCGCCGGTGCTGTGGTGGGCCAGGATCTCGGTGCGCCACTTCGTCATGGTCTTGGCCAGCCGAGCCAGCTCGGGCACCGAGGACGCCCTGGCCTTGGTGACGAAGGCGTCGAAGCGCTGCTCCGCCACCGCCATCGTGGCTGCCGCATACATCCAACGCAGGGCCTCCTTGGCCTGCCAGGCGGCGTAGACCTCGTCGTTGGGGTCCCCGGCGTCCAGGCCCGCTTCCAGGCGGGCCCGGGCGTTGACGCTCAGGCGCTCGTCGGCGCGAAGCAGCAGCCGGCGGATGCCGTACAGCGGGTCGCCCTTGCGGCCCCGGTGACCGAGTTCGTCCTGCTGCACCCGCCGGCGTACATCGTCGATGGCCTGGTTGGCGAGGCGGACGGCGTGAAAGGGGTCGATGACCAAGCTGGCGTGGGCCAGCTTGATGGCCACGCCGTTGGCGTAGCCCCGGTGGGGGTCGATGACCACGGTGTGTACCCCCGCCAGCCACGCCTCGGGGCGGGCGGCCAACCAGTCCTCGACCACTTTGGCGCTGCGACCAGCCACGATGTCGAGGAGACGACCAGCGACGATGTCCACCAAGCCGGTGACGAAGGCGGTGTGGCGGGCGGCGTTGGCCCGTTGCCAGGCCGTCTCGTCCAGGCCCAGGGCACCCACCGCTCCGATGCGGCCGGGGTCGTCGACGAGCGGCGTGCCGTAGTCACGCACCGCGTGCATCACCGTGGCCCAGCCGACGCCCAGCGACCGCGCCACCTGGGCCACGGCGTGGTTGTCCTGGCCCACCCGCCGGCAGGCCTCGGCCCGGGCCCGCTCGGTCAACGACGCCCTCGGGGCGATCAGCGGGCTGGTCTCGCTCCAACCCTTGACGTCGCAGTCGGCGTCGCCACAGCGCCACAGGCGCTTGGCCCAGACGACCACCACCGGCCGCCCACCGCAGGACAGATCCCGGATCCTCGTGCGGCGCCGGCCCTTGGACAGCGCTCGCGTCCCACAGCCGGGACAGCCGACCTTGCTGGCCTTGGTCTCGACGAGCTGGTGCAGCTCACCGCCGGTCTCCACCGCCGCCAGCAACACGAAACCCTCTAGGCCGACAACCGCGACCGCGCTCTCGCTACTCTCAAATCCCACCAGGGGCCTCCTCGGATTCTTGCTGCCATCGACAGCTCCAAGAATCACGAGGCCCCTGGCCTCAGGGGCGGATGGTCAACCCTGTATCGGCCCGGACCCTCACGGTCCCGCTCCCCGCTTCATCGCGAATACCCGGTAAACGGGCGCTCCCCGCTTCATCGCGAATACCCGGTAAACGGCGTCACGACGACGCAGCGCATCAAGGACTCACTAGAAGGAATGTCAAGGGGGCCATTCCGCTCGCGATGAGGCGGGAAGTCGCAGCACGAGATGGGTGGCGGTGCCGATACTGCGGCATCCGAGTCGTGACTTCTGCGACGATGGCGGCTCTGGAGCGCCAACTCCCCGCTGCGCTGCCCGTATCCGAGACGGGTTATGCCGAGGTTACCTGCCACGCCGGACAGCTGGTTCTCTGTTTAACATGGGACCATGTGACCCCGCTTGCAGCGAGTGGAGCGACCGATGTGGATAATGTGGTGGCTGCTTGCGGTGCATGCAATTTCGCCAAGACTAGCTGCATGACCGACGAGCTGGGACTGGAGGATCCGCGCTTACGGTCACCGATGCCATCGGACGGCTGGGATGGATTGAACGGTCGCCTGAGCGCACGCCCTCTATAGACTGCCTTTGCAATCCATCTGTGTTCGGCTTGGCGAAGCGGCCACCGATCGGTCCGTATCGCCGGTCCCCAGCGGTTCAGGAACCGTCACATAACGTCGGTTTCAAGACCCGTCGTAACCCGAAAGTCAGGATCGGAGCGCAAGATAGCGCATGGTGGGATTGTGGCCTTTGGCATTGCCGTTGCCACCGTTCCGATCACCATCACTTGAAGTCGCCACCCTAAAGCCTCCACTGATCAATCCAGGCACGCTAATACCCAACTGTGCGACCTCAAGAAAGTTCCGCTCCCTGACACCGTATAGCAGTGGCACGAGGGCACCCAGTACAACGAACAGTACGGACAGAAACCAATCGAGACCGGAAGGCGACTTGCCATCCCTGAACACCGCGATTACCCGGAAGAGCTCAAAGAGAAATGCTCCAAGTAGCGATGCAAGGACGGTAGC
>JALYZO010000105.1 GCA_030945745.1 Actinomycetota bacterium
CCGGGGGCCGGTCACCGCGGCCAGGCCGAAGCGGACCAGGCGCAGCAGGGTGCGGGACACCGGGGCGTTGGGGCTGACGCCGGCACCCAGGCCCAGCCAGTGGGCCAGTTGGGCCAGGTCCTGGTCATAGGCGCCCTTGCTGGCCGCCAGCGCCGAGACCAAACGGCGGTAGGCCCAGGCCCCCGACGGCCCGACGACGGCGAGCCAGCACCACTCGACCATGGCGGAGTTGGCGGCGAAGCCGGAAGCGTCGGCCACCGGGTCGGGCCAGGCCACCACACGGATCGGCCCCTCGCCCTCGAACAGAGCACTGGCGCGGCCACCCACGGAATCAGTCATGAAAGGTTCCTCCTTCGACACACGGCAATTTGTTGGATGCACGGCCGCTGGGTTTCCCTTCCAGCGATTACTGCCGTACCTGTATTAAACCATACTGGGAGGACGAATGCAACCTCTATTTAGGCAAATCATGGCAGCGTATTTACCCTTTACAGGCCACTAGGACTCACTGATATCGAGGAGCAGGACCGATTGGTGCTCGAAAGGTGAGCATGGGAATGCCCCCGGCCCAAGTTGGGAAACAGGGCCGGGGGCACAGTTGCCGCGTGGAGGTGAGCCTCCATGCGGGCGGGACGCTACTACCGGACGGCGTCGCGGGCTACGACGGCGTGGTGAGGTCCAGAACCAGCGCCCTTTGTCGGCCGTCCCCACTGCGTCCCGAATCGTTCTAACCGTCAGGGTACCTTGACACCTGCCGCCCGTCAGGTATCCTTGACGGATGGGATCGATTCTGTACGACGAGGACGATCACGGCCTCCACGACCACGAGGGCTACCTGGCCCACCTCCTCGCCGACGGCTCCAGCGCCGGCGGGACCTGGACGACCGAGATCGCCCGCCACACCGTCGGTTGGCGTTGCGAGTGCAGCTGCGGGTGGACCGGCCCGGTCCACGACTCACACGGGGCCCAGTCGCCCACCGACGAACAGGTCGACGCCATGATGGACGCCGACTGGGACGCCGGCCACGCTCGGCCGCTGCTGCCCCTGGCCGGGCTCGACGAGCTGGTCCGCGACGCCAACGAGGCCATGGCCAACCTGCGCAGGGGTGTGGCCCGGGCCCGGGCCGGCGGGGTGAGCTGGGAGCAGATCGGCCGGGTGCTCGGCGTCAGCCGCCAGGCGGCATGGGAACGCTTCGGCGCCGGCGAGCGGGCCGCGCCGGCCCCCATCCCCTCGTGAACGCCGAGTGGCTGGCGGCGACGTGGGCCGACGTCGGGATCGACACCGTCGTGCGCGACGTCGACGGCCGGGTCGGCGAGGTCATGTCGGTCCAGACCCTGCGTCGTCGTCGCCCACGCGGTTTCGGCCTGGAGATCGAGGTCCTGGCCCCCGACGGCTCCTGGTGCCGCAAGCAGGTCGAGGCGGCCAACTTCGTGGAGATCGAGGTCTGCCCGTAGGCGCGAGTGGGGCTCGGCTCCCCGAACCCTGCGGATCATCGCCGGCCCCGCTCTGACCGGGCGCCTCGGCTCAAGCCCAGGTGTGTCGCCTTCGGCTGGTCGTGACGGTACCCCGGCTCCGTCGTGAGAAGGCCGACGCCACCTCTCGCCAATGGAAGGCCGTCCCGATCCCTCGCTCAGCGATGTCGCCGGGATAGCGTCTTGGCCGTGACCTCCGGCCCGGCGGAGCCAGAAGCGGTCGGGATGGCACCGGCCGAGGAACAGCGGGCCATCTTCGCCCGCGCCCTCGGGGCCCGGGGCTCGCGCTCAGACATCGCCAGCGCCGACCCCGACGCCGACCGCGGTCGCCGTGCTGTCCGCGGTCCCGTCGTGGTGGACGGCCCAGGCCACAGCCGCCGGGCTGAGCGGGCGGTGGCTCGACGTCGGCGAGTGCGTCGACACCCCGGCCCCCGTGGCCACGATTGCCGATGCCACCCTGGACAGGTCGGGGGGAGCGCTGCCTGCCGAGGACGTCGGTGCCGCCTACGTCGGCGCATTGTCGGGGGCGAGCCGAGCGCGCCACGGGCGCCACTACACCCCACCCCCGCTCGCCGAGCGGCTGTGGGCCATGGCCCGAGCCGGGCCAGAAGATGGCCCTCCTCGACGCCGAGGCTCCTAGATTCCACCACTCGCCATGTTCGCAAAACGTGGAAATGGCAAGAACGCCAACCGGCTCATACCGACTGGGCCCGACCGCTGCTTGGCCACATTGATCTCCGCCATTCCCCGATCGGGCGAGTCCGGGTAGTACAGCTCATCTCTATATACAAAGATCACGGTGTCGGCATCCTGTTCGATTCCTCCGGAGTCCCTCAGATCGGCGAGCATCGGACGCTTGTCCGCCCGCT